>DATIKH010000083.1:0-31400 GCA_035477775.1 Bacteroidales bacterium | reverse complement strand
ACTCAATAAAAGTATCCGAAATTCAGGATGCCGGTTGTGTGGCTAATTGAAACCCAATCCTGAAACTGCGGGTTCGCTGCAGCTCCTGCATTTCTCTTGTTCCGGGAGGGCGCATCATGGGCGGACGTGCTCCAAATCCTGGTTGGTTTATACCTCCGGTGCCAGGAGGCATGGTTCGCCCGTCAGGTGAAGTGCCGGGTCCAAAATCCCTGATTAGCATCATACCGGGCGTTTCAACTCCCCTTATTAAAATGTTAAGGGTAAATGGTGAAGTAGATTTTTGCCCCGGGTCAAGGGTTCGATAAAATGTTTCCAGGGGAATTATTGCCCTGTAAAAAATGACTCCTGCCGTATCGGTGCTCAGGTTTACCTGAATCCCGGTTTGGGCATCAAGCGGCACCCTTCCAATTCTGTGATTTTTGAATCCGGTAATTGCCATGTGGGTTTGGTTGGCCATAAAATCGTTGAACAGTGCAACGGGATCTTGTCTTTGTTGGCGATCTCTTTGGGCTGTAGGATGTAAAGCCGGGCGTATTCCCGGAACTCCGTCGAAAAGCGTTATTCTGTTTTCCTCCAATGGAAACCTAACGATACTATGCGCCTCATTGCCACCAAGAGTATCAATCTGAATTTCCATTCCCGCTCGCAGAATCTTCACCCGTGAAGCTGGATTTTCAGTTTGAAGAAAAACGTATAGATTTTCTAAATCATTGGAGATGCGATAGTATATTCCGGTGGTTTCATCAAATTCTTCGGGGTTCATCCAGTCATAACCCTGAGCCACATTCAAACTTGCAGGTTGCCAATGCACCAATGCCGGTATAATTTTAGGGGAACAGGCAGGTATAATTAGTGCCAAAGCGACTTTCAGACATATTCGAAATGTTGTTTTTAACGTACTCATTAGCAAAAGATTTAGAGGTAAATATGGAGGATTACATTCCTCTACGCATAGTATCCGTTTAATTGCATTTTACTCAATTTTGTTTTACTCTTTTACAATAAAGTGATATCCAACCCCCTTTTTAGTAACTATTTCAATGCTTGGTTCGGCCGAAAAGTAATCTCTCAACTTGGAAATATATACATCGAGGTTGCGCGAATTATAAAAAGAATCATCTCCCCAAAGTTCCAATAATATTTCCTTTCGAAGCACCGGTTTATTCAAATCGGCTGTTAACATTTGCAATAGGCGGGTTTCGCGCAAGGAAAGTTTTCTGGTAGTGTCTTCATGGCGTAGCTCAAACAGATTGGGAAAAAATGCGAAATTTCCGAGGTTAATTTTTTCGGGTGAACCTTTGACAGGGTTTCCTGAATGGTTGTTGGCCGTAATATGCAAAAGATTATGCATTCTAACGATAAGCTCTTCCATGCTGAATGGCTTGCGCAGATAGTCGTTGCCTCCTGATGCAAATCCCCTTAAAACGTCATCGGTTTGTCCTTTGGCAGTAAGAAAAATAATGGGAAGCCCCGGTTCAATTTGCTTTATTTCTTTGGCTATTGAAAACCCGTCGCGGATTGGAAGCATTACATCCAGAACGCAAATGTGTGGCTTAAAATCATAAAATGCCTGAATGGCATCTTCGCCATTTGAAATCAGGCATACATCAAAATTTCGGCTTTCAAGACTTTCCTGCACAATCTGAGCCAGAAACGGTTCGTCTTCAACGTACAAAATGCGGGTTTTTTCCATTTCTAAGGTTTAGGAAGTCTTACTTCAAAAACTGCTCCCTGGCCAAGTTGGCTTTCCAAAGTTAACTTTCCCCGATGACTTTTTACCACTCCCTCAACATAATTTAGACCGAGACCATAACCTTTTACCGTATGTACATTTCCTGAAGGTACCCGGTAGAATTTTGTAAAAATTTTATGGTGGTGTACCGGAGCGATACCTTTGCCATTGTCAGAAACAGTTAATACCACAGAATCACTTGCTTCGAAAACTTTTATTTGTATTTCAGAACCTTTACCAGAATATTTAAATGCATTGTCAACAAGATTGTACAAAATTTGAGTAAGATGTTCTTCGTGCCCGCTTACTAAGCAATTGCCCTGACTTTGGAAGAGAAATTCATTATTGTTTTTTTCTGAAATGAGTTTGAATGATTCATACACTTTTGCCGCAACTTTACTCAGGTCAACAGGAGCCAGGTTTTCTTTAATGTCAGTTTCGTAATCCAATATTGATGTTTTCAGTATTTTATCGGTCATCATACTCAGTCTGTCAAGCTCTTTTCGGGCCATATCAATATAATCATTGGCTTTTTGAATATTGCTCAGGACATTAAAATTCTTCATGGCCTCGAGAGCTACACCAACAGTAGCTACAGGGGTTTTCAATTCGTGAGTGATATTTCCAATAAAGTCATTTTTTTGCTCCAGGAGCCTTTGTTGAGCCAGCAGTGTTTTGAGCAGCAGTATAAATAGCAACATGATAAGTCCGGTAATAAAAGCCGCGAACCCTATTTGAGGGAGCAAACCGGTCAATAAGTGTTGCTTTACGTTTTCAAAGCTTGCCGCATAAATTGCATTTATACCCAATGGATAGAACCCGGTAGTAAATGGAAGGGTGTCGTTTCGGTTTGAGGTGGTTCTGTTCCAACCCCGCTCCATCCAATTCACTTCCTGTTTAATTATTGTGAATGGTAGCTTTTGAAGTCGTTTGGGCAATGCTTCCTGGACAAGTTTTTTTAAGGTGTCGATATCGACTTCATGGCTAAAGGCATTGAAAAAAAACCTCATATGTGACCTATGGCGCCCGTTTTCGCCGTCAAAATTCATGCTGTCGGTATTGCTTTCGGGGTACCCGATTATTAAATTTCTGGTAACCCTCTTTAGGCTGTCTTCATGTCCGGGATTGCCTCCGGTATGCGAAAACTCCATTTTTATCCGACCCGTCTTTCCTTGCATTTCGTTTTCAGAAATATCTATTTCTGGACCCGATACTTGTGAAGAGTCAAAGAAAAATTCAGGTCCTTGCCTGAAATGGTTGAAAAACAGTGAGTCGGTTACATGTTGAACCGTACTGCGAAAAACCATATTGGCTTCGCGCCTGAAACTATTGGAAGCACTTCTATATTCTGATCTTAGCCACAGCAATTGTAACGCCACCAGGAAAAACAGGCTGATAACCATTAAAAGTTGCAATATTCTGATGGTGGTCTTTTTCAAAAAAAAATTTTTTTAAAATGAAACTTTCCTTTATATCAAAGGTCAAAGAATTTGTTTTGAACCATGAGATTATCACTCAGGTTTGCAGTTCAAAATTAAATCATATTTAACTCATGGTGGTATGCATTAACCTTTTATTAACCATGTTTAGCTTTAGATTAACCTTCTGACGTTTTTGGCCGCATTAGCTTTGTGCCATAATTTGATTTAGGGTGGTTTGTAATTGACAGAGATGTTTGATTTTTTTTAAACCTAAAAAATAATGCTAGTCAAGGAAGAACAGAAGTTCAGTTAATACCCAAAGTTTTTTACCAATATTTCCATTAAACGGCTTTTTTATGAAATCTACCTTCTTAATCTTTGTTTTGTTGTTTTTGGGAATTTCTCCCCATATTTTCGGACAAACAAGCCAAGGCGTAATTTTATATGAGATGCGGATGGATATGCACCGCACCCTCCCTGCCAATAGGGCTGACCTTCGAAACATGATCCCCCAATTTCGGACAGATACTTTTCAATTAATTTTTTCGCCCACGGCCTCCATCTACAAGCCTCAGGAGGTAACCCCAGCACAGTCGGCAGCAGGAGGCGGTGGAGGTATGCGTATGATGCGGATGCCCCGTACCGAAACTTTTATCGATAAGGTAACAAGGCAACGCAGGGTGTTTCTTGAATTTTTGGGGCGAAACATTCTGATTGATGACACCCTGCAGATTGACGCCTGGCGCATAGGCAACGAAACAATGGTAATAGCCGGACACGTTTGCCTGATGGCCTGGCAGAAAGATACAGTAAATAATGTTGAAATCACAGCCTGGTTTGCTCCCAAGTTGCCACCGTTTCAAGGACCCGACCGTTTTGGAACCCTCCCGGGAACCGTACTTGCTGTTGATATCAATAATGGTGAGCGGGTTTGGGTGGCCCGGCGCATTGACCTGCGCGAGGTGAAGCCAGAAGAAATTCTTAAACCAACCAGGGGAGATGTGATGACAAGGAAGGAATTTAACCAGTTTATTGAGGCCCAACGCCAACGAATGAATCAAAATGCTCCTGGTTCAGGCGCCATGTTGAGGGTATTCTGATTTTTTAATTACTAAAGAGATTGAAATGAAAACAAAAATAATGCTTCTGGTTCTATTGTTCACCGGTTTAACTTCTCAGGCTCAAAACTTTGCAGTGCAGGGAAAAATAACCGGTTCAGACCAAACAGGGTTGCCTGGCGCTACAATCCTGCTTCTCAACCCAAGAGATTCCATCATGTTGAATTTTGGGATTACCGGCGCTGATGGTGATTTTTCTATCCAAAATTTACAACGCCGAAATTACCTTTTAAGGATTACTTACGTTGGCTACCTTACCCGCTTTTTTGAGATTAACCCGCCCGAAGGCTCCACTCTGGATATGGGTACAATTCTCCTTGAAGGCGATCAAAGGGTACTTAATGAGGTTGTCGTTGCGCAGGAGCGGGTACAGATGCGGATGCGTGGCGATACCATTGTGTACGACGCCCTCGCTTTTGCGCCCAGACCCAACGAAGTGGTGGAAGATATGCTCAAGCGGATGCCTGGAATGGAAGTACAATCCGACGGTAATGTCGTAGCCCAGGGCGAAACAGTTCGTAGGGTATTGGTTGACGGGCGTGAGTTTTTCGGACGCGATCCAAGAATGGCAACCCAAAACCTCCCTGCCCAAGCCATTTCGACCGTACAGGTTTTTGATCAGCGCTCGGAGCAGGCTCAATTTACCGGCATTGACGATGGGGAGCGTGAACGCACCATCAACCTCGAACTCAGGCAGGAACACCGCATTGGCACCTTCGGAAACTCAACCCTGGGCTATGGAACCGACAACCGTTTTCAGGGTCGGACCAACCTCAACCATTTCGATGCAAAAGGTCAGATCTCCATTCTTGGTATGGGTAACAATGTGAACCAGACCGGGTTTTCAATTGGCGAATTCCTGAATTTTAGCGGAGGCCCGCAAAACTTTGGCGGCGGTGGTGGCGGCGGCATGCAGGTAACTGTTACGGGTGGCGGCGGCGGCGGAACTGATGTTCCCGTTTCTTTCGATGGCCGTCCGTCAACCAATGGATTGATGACTTCCTGGGCTGGCGGTATCAATTTTAGTCGCGACCTGTCGGATAAAACTGAAATTACAGCAAGCTACTTTTATAACCAACTCGGCCAAGATTTAAGCCAAGAGCTTGAGCGTGAAAATTTTATGCCAGCCGGCAATTTCTTTTTTGACCAAAATAGTTACCAGGATAACCGTAATTTTAACCATAGGCTGAGCCTGCGTCTCGAACATGAATTCAGTCAGGCCAGCAGTATCATTTTGAGGTCGAATGCCACCCTCAACGCAACCCAATCCGAAGCAAATAATTTTAGCCAAACACTGAACTCGCTCGGAGGTACCCAGAACGAAAGCAGGCAGATAAATATAGCTCAAGGCGACAGACACAACCTTGATGCCAATTTGCTTTGGCGTCAAAGGCTTAACAAACCGGGGAGAACCTTAACTGCAGGGCTGAATTTTGCTTCGATAGGCAACGAACAGGATGGAAGCCTTGAAGCCGATAACCGGTTTTTTGGAACCAATCCGATAACCCAGTTGCTGTTTCAAACCAATTTTCAAAACAGCGCCAACCGGACTCTTGGAGCAAACGCTACCTACACCGAACCAATTGCGAGCAATATGTTCCTTGAAGCGAATTACAGGATAAGCCAAAATTTTAACGAAGTAGATCAGGAAGTGTTCGATTTGGTTGGTGCAGTGCCAGTTTTAAACCAGCAACTTACCAACAAATTCCACAATACTTACCTGTTTCAGCGTGCCGGGATCAACTACAGGCTGGTTGGCGACAGGTTTAATTTAACAGTTGGTAGTAATGTTCAGTTTAGCAACCTCGATGGGGTTATACTTACAAACAATCAGGAAATTAATCGGTCCTATACGCACGTGTTGCCTGTTGTAAGGTTTAACTACGAATTTTCGAGCTTCAGGAGGCTCAATTTCGACTATTCTACCAATGTACAGGAGCCGTCGCTGCTTCAGCTTCAACCATTGGTCGATAACCGCGACCCACTGAACATCTACCAGGGAAACCCTGCTTTGAAACCATCGTTTCGCCATAGGGCAACAGTGCGTTTCAGCACCTTTAATCCAATCAATAATTTCGGATTCTTCACGTTCCTTTCCGCGGATCTTACAGAGAATGCGATCACCAATTCAGTAAATATCAACGACCAGCTCATTCGTACCATCAGCCCGGTAAATGTTGACCAAACGATGACCCTCAGGGCTAATTTGAACACCAACCTGAGCTTTCCTGCCATTAAAAGCCGCTTGTCGGCTGGAACTACTTTGAGCCATATTCAAAATGTAAATATTTTGAATGATGTTGAACAGCAGATCAGAAATAACATTATTAGCGGAAACCTGAGGTATTCTTTCAGGCCTTCCGATAATTTCGAAACCGGCCTTACAGCCTCTGTTAATCAACAACTCACAAGCTACGAGTTTCGTACCCTGGAACAGGCTTTTCTGAATCAAACCTATGGCTCGGACATAACCTGGACCTTTTTGAAGAATTTCAGGTTAGGTTCAACGTTCTCCTACCAGATTTATCAGGGGCGCACTGAAGAGTTCGACCGTAACATTCCGATGCTCGATCTCTTTCTCTCGGCCAGTTTCCTGAGGGGAAATGCAGGTGAACTAAGGTTGTCGGGATTTAATGTCCTGGATCAGAATCTGGGTGTTACCCAAAATGTTGATGCCAACTTTATTCAGCGCCAGGTTACCAATTCTCTTGGAAGATACTTCCTTCTGACATTTACCTACTCATTGAATCAGGCACTAAACACCTTTGATGCTGCACACAGGCCGGGACAGGGCAGGGGAGGTGGTATGCGAATTATGATGCATTAGGAGGTAGAACTTCTAAGGCACAACTGCAAACAGTAGTTTTGCGTGGTTACTTAAAATTTGTTCATGTTTTGGTTTTTCCCGCGGACCATTACCTCATAAAAACATGGGGTATGGTTCGGGGGAATTTTTTTTAACCAAGGTGAATTCTGTATTATTTACAAGGCATGTAGAATGGAGCAGGCTATCAGAAATTGAGCCAGGTAGTAAGTTGCATGGTTGGTTACTACCAAGGTAGGTTTATTGGCATTTTCAGCCGGACCGAAGTACTGCATGGAAAGAATAAGGTCGGAAATCAAAAATAATGTCGCCCCGAGGAAAAGCATCAACCATAGAACAGAAAAGCCTGATACTATTAAAATACTTCCGGTAACGAAAACCCAGAATGAAAGCAGAAAAGCGTAAACAAATGCAGGCAATGTAAATTTACCATAATGAAGTTTCAGGTAAGGTGCAACTACAAGCACACCTATTGAGAATATTACAGCAAGGATTGCTGGTATTGCAACAAGAGTTAAAATGTTTAATTCTGGAAGCGGTAAAACAAGTAGCGTTGCCAGCAAATAAATGATATGACCTGCTGTAAATGAAGCCATTCCTGCATACAACCATTGATCGTTATCCTTTTTGTATGTAACCTTAAGGTCGAGAAAAATATCTCCAACCAGACCAAACACCAAGCCCACCAAAACCAGCGGGCCAAACATGGAACTTTCGATTGCCATTGTGGCTGCTGCGGCGGTGGCAATAAAAAACAAACTTGCAATGGATTTTGCTATAACCGCGCCAACCCCAATTTTTTTTACACGGATACTCAGAAATACCAAAGTGGCGATTGCCCCTGAACTGGCAAGGAAATAAGTTGTAAGTTCCATAAAGCCCTCCTTTTTTCCGTAAAAATAGTTTTTAAAACGATTAAGGGCAAATGCATTGTTGTTTTAATGTCTCAAAACCGAAACTGGCAGAAAAAAGCTCCTTTTGTCCTGAACTATTCAAATCCATTTACTGATAGGGACATCCCAGGGTGCTTATGGAAACCTGTTACTTAAAATATTTTTAATGGGTGGATACCCATAAGGCCAACTTAATATCTATATTTAAACAATTTTTGCTAAAATTGTTTGAATTCTTTCTACTAAAGTTGAAAAAAAATGGCAACCGTTGCTCTGATTTACGATTTTGATGGTACTCTGGCTCCTGGAAACATGCAGGAGCACACCTTTCTGCCACATTTAGGCATTGATAAAGAATCGTTTTGGACTGAGGCCAACGCCATGGCGGTGGCCCATGATATGGACGGTATCCTTGCATACATGCAGTTGATGCTACACAAAGCACAGGAAAGAAAAGTGTCCGTGAAGCGAACCGATTTTATGAAATTTGGGCAGGGAATCACATTTTTTCCTGGAGTGGAGACCTTTTTTAAAAGGATCAACTCTTTTGCGGCGAACCTAAATCTGCAGATCGACCATCATATTGTTTCATCAGGACTTCGCGAATTTATTTTAGGAACTCCCATAGCCCACAATTTCCGAAATATCTTTGCTTCTGGGTTTAAGTATGATGTTCATGGCGCTGCTGTTTGGCCGGCACTGGCAATAAATTATACCAGCAAGACACAGTATCTTTTTCGTATAAACAAGGGGATTGACAATTCATACGATAATGCGTTGATTAACAAGTTTATGCCAGAATCGGAAAAACCGGTTCCTTTTTCTCGTATGATTTATATTGGCGATGGCGATACCGATGTGCCTGCAATGAAAATGGTAAAATACCAAGGTGGTGCGACTGTGGCCGTTTACAACCCGGACACTACAATTTCATCTACAACGAAAAGCCAAAGGCAGGTTTGCCTTGAAATGATTGAACAAAAAAGGGTTGATTACATTGCTGCTGCCGATTACTCCGAAAACAGCCCACTTTTTCTACTGATCAAAAACCTGATTACTCAAATTCACCTCAAAGAAGATCTGAAGGATTTTAAAACCTGAAGTGCCCCTGATTTTTTTTTCTTGATCCTAGGTAAAATAAATAAATTGCATAGTTCATGGCATCTTGTTTTTTATTCAGAATTTAAGCACGGATCATTCGAATTCTCCGTGTAATTATAACTGTTTTTGTATTAAAGAAATTTTTGTTTATATTTGATTGAAATTGTGGATAAAAAATTTAAGGGATTCCAACCTTACAAACTTGTTATACGTCTAATGATTAAGAAATGAATTTAACCATGAAGGCTATTTTCAGACAAATCATTTTACGCATTCTGGTAGTGTTGGTTATTATTATCCTCCCATCTTGTATAGTGCCCGGAGGTGATGACAATGAGCCGGTTAGGGTAAACTTCGATGTAAGGTTTGATGTTACTAATCAAACTCCGGCATATTTCACTTTTTCAAGGGCAATATTAGGAATCAATTCTATTCGGTTTAATGGCGTTAGACAGGCAGGCAATGATGTTGCATTTACAACCAGACCCGATCGGCCGGTTGGAACCTTTGTTTTGACCCCAACCCAATTTCTGAGGCCCATGTATTATTTCGATATCCAGGAGGGGGTGTACAATTCAATGCGTTGGGAGGTCATGTTAATGCCAATCGATGATGATGCACTAGGAGCCGATGATGACGATTTTCCTGCTGAAAATTATGGCTTTTTGTTGGAAGGCCGCTACACTCGACAGGATGGACTCCGTGCAGAGGTGGTGTTTGCATTGGCCGAAAATGAAGTACTCACTTTGCAGACTGTTGCTTTGGCAGCTGCCAGGCAGATAACTCTGATAGTAGGCCAAACCTATAATGTGGAGCTGGTAATTAATCCCTATAGTTTGATGGGTGGGATACCACGCTCTATGCTCGACAATGCTGAAATTGATGTAATCGACAGGTTAAACTACATTCTGATTACCCCCGAAGATAATAGGGAATTGTATGATTTGATGATTTTAAGGCTCTCCCGTGACCTAAGGGCCGTAATTAATTAGATTAGCTTATGGAACAAATACAGCTTAGGGATTTGGCAGAGGAAACCATCATTAGAGGTTGCCTTGAGAACGACCGTAAAGAACAGGAACGGCTGTATCGTATGTTTGCCGACGAAATGTACAATGTGTGCCTTACCTATGAGCAGGACAGGGATGCCGCCAAAGATATTATGCAGGATGCATTTATAAAGGTTTTCAAGAACATTGACCAGTTCAATCGCAGCGGTTCCCTTAAAGGGTGGGTGCGCAGGGTTGTTGTGAACACAGCACTTGATTATTTGAGGAGAAAAAAAGGCGAAGAAAAACTGGTTGATATCGAAGCAGTGTCTGAAATTCAAATTCAGGCCGAAACCAATGCAAGTCCATCGTTTGCAAAAGATATCCTTACCGCGGTAAGCAGGTTGCCCGACGGAGCACGCCTGGTTTTCAACCTCTTTGCTCTCGAAGGCTATTCGCACAGGGAAATTGCAGAAAAACTGAGCATTTCGGAAGGTACCTCAAAATCGCAATACAGCAGGGCAAGGCAGTTATTACAACTTTGGGTAGAAGTATAAGGCTTAAAATTAAAATGAGCAAAGACGACCTCATAAAACGCTACAAGGAACAACTTGCATTGAGTTCCGAAAAGGCCCCTGAAGGCCTCTGGGATAATATTGCACGGAATCTCGATGCTGATTTAATAAGCCTTTACCAAAATGAACTAAACCAGAATACAATCCCTGCCCCTGAAGGTATTTGGGACAATATCGAGCACCAACTGGATAGCGGTATTATCCAGTCATATAAAGAACAACTCGCCGAAAACACAAGTTCGGCTCCCGAAGGTATATGGGACAATATAGAACGCCAACTGGATAGCGGTATAATCCAGTCATATAAAGAACAACTCGCCGAAAATTCGAGTTCGGCTCCCGAAAATATATGGGACAATATCGAACGCCAACTCGATAGCGGTATCATTCAGTCATATAAAAAACAATTAGCAGAAAACCAGAGCTCCGCACCTGAAGGAATTTGGGAAAATATTGAAAGATCGCTGGATGCTCCTTTGATTGGTAGCTATAAAACGAATTTGGAAAAAAATTCAGTAAAAGCGCCCATCGAACTCTGGGATAACATTGAAAAGAAGCTTGATGTTGATGACGTATGGAATCGGGTAACAGCATCACTCGACACCCAAAAGAAACGTTCCTCATTATGGTTTTATGTAGCCAGGGCAGCCGCTGTTGTTGGAATAATTTCGACACTTGGAATTGGCGGATGGTTTGCTTTCGAAAGATTGCAACAACCTCAACTTGCAACTTATGATGCAAATCAGAATCAATTGCCCTCTGCCGAAAATAATCAGGAAACAAATTTGGACAATTCTGCCTTGGATGCCGAGATTTCTTTGCCTCCAGTGAATTTGCCAGAATTGGCACATTTTGACCAACCAACAATGGCAATATCTGAGCAGCAGGTCGAAGAGCAGCCTTCACTGGTGCCGGTATCATTTGAAAACGTGTCTTTTCTGCGGCTCATGTCCCGACAACCCTCTTTGAATCAAAATTATTCACAACAACTTCAATTGGCCTTTGCCCACAAGGCCAAACACCCTGAAAGAATACTTCCAGGTGAGCTTCAGCAGGAAAGTCAATTTCCTCAATTAGCATTGAATGGAACAATATCAGATTCGCGCAATATTTCCTTCGGGTTTGCAGCAGGAATAAAAAACACCTGGCTTTTCAACAACGAAACTTTTCTTGGCTTAGAGGGTTATAATGGCCACCGCACCGAGGTAAGCTTCGTTCCGGACTTCGCACTTTCATTGCGCTATAGGTTCAGGCCTCAGTGGGCAATTGAAGCAGGGTTTACATTTAATAGCAATGTTGAACAGACCTATTATCAGTTTATTCACGGCAGATTTGGCCGTAAGGATGTTTCACTCAATTATATACACGGCGAGATTTTAGCCAACTATCTGAGCAAAAGGAGCTGGATGCTCGGACAAAATTCAATAAGGCTGAATTCAGTTCTCGGATTTTACTTTGCCGGCCTAAACAATGCATATGAATCCATACGTGGCGAAAAATTTGATATTACCCAAAAATACCAAAACATGGATTTTGGCCTCATAATCGGCCAGAATGTCGATATTGAACTCGCAGGCAACTTTACACTTTCGCCCGGTATCCGCTTAACCTGGGGGCTTCCTAACATTCATACCCGAATGCCCGATATTCCCGAGTTTATGTGGCGAACCTTAAACCGGAGCTTCGAATTCCGTGTGGCAGTAATGTACAGGCTTCCCTTCGAACAATAATATTATACTTTCCTTCGAAATCCTAAACTCCTGGAGAAATTTCTCTAGGTTGCCTGTACACTATTTTTCACAAAGTTTTTCTAAGGCTTTAAAATCATTAGCAGGATTCAACGCCATTTGGCTCCAGGTTGTAAACCGAAGCTAAATTGAGAATACTAATACCTTATTCTGATTAAGCTACGAAGGGAACAAAATGAAGAAGTCAGCTCAGGATATGGTTGGAAATACTAAATTACAATTCACACTGGCTTTAATAAATACTGAACACCCTATTTTCAAAAATTATAGCCGCAAGGCGCAGTGGAAATGATTTTAGGTTTTGCAATCAATGAGATATTGTTCTTTTATTAATGGAATTTGACCTAAGATTCCAACCAATTCCTTGATTTTATCGTCTTTATAATAAAGAAGTATAATTAATGTTACGATTTACTTCTTTATCCTAAAAACTTCGATCGCCATGAAACTAAAGATTCTAATAGCAGAGGATGATGGATTCAATGCTTTGCTTCTTCAGAAAATTTTGAAAGGTTTTTGCAAAGAGTTTCTTGTAGCAAAATCTGGCAAACAGGCAATGGATTTGCTAGCCAAAAATAAAGATGTTGATCTGGTGGTAACCGACATAGAAATGCCCGAAATGAATGGCTTTGAGCTTTTAAATGAAATCAGGCAGAAGAACAAAAAAATTCCTGTGATTGCACAAACCTCTATTGCCCAGAATATTCACAAAAGACTTTTTCTATTGATGGGGTTCACAGGATTTCTTGCCAAACCAATTATCAGGGAAGATTTGGTGGATTTGGTTTCAAGGATTGCATGTTAAAAAGTTGATATGGGCCCTTGTTAATACATCCGTTGAATTGCTAAAATGCCCCTAGTAACATCCACAGGTTTAAACGTTCAAAATCACTTTGGAAATCTTTCAGAAATTCATTTCAGGCTCTTTTTTTAATGGGATAGAAAATCTGCAATATCCTGAATTTTTGAACCGCAAAAATGCGTCACAAAATTAAGAGTGAAAACAAATGGCAGCGCGCTCCCAAGCGATTTTGAAAAAATCTTGCTACCATTTGCTACAAATTCAAAATGTCCTTTCCGGTCAATTATAAATAGCCACACCGGTATCCTGTTGAGTTTTAAAATAAACCTCTGCCAGGCTGGATTATGGAATATTGGATGAGGAAATACAGAGAAAAATTTTGAATACCATTCTGATTGCAAACCAGTAACTTATATAAACATCAAGATTTTTTCATCTTTCGTTCCAACCCTGAATCTCAAATTTTCGTCTTTAAATAAAACGTTGTTTTTTAATTCTGAATTTGAATTTTTTAAACCTTAAATCACATACTTTTTATGAAAGCTAAACAAACAATCGCTGCTCTAATGTTGGTATTGGCAGGTTCATTTCTTGCTTCATGCCAGAAGGAAGACGAAGGAAACGCCACAGTTAGTTTCCAAGCTGTAAATACCAGAACGATGTTGAAAACTGCCCCCGTTACCGGTGTAGTTGTTAACAACTTTATGGTCAATATCGACGAAATAGAATTTGAATTTTACGATAGCGACGATGACTCTTTCCCCGATGGCGAAACCTACTCTGAGATTGAATTGAACGGACCGTTTGAAATCGATTTGGTAAAGGATGGCAACACCCAGCTTACCACTTTGGTTACGGGTATTGAACTTCCTAAAACAGGTTTTGATGAAATAGAGTTTGAATTCGAAGTAAGCGAAAACCGTGCTTCAGAACTTTTCGGAAGATCCATTCTGGTTAGAGGTACCATCAATAATGTTCCGTTTGTGTATTTTTCAACCATTGATGAGTTTGAAGTTGAAGTTGAATTTGAACAACCTGTGAACCTTGCAACGGCTGGAAATGTAAGCGTAACTGTTTCAATCGATCTTTCCGCCATATTCGATCCTGCCAGAGGTGGTGTGGATATAACAAGCGCCACAGATGGCAACGGTAACGGTACAATTGAAATTCATCTGCTCGACAACGATGGCAACAGGGCGCTAGCCGACAGAATCGATGATGCAATCTGGCGGGCCATTGATACCATAGAAGAAAGGTACGACGATTAGTTCCTTGAATGGGATCACGTAGGCTCAGTATTGAAAACTAAGTAGTTAAAGGGGGAGGAGTCCCCCTTTTTTTGTGGTTTAATGAAACTTTTTACATTTCTTTTTGTTGTAAAGGCATGATTGCCATTTTTTTTGACTTTTTCTCCGTATCTGACTTTTTGCAGATAGTTGTGAAAAACCTACTCATTGGCTCGGCTGATTATTAAGGTGATTTTTTAAAAGTTTTATTAAAAAACAGTAACTTTAACTGTCAATACTAGTTCTATGAAAGCATATTTTCTATTTTTTGCCTTGTCGGTAATAGTTTTAGTGCCCGATGTACTTGGGCAGGATTTCCACTCCATAAATGGTATTGTGCGGGATTCGCGCACACGCAGACCCATTCCCTTTGCCAGTGTGTTTGTCCCTGGTACTACCATTGGCACTGTAACCAATCTTAATGGAATTTTTACGCTGAAAGTTCAAAAGGAATTAGAAGTCTCCGAATTCAGTATTTCGCATCTGGGGTACCACAGGTCGCTTTTTAATATTCAGGAGAATACTGGTGTAGGTAAAGTGTTTTTTTTAGACCCTCATACTGTTTCACTTCCCGAAGTTGTTGTTCGTCCCGAGAATCCTGAGAATTTGGTTAGAATGGCAATTAGGAATATTCCCAATAACTTTCCGAACGAACCTCAGAGGTTGATTGGTTTTTACCGCGAAGCAATTAAAGAGCGTCGCGATTATGTAACCATTGCCGAAGCTGTTGTAGAAATTGATCAGACTGCTTATGGTCCTCAGGCCGGCCGAGATCGAACACGTATTTTGCAAGCCAGAAAAAGTGGCGATGTGAAAGAAATGGACACCCTTATTGTTAAACTTCAGGGAGGCCCGCATGTGGCAATGTTGCTTGATCTGGTAAAAAACCCAAACGTTATACTCGAATATGAAATGCTCGAAAATTACAGATTCGAGTTGGTAGATCATGTTAATATTGAGGGTAATCCAAATTATGTCATTGAATTTAGCCCCAATGCCATTTTGCCATTTGCCTTGTACTACGGACGCATTTATATCGATATGAACAATTTGGGCATCACCATGGTGGAGTTCAGGCTCGACCTTTCAGACAGGGAAAAAGCTGCTGATAATTTTGTTGTCCGCCGACCGCCCCGGCTTCGTTTTACTCCCACCCGGACAAATTACCTGGTTACATATAAAATGATAGATGGCAGGTTCAACTTGAACTATGTAAGGGTAGAAGTAGAATTTTTTGCCGACTGGCGCAGGAGACTATTCCGTACCGGATACACATTGATGTCGGAAATGGCTATAACAGAGCGCCTGCCTGCAGGCGATGCCCGAATGGCCATCAGGGATACTTTCAGGCCAACCAACATCCTTGCCGATTTGGTTCCGGTTTATTTCGATGAGGCATTCTGGGGTGCTTATAATGTGATTGAACCCGAAGAATCCATTGACCTGGCAATACAGCGCTTCAACCGCAGGTTCGAAGAAGGATTGGAATAGGTTTCTATATTGTAAAGAAAATTTTTTATCTGTTTTTCTGGTTTTTGTTGAGTTAGTCTGAGGCGTTACGACAATTCCTAAAGTACCGATGTTCGAATACGAATAATCTTATTGTGTGTAGTCTGTAATTTGCTTTTGAATGAATAAGAGAACCAAAACTGGTTTGGCAATAATGTTTTTGTTTACATCATTGCTGTTTTTGACTTCTTGCCCCCCATATACCCAATGCGATGAACCCGAAGTCAGGAGTGAGTTGGTGCCTGACAGCATTATAGACATGTTTCCCCACCACGGAGTCAACTCGTTAAGATACCTCCACTCCGGTGGACACATCATCAGTTTTAGGATTGAAACCGACACCATACATGATGTTCATTGGTTTGATAAGTGTAACCAAACCAAAGAATCATACTTTGTAGCTGAGTTTACGCCCAATCATCCGGCCATCAGAATGGGATTGTCGATCCGAAGTTGGTCTGACAAACTTTTTCCTTTCAGAATAATCATCGGATCCAGGTCTGCTGAGTTTGTCGTAGGCAGGCCCGATAATCTACAGGCATTACGTACCGATAGCATGCATTTAAATGGGTTATTGTGGCGAGATGTAATGCGCGTCAGATTGACCTCCGACTCCTTTTTCGCACCGACTGCTGGTGCTGTGTATCCTGATAGTTTGTACTTCAGTTTTGAACATGGAATCATAAGGGTAATCATGACAAACAATGAAACATACACGCTTCTTCCTTAGTCTTTTGATTGCCCTGGTTATGGTAGTGGGCACGTCGTGTATCGGTGAACCAAAAGAAAAATGGTACTATATTCTTGACGAAAACAAGGAATGGTTGCAATTCGACACTACAACTCCGGTTCTTTTTGTTGACAATTTTGGTATTCACCAGTCATTCTGGGGTGCTGGAAAGACATGCAGTTTTTTGGAGGGAGGTTCATTTGTATTTGGCATTCAAACGGAAAGATCTTTTTCGGAAAATTGCTATGTAGACAAGTTCTCCACCCATGGGTTTACCCTCTCGATGTCGCTGCGAGCCTCGTTTGCATATAATGGAGATAATTTGTATGTAAGATTAGGTGAAACCGATTTTACGTTTGATTTGTTGCATCAGGTTGTTTTTTCTGTATAACTCGGATTTACGCACAGCCTTGATAAAACTATGTACGACAAGGGTTATTCCGAATTGCCGCATATTAATTCCAATGTTTTATTTCACGACAGCCTCACCATCAATGGGGTTATATATCCACGTGTTATGGAACTGACATTGAAAGACCTGCAGCAGTATTGGAACGATTTTACCGTTACCAACATATTAATTGCCAAAGGTGTAGGTCTGGTGCAGTTCAGATTAAACAACGGTGTAGTAATTTCGCGCCTCAGGTAGCAAGTAATGTCCTTGAGTTGATTTTTGGTCGTCCTGCTTAGCTTTTTTCAGGCTTTAAAAAACTCTCGCGTCAAATGGCTAATCGAAAAAATAATTTCTCACTATCAATCTCTTTTGTTCATTATGTATTTAAAATCAAACGATTATCATTCATTTTTATTCTAAATTGTATTTTTAACATTTTAATATAAGAGATATTTAAAAAAAACTTCTAAATTGCACTTCAAAAAAATCATTAAGAAAAAGAAAAAAAAGTAAACATGCATGGCAGGCGGACCAGATTCGGTTGCCGTGGGGGAGTTTTTAGTTCATCTACGCTTTTTACATCTCTCCAAAAGCAAAATGTAAAAATCAATTTCTCCCATTCCTTTCTTGAAAATTCTCTTTTCCGGAGAAATTGAAACCAGGTACTTTCTGTTCAAAGGTTACTTTAGCCTTACGGTTTACATTGTTGTGTTTTTTGTAGAATGTCCCGCTAAGATTCGGGGTAATTAAAAAATGTTCTAATTAAAACCTTTAAAATCAATGTTTATGCGAAAACTTTGGAGAAAATTAACCGTTGCAGCAACTTTGTCCGGCTTGGTATTTGCTTTTAACGCATGCCAGGAAGACCCGATTTTGGAACCAAAAACACCGGAATCTGACATCATCAGGGGGCAATATATTGTAGTTATGGACACCGGGGCCGAAACAAAATCGACCGAGTGGCCTTCATTTGAAGAAGGGATAAAGTTGGCCACCGAAAGGACCACAGATCTTTTGGATGACAACAGCATTTCAGTTTCAAATGTAGAGTTTGTTTACGGTTTTGTTGCCAATGGATTTTCAGCAACCTTAACCGATGAAGAACTACTCAGATTACGGGAAGATGAGCGGGTGGTTTACATCGAACCGGTTAGGCGGGTGACCATCGCCTCAACTCAAACCAATGCCACCTGGGGTCTCGACAGGGTTGACCAGCGCAACCTTCCATTGAACAGAACATACACCTGGAATGGTACCGGGGCAGGGGTTTGGGTTTTTGTGTTTGATACCGGAATCCGGTACAGTCATGTTGAGTTTGGAACCAGAGCTTTCTTTGGCTTCGACGCTTTCGGTGGAAATGGCTCCGACGGAAACGGTCACGGTACTCATGTAGCAGGTACCATTGGAGGAAATACCTTTGGTGTTGCAAAAAGCGCAAATCTGGTTTCAATACGGGTACTCAATAATGCCGGCTCTGGCACAACCAGCGGAATTATTGCCGGCATGGACTGGGTGGCAGCAAATCATATTAAGCCGGCTGTTGCCAATATGTCACTGGGCGCTCCTGCCAGCACTACGGTAGATAATGCTGTTACAAGGCTTTTTAACGCCGGGGTTCCGGTAATTGTTGCTGCCGGCAACAGCAATCTGGACGCCTGCGGATTTTCACCTGCACGGGCAGCCCGCGCTTTCTCGGTTGGGTCAACTACCAGTACCGATGCACGGTCTTCCTTTTCAAATTTTGGAAGCTGTGTTGAACTTTTCGCTCCAGGGTCGAGCATCACTGCCGCATGGCATACTTCCAATACAGCTACAAATACCATTAGCGGTACCAGTATGGCCGCTCCTCATGTGGCAGGCGCAGCAGCTATTTTTATGGGCATTAACCGAACAGCTACCCCACAGCAGGTCTATAATTTTCTATTAAACAACAGCACCCGCGGAATCGTTACAAATTCGCGTTCTGTAAATAATCATCTCTTGTTTACACGATTCTAATAAAGTTTGACCGTTATCAGGCCGCAGGTTTTTTCTCTACCTGCGGCCATTTTTTTGGGGCACGAGTAGGAAGATAATCACAAGATAATGGCAATGAGGTACTTGGTTCCGATAATTAATTACCAGATACCTTGGTTGAAAAAAGCCAGAAATTCTTCTGGCTCCGTGATTTGTAGAAAGCTTTTACTGCCTAGTAAAGGTAATAGTTGGAGGAGGTCCTTCAGTAAGCGCATGCCAGATCATAACAGGGTTATCTTCATTCCATTCGACAGCAAATGTTTCTCTTCCTGTCGGTATTACATTATCTCCTGGCCAATCAGGTTCATCAATTGTTATTTGATTATTATCATTGTCAATGGTATAAGCTGCCGGCAGAGCAGTTAAAAAAGGAAATGCAGTCGGCAATGTTGGAGTAAAAGTCACCACATAAGTGTTGTCGGCCCTAATTACTGCTGTCATAACACCAAGCGGAGAATCTCCCATCCTAAGTTCCTGGGATTTCCATGTACCAACAATAAAATCAGAGAGTTTGGTTTCATCTTCGCACCCTGCTCCAAATAGGAGCAACGGGAACAATAAAAGGATTAACTTTTTCATCTTTGGGTTAATTTTGTTTGTTTATAATGGACACGAACTCAGACCTTGTAAAAAAGAAATAATCGAATTGCAGCGAATGGCTTTCCCGACGAATTGAGTTTTCTGCTTTGATCGCTGGCGTACAACCGTTGAATCAACAACCGCATTGAAGTAATTGCGGTTTTTCTTTGTAAAAAACCACTGTGTAGGTAATCAACAGAATTAGTTGTTAAAGATACAAGCAATCTATAAATAAAGCAAGTGTTTTTGAAGAAAAAAAATTTTTGTATGTGGAGATTTTTTGTGTCAGTATTTCCTGACATTCAATTGCTCAATGAACATTTGAGAATTCTTCATGTTATTTTGATACAGGAAATCTAAATTTGCGGCTACAATTCTATGTAAAATTGACCCAAGCCCCAGTGAGATACAATTCACGGTAATACTTCTGATGATAACCATGTTTACCGCACTTTTGAGCGAATTTTTGGCCACTGCCTTTTCTGAAGGCACCAGTTTTGGAACAGCCAAAATTGGTTTTGTAAGGAAAACCGTATCTATCCGCAAAAGTTTCTTTAAGTAAACCTGCCCGAATGAAAAAAGTCAGGTTGCCCCTTTTTTCCAAATTCGCAATAGGCATCAGTTTGCTGGTGCTGATTTTTGGATCATTCAATGCGGGTTTTTTAAGGCGATCCGTTACCCACCTACTCGAAAGCGAATTTGAGAAGCGGGGCTTTTTTATCGCGCGGACGGTTGCAGAAAAAGCTCAGTTTTTTATCCTTACGGACGATCCGCAGGGACTAAAAGCTTTAGTGAATGAAATTAAAGATATTGACCCCACAATATTTTATGTAGTGGTAATTGACAAGGCCGGTCATATTCTGGCGCACACTTTTTCAGGCACGACTATACCCCTATGGGTAAAGGAGCGAAATGCTGAAATAGAACCGGAATCAGTGTCCCTGATTGATTACAACAACCCCGATACCATCATTCGCGATTTCAGAATGCCTGTTTCGGGTGTGGTAAATACGGTTGTTCGGGTCGGTGTTGTTGAAAATGAGATTATCAGCAATGTGGAGGAAACCAACAACCAGGCATGGATCATGGTTGGGATATTTCTGGCAGTGGGATGGTTAGCTGCATTGTTCTTTTCTTATACCATAGCCACCCCATTGCGGGTTTTGAGCAGGCAGTCAAAAAACATTGATATCGAGACCATACAGGAAGGCTTAAAAACCCTTCGGGCTTCAGTAAACAAGCTGTCATTCAGGATCAGGAGGATCTTCAATAGCCACGACGAAATCGATCTCTTGTATCATAACTTTTCTTCAATGCTTGAGCGTGTGGAGCAAACCCACCACGCCATGAACCAATTACAGAAGTCGCTTTTGCAATCGGAGAAAATGGCTTCGATAGGTACCCTCACAGCGGGAGTTGCCCACGAAATAAACAATCCTTTGGCAGGATTACACATTGGTCTGAACCGTATTTCGCGCAGGCCTGATGACCGGGAGCAAATTATCAAATATACTTCCATGATGAAGGACTCCCTTTCCAAAATGGAGCTCGTGGTTCAGGACCTGCTCACTTTCAGTCGCGAAAGCACAGGCAAAATCGAACGAACCTGCACCTGTACTATTTTGCGAAAAGCTATAAAACTTGCTCGATACAGGCATAAAGCCCAAAACCTTACCATTGAGTTCGATTCACAGAAATGCCCTCATTATATCTACGTGAATCCCAACAGGATGGAGCAGGTATTTTTGAATATTCTTTTCAATGCCATTGATGCCATTAGCGAGAAACAAAGGAAAATGGAACAGGAACCAGGGATTATCAAAATTCTATTTGAAGTGGCGGGTGATTTTCACTACATCAATTTTATGGATAATGGCTCCGGCATTGATCCGGGCATTATGGGCAAGATTTTCGATCCTTTTTTTACTACAAAAAAAATTGGTGAAGGTACCGGGCTGGGGCTGGCCGTTTCGTACCAGATTGTTAAAGATCATGGAGGTGATATTCAGGTAGAAAGCAAGCCGGGAATAGGAACAAAGGTTTCTGTAGTAATCCCGCGATACAATCCTGAGGAAGGTCAGGTAAATTGACCTCAATATGCAACCAATAAAATAAAGCTAAATCATGTTAAAAGTATTTGTAATAGACGATGAGCGGCTTATCCGTGTAACCACTGCCGACGAATTGCGCGATGCCGGCTATATGGTAAGGGAATTTGCATCTGCCGAGGCAGTCTTACTGGAGGTTCGCGAAGGCGCCGAAGAGGTTGACATCGTTATATCAGACATGAAAATGCCCGGAATGGATGGACTGCAGTTCATTACAAGTATAAAAAAACTTAAACCTGAAGTTTATGTGCTTCTGATTACCGCCCATGCCACCGTGAATACGGCTGTGGAGGCCATGAAACTTGGAGCATACGACTACCTCTCGAAGCCCTTCAGCATGGAGGAATTATTGATGAGCCTCGAAAGAATTAAGGAGCTGAAGGCAGTTAAAGAAGAGAATATTCAGTTGCGGGGACATGTGAAAAAAAAATTCGATCTCTCGGCTTATGTTGGATCAGGACCAGAATCCAAAAAGATCTTCGAATTGATAAAAATTATCGCCGACAAGGATACCACTGTGTTGATCAATGGCGAAACAGGTACTGGCAAAGAGCTTCTGACCAATATAATTCACTTTAATGGCCACCGAAGCCATAAGCCCCTGATAAAGGTTAGTTGTGCCATTTTATCGCGCGAAATATTCGAAAGCGAATTGTTTGGACACGTCAAAGGGGCCTTTACAGGTGCCGATTCCAACAAAACCGGCAGATTCGAGCTGGCCAATAAAGGAACACTATATCTTGATGATGTTGACGATATCCCCCTCGACCTGCAGGTGAAACTTCTTAGAGCCCTCGAAGAAGGAGAAATTGAAAGGGTAGGGAGTACTCAGACCGTAAAGGTCGATGTTCGGGTTATCGCAAGCACCAAAAAAGATTTAAAAAATATGGTTGGAGAAGGCAGGTTTCGCGAGGACCTGTTTTACAGGCTTAATGTTTTTCCTATCAATCTTCCGCCCTTGCGCGAAAGGCCTGCAGATATCGCTATGCTAGCAAGGCATTTTGCTTCGCGATTTTCTGAAGCCTCGCCTGTTACCCTCGACGATGAGGTTATTGAAATTATGAAACATTATGCATTTCCAGGCAATGTAAGGGAATTGCGAAACCTCATGGAACGGCTGGTGCTTTTGGCTCAGGAGGGAGTAATTAATAAAAATATTCTGCCCATGGAGGTAAGGTTTCCAGGCAAGCCCCATACTTGCTTTTACTTCGAGAGCAAACCACTTGAGGATATTTTACGCGAAGTGGAATCCAACGCTATTCGCGATGCCTTGTTGCGCTCCGGTGGTAATAAATCCAAGGCTGCACAAATCCTGCAAGTGCCTGCCTCAACCCTGAAATCGCGAATAGATAAACTCAATCTGGAAATACAAAACTGACGAAAGTTCGTCGTTTTCGACGAAAATTCGTCGTTTTGACCAGTCTTGACACTTTTCCTTAAAAATAAATATCCTTCCTAAGTAATTGCCAAGCAGCATATTATAGGAAATTTACGCCAATATTATTTTATTGGCTCAATTGTTGCAAGTACATGGCAAGCAAATAAAACGGTATTTAATTATTTAAATAAAACATTTCACAAACAAAATTCACACGCCATGTTCAAGAAACTCTTAAGTGTAATCTTTCTTCTGGTCCTTATTCAAGGTGCCACAGCAAACACCCCGGTAACCTATTCGTCCAATGGTCACGAAATTAGTATTCTGGGCAATTCAAATGTCCAGAGGTGGTCGGCTGTAGTTCCCCGTGTCAATGCCAATGCCGACATCGTAGTAAATAATGGCAGGATAGAGGCAATCTCGCGCCTTCAGGTAGAGATTGATGCCACTGCCATAACCGGCTCAGAAGGAAATATCATGACGAACAAAATTCAGGAAACCTTAAGTACCAGGCAAAACCCACGCATCATATTCAGGATGAATAGGGTAAACGGTATTACCCATAACGGAAGCGAATTCAATGTAAATGCTACCGGCAATCTGATTATCGCCGGAGTGACCCGACCTGTAGAAATTACTGCCCAAGGCAGGGTATTGCCCAATGGAGATATCCAAATATCGGGAGTCGAAGAATTGAAGATGACCTCTTGGCAACTAGAACCGCCCAGGGCTATGCTTGGCGCCTTAAGGACTTCAGATGATTTTACTGTTAACTTTTTGATCACGCTCAGAAAATAACCCTTTTTTAACACTTAATTTAACTTCAAACATTATGACAAGAATGCTAAAAAACCTTTTCGCAGGATTCGTTGCTGTTTTCATGGCCTTTACGGTAATGGCAGGACAACCGAACATCAATTTCGACAGGCCGGCCGACCAGCGGGGCATCAATGTATTTGAGCCAACCAAATTGGATACTGTTGAGTTTAAAGGAATCCAGGTTCGTGTAGGTGGAAGTTTCACCCAGTCTTTCCAGGCCATCGAACACAGCACACAGGCTCAGCCCGTAATGGCAACATTCGGCGGTAACCAGGTAAACCTTAACGAGTTGTTCCCATTAGGAACCGGTTTTAACCTGGCCAATGCCAACCTAAATTTTGATGTTCAAATTGCCGATGGTATTTCTGTGAAACTGGAAAATTATATGTCCTCGCGCCATCACCAGAACTTCTGGGTAAAAGGCGGTTACATTCAGATTGACAAACTTCCTTTCTTTGGCAATCCACAGTGGTTTACCGACCATTTCAGAGTAAGGATAGGCCACTTCGGTATCAACTACGGCGACCAACAATTCCGTCGCAGCGACAATGGTAACACTTTCTTCAACCCATTTTCCGAAAACCTGATTATGGATGCCTTTGCAACCGAAATCGGAGCTGAATTGTATTTCTTCCCAACCGAAGATTTGTTTGTAATGGCCGGTATGACCAGCGGTTTTATTCAGGGCGACGTGCAGGATTATCCGGGATTGAAAAAGAATCCTGCAATCCTTGGTAAAATTGGGTATGACAACCAATTAAACGACGATTTGCGTTTAAGGCTTTCAGGTAGCCTGTACCACAACTCCAGCGCAATCCGCAGCACCATGTATGGTGGTGACCGTGCCGGCTCGCGTTATCATTTTGTTGGAGAGCCCGTGTTTTTCAACTCTGCTGGTGTAATTACCAGGTCAACAGGTGCCAATCGTTTTACAAGCGGCAGGTTATTCCCTGGTTTCACCAACCAAATTACCGCGATTACAATCAACCCATTTGTAAAATTTAGGGGATTGGAATTATTTGGTACGTTGGAATTTGTAAGTGGTAAAACGAATGCTGAAACCGAATACCGCACAGCTACCCAACTAGCAGGGGAGATGGTTTACAGGTTCCTCCCCAATGAGAGCGCATTTATAGCAGCCCGTTACAATGTGGTTGATGCCAATATTGGCGGCGCAAACGGTGATATTTCTATGGATCGTATCCAATTGGCTGCTGGTTGGTTCCCAACGCGCAACCTGTTGGTGAAACTGGAGTATGTTACCCAGAATCACCACGACTTTGTCGCTACCGACATTCGTCATGGAATGGAGTTCAGCGGCTTTATGCTCGAAGCAGCAATTTCTTTCTAATTAAATAAACTTTGTGGCAGGTTCATATATGTGGTGGACCTGCCACATTTTTTTTTTTTAGTACAATGAGATTTCTCGTTTGCCTTTTATTGCTCGTACCGTCAGTTCTTTTGGGAAGTTCCCGGCAGATTTTTTCTTACAGTATCCAGCAGGGAAGCAGGATTTCCATATCAGGTTCTTCCAATGTAAACCAATTTACCTGCTATAGCCCGGTTGCATCGTCGAGAGAATATGTAAATATCGAAACCCGTGCAGGGAGCAATACACTCAGGTTTTCAGATGCCTCTCACAACATCAGAGTGGAATTGTTCGACTGTGGCAACCGGTTGATAACCAGAAATATGCACAATGCTTTGGGCGCAAATGATCATCCATTTATCACAATAAGAATTATCGAGGGTACTCCCATACTTCATAACCAGCGAACCGGTTCAGGAACAGCTCAGGTGCTAATTTCAATAACCCTGAATGGCGTAACCCGTCAGTCGCCCATGCAGGTTGAATATGAAGGATTGAACACAAATCAAACCACCATTTTGGGTACAAAAAGACTGCGCATGACAGATTTTGGAATTACCCCACCCAGTCCGGCGCTAGGCCTCGTAAAAGTTCAGGACGAAGTAACCATTGAATTGAGTCTGCTGGTAAAAACCAGCCAGGTAGTCCCAAATTAGGATAACCTTTTTTCTGGAACTACTTTTTCCTGACATCTTTCTGTTATCAAGCCAGTTTACTTCTGTGATATGGCATCTATTCCTTGTGTATTGTTTAAGATGAGCACTAGGTGCTTTACCTGTATTCATCCCAGCTTTTGATAGCCAGATCATCGGCGCTGTAGCGGCAAATGGCCACAATGAATGCGCTGGCCAGTAGGGCATTCAAAATCCTTGAGTGGGTAAGAAATTCGACTTTTGACCTGGCATGACTAGTTGGCAACAAAATGTTTTCAGGACACCCGTTCTCGCCTTCTTTCTGGTAAATATTTACCAACAGGATGTTAATAACTTTTACAGATCTCCAAATCCAAAAAAATACATGACGTTTTACTGTATGTCACTTAAATCAAAAATGCAAATGCCTACGATAGAATTTGATTTTATTGAGCAAAATCAACTGTCTTGGAAGTAATTTCTGATATGCAGCAAACTTGGAATCTGAAAGATTGTTCCTTGCAATGCCTTTCAGAATTATAAATCTTAGATAAAAATGCTGCACTCATAGATTTTATTCTTTGAAAAAGGGTAAAAATTGGTTAAACTAATGCTTTCTATTGGCAATTTTCTAATTCAATTTAAATATTTTGATATTATGGTTTGGTAAATTAAATTATTTGCTTTTATTTTGTACCGATTTAAATCTCAAAATTTTTAAACCAGAACAAATGAAAAAAATCTTTGCATTGTTGACCATTGCAGGTATGGTTTTCTTTTTTGCTTGTGCTCCTGCACAGCAAGCCGAAGAAGCTGAAGAGCCTGAAGCAGTAGAGGAAGTAGTTCCCGCTGAAGAAGAAGTTGTAGAAGAGCCAGCAGAAGAAGTTATCCAGTAATTTGCTGAAACAACTTTAGTTTAGCCCGGCAGTAGCCGGGTTTTTTTTTGTCATAAAATTCCGTAGTTTTACCTAAACAGGTATTAAGGCATAGCCATACATTTAAGGTTGTTTTAAATTCCTCATGAATTATCAACACCCGATAGGTAGTTATACCTTACTTCTCCTACAGCACAAACCTTCATTGGCTACGGCCGTAAAAAAAGCGGTCAGCCCACTGGGTTGCAAGGTTTCAATTGCCGGAGATGCAAAGGATTTGGTAGAATTGTATTCATCGAGCATCCACAATCCTTTCGGTATATTCGGTCAATCGGGTTTTAATTGTATTTTGCTCGATTTCTCTAATGATCCTGGTAAATCAGGTAAAATTCTCAATGATTTCCGGCAACTTTTTCCATCCCTTCCTCCGGTAATAGGCGTGTTTGCCAAAGGCGATGGTCTCCAGGCTGCCAAGTATCAGAAATCAGGTGTGGATGATGTATTGTATATACCAGACACCATTCAAAATATCAACGCAAGCCTGAAAAAATATATTTATCCGGTCAATGGGGCCTTGAACCAAAATTTAACCAAAATCCGTCTGGGTAAAAAGATTGAAGAATTTCCGGTGATAAACCCAAAGACTTTGTCGCTTTTAAATGAAATGGCTGTGCTTCAAAATTTTCCGATTCAGTCGTTGATGGATAGTTTTATTGACGAAATGGGTAGTTTCATTGCAGTTCTGCTCGTAAATTTTGAGAAGGAAAAATTTACAGAATGCCTCCAATCAACCGCTTCGCTCAAAAGTTTGTGCAAAACCTTAGGCGCCTCCCAGGTAGTATTTCTAACATCACTGCTGGAAAAGGCACTGATGGAAAGCAATATGCAAACTGCAAATAAAATTTTGCAACATCTTGTTGATAGATTTTTTGCCTTAAGGGATTTTATTGAAACCTATAAAAGCAATGCCGGATAGGCCCTACAAATCAACAACACTTGTTAGCTGTTCAAATAAAGGTCAATCAGCCCTTCGGGAGTTGAAAGGAATATTTTTTTGCCAATGCGGTCAACCTTTTGAATAAACTGGTCGTTGGCCGGCACCAATACTTCGTTTTTACCTGCCTGAATCTGAAAAAGAGGATTACCGGGAAACTCAATTACGGAAACTATTTTACCAAGGAGACCTTTTTCAACGTCAACTGCCTCGAATCCTATTATTTCGTGAAAATAAAAGGCATTGCCTTCTAGTTTGGGCAAAAGTTGAACTGGAAGAAAGAGTTCAGAGCCTGTTAGCTTGCGGGCTTTTTCTATTTCGTCAACACCCTGAAAACTTACAACAGCCTCTGGCTGATTGGGGTGTAGTGAAATTTGATTGATAAAAAAAGGAACCAATTGGCCATCTATTTCAATAAAAACCGATTCCAGATTCTGGTAAACCGACGGATCGTCAACGTCGAGAAATATGGTTACCTCACCCTTATATCCAAAGGTTTTGGAAACGTACCCCAAATAATAGCAATCGTTGTGGTTCACTTTCTCAGGCTATAAAAAAAGCCAGAAAATCCTGAGCCTCAACTACCATTTACGACAAATTGAAAATTTCAGGATTTTCGGGCATTCAAAAAATTCTATGGACTTATGCCTCAGGTTCCTCTGAAGGGGATTCTTCCTGAGTTTCGGGCTCCTTCTCTTCTTTTGTAAGTTTTTTGGCAAGCTCCTTTTCGCGGGCAGCGTTTATTTTACGCTCTTCTTCAAGCTTCTTTTTTTGAAGTTCTTTGTTGGAGGCTTCCAAATCTTTGGTAATCTTCTCTTTGAGGTCCTTTTTCTCAGATAGCCATTTACTGAATCGCTCTTCAACCTGCTCGGCAGTAAGTGCGCCTTTAGCCATTCCTTTAATCAGGTGGTGCTTTAGCATGACTCCCTGCTTCGACAGAATACTTCTCACCGTATCGCTGGGTTGTGCACCCACCTGTACCCAATGAAGGGCTCTGTCGAATTTTATTTCAATGGTAGCGGGGTGGGTCATAGGGTTATAAGTGCCAAGCCTTTCAATGTACTTTCCATCTCGGGGTGCACGACCATCCGCAACTACCAGGTGGTAAAAAGGTTGACCTTTTTTACCTTTACGCTGTAGTCTTATTCTTGTTGGCATTGTACGAAAATTGATTAATGGATTTAAACAGGTTTATTTTCAGGGGTGCAAATATCGGACTTTTTAACGGAATAAAAAAATTTATTAAACAAGATTTCCCAAAGGGAGCCGATTATTTTTCTTTCCTTATTTGAACAAAAACCGTGTTCGGATGTAAAATAATTCTTAAATTTGTAATGGTGCTTAATGCCGTTAGGTAATGGACGATTTGGGACTTGCTGCAGAAAGCATTTTTATCAAAGCCAGACAGTTGGCGCTTGTTAACAGGCAATTGAAAGAGAAAATCAATTCCTTGCAACACGATCAACTCCAGATGGCGGGTAAAATGAAAAAGCAAGCCGCCCGAATATCCGAACTAGAGGAAAAGTTGGTTTCTTCAAGACTTACCTCCGCAGTAGGAAAAGGAGAGTCGTTGCAGGCCAGGCAGAAAGTGAGTGAACTTTTGCGGGAAATCGAGAAGTGTTATTCGCTTTTGAACAGATAAGCCCGGTTTTATTTCATGAAAGAACAATTAATATCCGTAATAATTGCTGAGAGGCCTTATCGCCTCAGCATAAAAAATGAAGAGGAGGAACAAACCTTTAGAGAAGCAGGCCGGTTGATTAACGAACGTATGGCTGAATATGGAAACGCCTACGCTTTTCGCGACAAACAAGACTTGCTTGCCATGGTTGCCCTGCAATGTGCAGTTGACGGCCTGAATGCGAATAAAAAGTTGGAAAGTCAATCTTCTTTGAAAGAAAAATTGTTTTTGATTGAAAAAATTCTGGATGAACCTCTGAAAGAAAGCTAAGATACGCTCTTTGATAATATTCTTGGGACAACCCGCATTAATTCAAGAATACGTTTGTGAAACTCAACATTATCAAACTTTAGGGAAAAGTTTGGTGTTTTAAGAACAGGCCTCACCACTTCTGGCTCGTCCGGGGTGGTCCACCCGCTGGACTGTGGAAGTTCGATAAGCCCAACCCCCTAAACCTGTATTACCGGGGTTTCTATAAGCCTCCTTGAATTATTTGCGGGTTTTTTGTTTTATTTTTAATTATTAGAGAACCATGAACATCATACTTATAATCATTAGCTCCAGCATTTCATTAGTACTTGGAATTTTCATTGCAAGGTCGATCATGCAAAAGGCATTGATAGGCAAAAGCCACCAGGTGCTGAAGGAAGCAAAAGCAGAAGCCGAGACTATTAAGTCTGAAGCAGAAATTGAAAAAAAGGAGAAGATGTTGCAGGCTAAAGAGTTGTACCTGCAACTAAAATCAGAACATGAAAAACATGTTGCAGAAAAAAACCTTGAACTCAACACTGTTGAAAGCCGGCTAAAGCAAAAAGAGCTGAGCCACTCGCAGCGGATGGAAGAATTGAACCGCAAGCAGAAAGAGATGAGCATTCAGCAGGAAAACCTTAACAACCAAATGGAGGTTTTCACCAGAAAACAGGCAGAACTGGAAAAGATTTACAAACACCAGCTCGATAAGTTGGAAACCCTCAGCGGACTGTCGGCCCAGGAAGCCAAAACCGAATTGGTGGAATCGCTCAAAACGGAGGCACAGGCCGAAGCCCAGGTTTTTGTTAAAGACATGATGGATGAAGCCAGATTGACAGCCCAAAATGAAGCGCGAAAAATTGTGCTTCAATCCATTCAACGGACAGCCACTGAAGTTGCTGTTGAAAATTCGGTTTCTGTTTTTCCGATAGAAAGTGAAGAGGTAAAAGGAAGGGTCATTGGACGCGAAGGCCGCAACATCAGGGCACTTGAGGCAGCAACCGGTATCGAAATTATTGTTGATGATACTCCCGAAGCCATTATTCTGAGCGGGTTCGACCCTGTGCGGCGCGAAATTGCCCGGCTGTCGCTTCACAAGCTCGTTACCGACGGGCGGATACATCCGGCCAGAATAGAAGAAGTGGTTGCAAAGACAAAAAAGCAAATCGACCAGGAAATTATTGAAGTCGGAAAGCGGACCGTTATTGACCTCGGTATCCACAATCTACACCATGAACTGATTCGCCTCATTGGCAAAATGAAATACAGGTCATCGTACGGGCAGAACCTGCTGCAGCATTCGCGTGAAGTTGCCAACCTGGCTGCTACAATGGCCTCAGAGCTTGGCCTGAATCCCAAGCTGGCCAGAAGAGCCGGTTTGCTTCACGACATCGGCAAAGTGCCCGACAATGAGCCTGACCTTCCACACGCCCTTCTTGGGATGAAACTCGCCGAACGCTACAAAGAGCATCCTGAAATAATAAATGCCATCGGAGCGCACCACGACGAAACCGAAATGACCAGCCTGATTTCTCCTATTATCCAGGTTTGTGATGCCATTTCGGGAGCAAGGCCCGG
>DATIKH010000082.1:0-4828 GCA_035477775.1 Bacteroidales bacterium | reverse complement strand
CTGGTGAAATTAAAAATTGCAAAATGTTGGCTTAGACTCTTCATTTCATTTTAGCCGGACACTTCATTAAGTTTTGAATGAAATTCTGCCTTTGACTTTGGGAAACGAACAACCTTGCGATTGAAAAATGGTTCGGTTTCCCACCGGTGCAAGTTCAAGCATACATCCATCGGTGGTATTTACTGCTCCGGGTTGCCCGGCACGGTTTCAAAATAGCCTCACCCGGATTATTTTATTAACCCACAAAAACTGAGGTATGAAAACACAATTATCAAAATTGTTCTTTTTTCTGTCAATCGTGGTTTACCTTGCAGGGTCGGTCACTGCCCAGCAGCTGGCTACGAACCACAACTCAACCCGCAGTAACCGCTCGGGGCCGCCAAAAGGAGTTGAACCGGGTTGGTCGTTCGGATTCTTTTCAGGTGCCGCTACCGGATTGAAAACCACCGAAAGAAATCTTTTCAGAGGGCAAGGATTCAGCGGACGATTTTCAGGGGATTATTTCTTTGGCCGCTTAGGTCTTGGTTTGACCAGCGGATTTGTTTCCGGCAAGCTAAACCAGGATCAGATCAATGCATTTATAACAGATCGTCAATTCGGTCAGGGAAGCGTAGCAATACGCTCCAATCCTTTTAATGCCTATTTGCTTGGAGGTCCTTCATTTAGAATTGGGAATAAAATCCAACTTATTGCCACCATTAAAGGCGGGCTTTTTTACAACCAGGCAGGTGGCATGGCAATAAGTCATCCCGGTGCAGTTCGGCCAATGTATGGCTTTGAGCCGGGCGAAAAACCCTGGCAATTTGGTTTTAACGGGGGACTGTCACTGTCCTTCGACATAGGAAGGGGTACTGCCCTGATGGTGAGCACCGACTTTCTGCATACAACAACACCCGTGAAGGTGCTCGACTTATCACAGGGAATTGATATTCCGAATGTGGAGCGGCGGCCTTCACAGATTCTGACAACCGGAATTACCCTGGTAAAAAAGTTTGGCGCTAACGACATAATGCGCGCAGAGGGACGCAGACCAACCGATATCGGTGTAAACGAACCCGGTGTAAACCGACTCGGACAAAACCCTGACAGGGGATATATTGTCGGAAATGCTGGCACAGCCAGGTTTGTAAGGCCTAATGATTCAGGTGTTGATCCAATAGAAAACACCAGAAGCTTGTTGCCTCCCCGAAATCAGGTAGCCATAAAAACCAAACACACCGGTGCAGAACCGGTGAGGATGGCCCAGGAGCCCTGCGGCCCGGTAACCAACACAATCACTTATCCCGATGGCACCATCGAAGAGACTACATTCAGTTGCCCCGAGGATGCAGCGGCGTATTCAATGAAGACTGGCGGCGGAATGCCAAACCGGATTTCAATGAATGTAACTGTTCCCAAACAAACGCAGGGCGCAACCTTTGGCGAGCGGGTCAATGCCGGCTTACAGAGTGCAGGCAATGCTGTTGCCGGCGGGCCAGGCAGGCAGATCATTGCCGGAAGGCTGGCTAGGTCGTCAGGCAATACAGCCGATCGAATAGTATCCAGCCAGACTGGTGCTGGTGGCGGAGCCGCTGCAGCCTCTTATGCGGCCACCGGAATGATTGTAAATAATGGTGGAGTGGACCCGATATTTGCTGGCCCGTCACTAAACCTTTACGCCAGGGAGGCCGGAAGCGGAATGTCCACAGGCCGGAGAAGCAGGGAAGCTGGCAGCGGAATGCCAACTGGCCGCAGGCAATACGAACCGGTGTTTATGGATGGCAGCAACCAGAGCGATTTGTGCAATCCATGCCTGGTAGAGGTACAGAACCCGCTTTACAAAGGGGGTAGCGAACACCAAAACCCACTTGCCTCATCGGATAACAGAACCGCTTCCGGCCCTGACGATGATTGCGACGGAATGACCGAAGGCCTTTTGGTATCATTGATCGACGCAGTTACAGGCACCTTGGTAGCATCAACCCGAACCGATGCCTGTGGCGAATACTGGTTTGCCAATGTACCCGAAGGTGTTTACTCCATTCAGGTCGAAGGGGAAATAAGTCTGGAAAAAAGCTATCCGGTTACCATTACCGGACAGGAACGGGTAGATATTGCCGGGCAAACCCTGATGCCCTTTGAACAATGGCAGCATATTATTTATGACAGAGCCCATGGTTCTGGCTCGGGTCAGGGTAAGCCCAGTCTGGGCGAACTTTCCCTGATTTTGGCCGACGATGACGGAGATGGTCTGGCCGAACGGTTTCATGCCACAGGAAGGTTGACCGACGGTACAACCCGCGATTTAACATCGGATGCAAGTCAGCGTAGCGGCGGCGGGAAAGCGAGCATGCAAGACTTCCACTTCTCGCTGATGCCTTCGGGCAGCCAGGCATCGGGTGGCGGAAAGGCAAGCATGAGCGATCTGCACTTCGTCCGTTCGGCCAACGGATACCGTGTTATGGCAACCTTCAGCGATGGAAAACAACAGGATGTATCGGAGTTGGTCAGCATTCAGCAGGTGCGTGGCGTATCGCAGTTTCATCTGAAAGTGGCAGATACCGACGACGATGGTGGAGTTGACCTGATCTGGAGCCCACGAAGCAATTTTGGAACCACAGCACAGGCTTCAAAAGTAAGTTTAAGCGACCTGCACTTTACTAAAGCTACTGAAAGCTACGTCCACCGCCTGAATGTTGCTTCGGGCGACCTGGATGGCGATGGAATGGCAGAGATTTTAGTGGGAAACAAGGTATCAGAGGTTAGTGCTTCAAGTTCTGCAGGGGAGCAAACTTCAGCCAACCGGCCGGGGAATCCAATAAAGGGAATAATCGTTAAAGGTGGACGTAATCCCGGTGGCGATATCGTGGCTACGGGGCGAACAAATGCTCTGGGAGAGGTCGAATTACCCGGCCTTGAGCCAGGCTCCTACACCATTTCCCTTGAAACCTCCTACTATATTTCGGATGTGATCACTGTTGACTTCAGAGATGACGACAGCGACGGCGACGGAATTGATGAACGGCGTGGTCCTGGCAGGTTGACTTCGCTGACAGCTTCGCAAAACAGCCAATCGCTCCGGTCTGACCATACCGGAAACTTTCCGGTCCGTTGGTCGTCACCCGAAGTTCTATTAGCAGAAATTGGAAGTGTTTTATCCACCTTGAATGAGTTAGATCAGGACCTTGGAGTTGAAAATCCTTCCCAGCGGACAACCATAAATACTACGAGGAGTAATATAAAAAGTTACCGAAATGCCCTCCAGGACTTATCTTCCGATATTATCCAAAACGACGTTTCGCAATATCAGAGTAAAGTTACTTCCATCGACAGGCATTTTATGACTTTGCACCAATCGCTTCAGGCTTTGGGTGGGAGCTACCAAACCCTATCCAATGTTTTGAAAACCAAACACGATACCGCGAAAAACACCATAGCGAATCTCAGGTAAGTGGTTCAGCGGCCAGACAGGGATTGAATGCGAATGGGCTACCACTGTTTTGGGTTTTCTGACAGGAATTCCCGGTATTTAATTTGTATAAACAGGGAATCATTTTCCCTGCACAAAGCTTTACCCTGCCGCTTTCAGGCAGGGTAAAGTTATTTATCCCCGCACCCCTGTTTTTGTCCAAGAGGTTTTTTGTATTCAAATTTTAAAAAGCTTTCCCCTGCCGTGGTTTGGTTTACCTAATAAATCTTTGTACGAGTTGTACCTTTTTCTGAGAACTTGCAGGGTTTCGGGAGAAACCAATTCCTGGTTCTTTTCGAAAAATTCCAGCACCAGGCTTTCTATGGGAGGCTTGTTGCGGAGCAGTCCGAACCAAAGACTGAATTTTCCTGATTTGGCTTTTGGTAGGTCCCTTTCGGATGAACCCATGCGGGCGCCAATGGCCTGGCTCTGATGTTGCCTGTAAAGAATTAAAGGTTCATGTATAAAGGAAACTTCATCCTTGCAGGCACCTGCTGTTGCTATCCAGCCATCGTGCAAAAACCAGGGACTTTGAGGTACGGGCAGCAACTGCTCAACAACCTTCTTCTTGAACGCCATGGTAGCTCCGGTTACAAAATGGCCCGAAAGTAAAAAGTACATCCCGAACCGATTGCGATGGAACCTTTTCAAATACTGCTTCTTTAATCCTACACGCTCAAACATGGTAAGATTCAAATCGTTCAACTGCTCATCCACAATCCGGGCATCAGAAAATACAATCGAGAAAGGATTGTTGTTAAAGAACTGTATAATGGTTGAAGCTTTTTCCGGCAACCAAACATCGTCCTGGTCGCAAAGGAACACAAGGTCTTCTCCACACAGACCAATGGCTTTTTCAAAGTTTCTCACTACCCCGACATTCTCTATATTGACTTCATGCTTCCAACGGATTTCAGGAAATCGCCCCATAAAATCTTTAACAATTTCATTGGTCTGATCCGTGGAGCCGTCGTCGCACACCACTATTTCGCGTGGCGGAGCGGTTTGGCTCAGTATGCTCGTAAGCTGTTCGGGCAGATGCCTGCTTCCATTAAATGTGCAAAGCGCTACCGAGTATGTTGTGCTTTGTGAAGCCATCTTAAATTCAAAATTGCAGGCGTGAAATTTTTTCCTGAGCTTCGATAAATAATATATTGGGGCAAAAATAGCCGTTTCCTTAAAACTTTTTTTTGAGCATGATTTTTATTCCGAACCTAAGCTTAAAGAATATTGTTGCGTGGAATCCACACAGGCCAAGGCCAAACCAATTGGCAATAATAAAAATTTTTCAAAAATTTTCAGTTCATTGTAATATTTGTCAAAACTTTTCATTAGTTTTAACCTCGAAAGATAGAGGCTTAAAATACTCTAATAGCCTCA
>DATIKH010000081.1:0-9654 GCA_035477775.1 Bacteroidales bacterium | reverse complement strand
GAAAAAGGCGAACTCCCCATTAATCAACCCGGCATACTCCGGCATATACCATGTTCCCAGCGGCATACCAGGCTGAACTGTTTGCGTCCAGTTTTGGCCGCCCACCAGGCCGGGTCCTGACAACCAACCCTCTTGCAAACGCGCCCATTCGAACTGGTCATTCGAAAGGGACTTCACCATCTGGGAGTATGTTGAGAAAACAACCATAGTGCGCCAATCGAAGTTGTTGTTTCTTACCGGAAAACCCTGAACCATAAATTCCAATCCCCTTACTTCAATTTCGCCGACATTAGCCCAAATGCGACCTACAGGGTTTGGTGGTACGGGCACGGAATATTCACCCAACAGGTCGTAGGTGTTTTTCTGAAACAGGTCAATGGTACCGGAAATCCGGTCGTCGAACAGCCCGAAATCAACACCTACATTAAGTTCCATATTCTCTTCCCATTTCAGGTTGGGATTGGCGGTGTGGGCAAAATCGAAAAGCACTGCCCTTTGACCTGTTTCGAAGTTGATGGTGTTGCCCGCACTGGTGTAGTACTGAATAGCACGGTAATTACCTATTTCCTGATTACCTGTTATACCAAATCCTACTCTTAACCGCAGGTTGCTAACAAAATCAACATTCTGCATAAAACCCTCGCGGGTGATGTTCCACATGGCAGAAGCTGACGGGAACCATCCCCAACGATAATTCACACCAAATCTTGAAGACCCATCGCGGCGCATGGTAGCAGTAAAGAAGTAGCGCTCATCAAAGGTGTAAATTGAGCGCGCGAAGAATGAGATTAGCCTGTTGGATGATTTGTAGCTGCTGATATCCTGCCCGGCTACCACCGTTTCAAAAAACCCCAAATTGAAAGATTGGGAAAAATTTATGAAAGGGTTGCGCCCCTGAGCAGCCAGGCCGGTATAATAATCTTCCTGATAAGAATAACCGCCTAAAAGCTCCAGATTGCTCAATCCAAAGTTTGTTCTATAGCGCAAAGTGGTTTCGAGCAGGCGGGTTTCATTGTTGCTGTATGAACGGCGGCCAAATCCTTCGGTTTTCAGCACCTCGGTATCGAGCATCGGTTCGAAATAGAATGTCTCGTGGTCGTCGCGGGTATAGCCAGCATTAAATCCGGCTGTGAACCCTTCGAACAATTCCAGATCGGCTCTTAAAAATCCAAAAAAGCGTTTAGCATCACGGGTGTTTTGGATTTCCTGGATGGTGGCCAGTGGGTTTTTGTAATTGAATCCGCGGTTGATTTCAAAGAAGGTACCGTCGGCATTCCTTACGGGGTCGGTTGGGTTGCGCCTGAAGGTTTGGTAAAGGACATCGTTCAATCCCCAGCCACCGTAGTTTATAAAATTATTATTTTCGAATGTTCCTGAAAGTCCGGCTGATACTACGAGCCTGTCGTTGAGGGCTCTTTGGTCGAGGTTGAGTCTTGCCACGGTGCGACCTTTGCTTGAACCCCTGATTACACCATCGAACATATTGTGACCCACGGATGCACGATAGCTCATGTTTTCGCCACCGCCTGCAAACGCAATATTGTAATTTCTTGAGCTTCCCATACGGTATAACTCATCCTGCCAATCGGTGTTTGCACCACCATCAATAAATGTACGACCCGACTGCTGGGAGAAGGTCCTTATTTGGTCTGCAGACAGGAGGTCGAGGCGGTTGGCAACGAAGTCGGCTGAAACAAAAGATGAAAATTCAACTGTAGGCTCAGCTCCTTTGGTACCGCGTCGGGTGGTAATGATAATGACTCCATTTGCACCCCTCGAACCGTAAATGGCGGCAGCTGAAGCGTCCTTGAGAACATTGAACGATTCAACATCATCCATATTGATGGTGGTCGGGTCAACGCCCGGAACGCCATCAACCACAAAAAGTGGAGAGGTGGAAGTAGAAAGAGAAGAAGCGCCCCGTATTTTCACCGAGAAACCGGCATTCGGATCGCCTCCCCTGCGTGAGATCATAACCCCGGGAGCCTTGCCCTGTAACCCTTGAATCGGGTCGAAAAGCACTCCCCTGTTCATTTCTTCAGCCCTGATGTGTGCAACAGAACCGGTAAGGTCGCTTCGCCTCATCACACCATAACCGATTACCACAATCTCGTCGAGAAAAGCAACCTCGGGCTGCAGGCTAAAATCCTGGGTTAGAACTGACCCTGCAGCAATGTTGAGGGTTCGCGAAACGGAAGTAAAACCCACAAAAGCAGCTTCAAGAGTCACCGTGCCTGAAGGAACTGAAAGCGTATAACGGCCTTCAATGTCTGAGACGGTGCCAATGGTAGTTCCGCTGATAATGATACTGGCACCTGGAAGGGTTTCACCAGTTTCTGCATTGCGAACAAGGCCGGTAAGGGTTCCCGACTGACCAAACACGTTTAAGGTGAAGGTCAGAAAAAGAACTACCGAAAAAGTCTTTTTAAAAATTCTGGTCATAACAACAAAGGATTGGTGTTAAATTTTTGTGAATTTACCAGGCCAAAAATAAAGATTCTAAACAACTTTTTTTCATTTTATTGGCTTAAGTATTAGGTTTTTCAAATAATTCCTGCAATCGTTTGCGGTGTCGTTTGCAAAAATTTCAGCCCTTGGTTTTCTTAATGGTTTTTTTGTAACTTGGTATCATGAAAACTAACCCCAATTAGGGAATGAAAGGCTACCCTGCATCTATTAACGACATAGCAAGATCACTCGGACTTTCGGCATCCACGGTTTCCAGGGCGCTGAGCAATCATCCCGACATCAATGCCGATACAGCCAAAAGGGTCCAGGAATATGCCCGTGCTGTGAAATACCGGCCCAACGCCCTGGCCATTGGCTTGAAGCACCAACGCTCAAACACCATCGGAATCATCGTGCCGGAATTCATCCATCATTTTTTCTCCACCATCATAAGCGGCATCGAAGAAATCGCATACAGCAAAGGAATGCGGGTTATGATTTGCCAATCGAATGAGGATTACAACCGGGAGGTAATTGGGATACAGGCATTGATCGATCATCGGGTTGACGGCTTGTTGGTTTCGCACAGCAAAACCACTTTTGACTTTAGTCATTTCAAAGAGGTCATCGATTCTCATGTTCCCCTGGTTTTCATTGACCGCTTTGTAGATGATATACCAACCGACAGGGTATTCACCGACGACTTTCAGGGAGGGAAACTCATTACAGAACATCTTTTGCAAAGGGGAAGAAAAAGGATTCTCCACCTGGCCACTTCCAAAAAACTCCATGTAGGATTTGAACGGCACCGGGGATTTGCCGAAGCACTTTATGAAGCAGGAGTTGCTTACAATGAAGATTTGGTTATGTATTGCGATACCCCTCAGAAAGCATTTGAAGCCAAAGATCAAATTATTGATAAAGCCCCCAGAATTGATGGGATTTTTGCGGTAAATGACATCACCGCCATTGCGGTGCTGAACATCTTGCGCGACGCCGGTTATCAGGTTCCCGGAGATATTGCGGTTGCAGGATTTGGCGACGACCCGATTGCCCAGGTGGTAAGACCACAACTTACCACGGTGGAACAAAACGGGTTCGACATGGGCAAAAAGGCAGTTGAAATGCTGATTGGAAGAATAGAACGACCCGATGAGGTCGTTCAGCCTCGCAGCGTAATTCAAAAAGTAACCCTCAAAGTGCGCGATTCTACCACCTGATTTTCACCTTGTACCGGTTGGTGTCATAAATTGCGGTTCCAAGGGTATATTTCATTGAAGCAGGAGGATGCAAATTTTTTGGAAATACTTCCTTGCGCTTTTAAAAATGCAAAACTGAGCAAACGTTTGCACATCGAACAGCAACAATATTTCAATTTCTCAGGAAATGTTTTTTTGCAGGTTAAGCATTTTTTTAATTACTTTTAAACAAGCTTCGAACCAATTGCTTGAAGCACAACCTAAACACACAACTAACCAAAAATTCATTAAATCATGAGGCAAATTCTGATTTTTAGCGGACTATTGCTTTTTATGGGCATAAGCCTGTATGGGCAAACGATTCGCGTAACCGGAAGAGTTACAGATGCTACAGATGGAGGTTCCCTGCCTGGTGTTTCTATTGTAATACAGGGAACCACCATCGGGACGGTTACCAACCTCGATGGCCAATTCGAATTACAGGCTCCTGCGGACGCGGTGCTGGTTTTTTCCTTTGTAGGCATGCAAACTATGGAGGTGCCGGTAGGTGGGCGAAACATTATCAATGTAATTCTTGAACGCGAAGTTGTTTTAGTGGAGGAATTTGTCGTAATCGGCTACGGGATTCAACGTCGCGAAGATGCCACCGGCGCAGTATCGGTAGTAGGCGCACGCGATTTCAACAGAGGCCTGATTACTTCGCCACAGCAACTGATGGCCGGTCGCATTGCAGGAGTGAATGTAACCATGCCGGGTGGCGCACCGGGCGATGGTGGTGTTATCAGGATCAGGGGAGGGTCGTCGCTTGCAGCGAGTAACGATCCTTTAATTGTTGTTGACGGTGTGCCCATCGAAAACGCCGGTGTGCCAGGTGTGAGAAATCCACTCTCGACCATTAACCCAGCCGAGATTGAGTCGTTTACCGTTCTTAAGGATGCTTCAGCTACTGCTATTTATGGCGCCAGGGCATCAAATGGTGTTATCCTCATTACAACAAGAAGGGGGAGAGCAGGTGCGCCTCTACAGCTTAGCTATACGGGAACTTATTCTTTATCAACGGCTGCGAAGAAGGCCGACATGCTTTCAGGTGCGGAATTCAGGAGCTTAATGAATGAGCGTTTCGCAGGACGACCCGAAGTTTTGGGTCTTTTGGGCAATACGGAGACCAACTGGCAGGATTTAATTTTTCAGGATGCCTTTGCACACGACCATGTGCTAACTGCAACAGGAGCTTACCGATTCCTGCCCTACCGGGTTACCTTAGGATACTCTGCCCAGGATGGGGTACTAAAAACCGACAATATGAACAGGCTTACCGCCTCTGTAAACCTGACGCCAACTTTGCTGAATGACAATCTTCAGTTAACGCTTAGCGCCAGGGGTTCAGTTATAAATAACTTTTTTGCCGATCAGGGCGCCATTGGTGCAGCAACCCGTATGGATCCAACCCAGTCAGTAATGCAGGTAGGCAGCCCATTTGGGGGTTATTTCGCATGGCAGCAGGCCGGACGCCCTACCCCGGGCACCGCAAACCCACTCGCCTTGCTGGAGTTGCGCGAAGATGAGGCCCAGGCTACCCGTTTTATCGGAAACTTCAGGGCCAACTACCGACTCCCATTTTTGCCCGATTTGCGCATAAACCTCAATATGGCCTACGACTACTCATCATCAGAGGGCACATCGTTTACTCCTGATTTTGCAGCATGGTCGTATTTTCAGGGCGGCTACACAGGAAATTACTGGCAAAACCGTACCACCCAGCTCTTCGATTTCTATTTGAATTATACCAGGGAATTGGAGGGCATACAAAGTAATATTGACCTTACTGCCGGTTATTCTTATCAAAGATTCTGGAACGAAGGTTCTTCTTTTGGAAGCAATATTGCAAACAACCTGGCATTTCGCAACAATCATAATCCCGACAGCTTGCGCGTAATTAATCCGGATGTTCGTTATGAATCAGAGCAGGTATTGATAGGATTCTTCGGAAGGCTGAATTATACTTTTATGGACAGGTACCTGCTTACCCTTACCATGAGAAATGATCACACTTCAAGGTTCTCGCCAGAAACCCGGTCGGGTTGGTTCCCATCGGTGGCCTTTGCATGGCAAGTGAATGAGGAGCCATTTATGGCCAATCTTGACTTTTTCAGTGAGTTGAAATTCAGGGCAGGATATGGAATTACTGGGCAGGAAAACATCGGATTGGGAGATTATCCGTGGATGGCACGCTATACACGAAGCTTACTGGGAGCCTCATTCCCGTTTGGGCGCCCGGATAATTTCATTCCAACTCTTCGTCCGGCAGGTTACGACCGGTTCCTGAAATGGGAAGAAACTACAACCTTCAATGTAGGGTTAGACTGGGGTCTTTTCGGCCACCGATACTACGGCTCCATAGACTTTTATACTCGTGAAACCAAGGACCTTATAAACTTTATCCCCATTCCGGCGGGCACGAACCTGACAAACTACATTACCACCAACGTGGGCAATATGAGCAATATAGGCGCTGAAGTGAGTTTGTTTACACGCCCGGTGGTAACTCAGGATTTATCCTGGTTGCTTGGTTTCAATGCCAGCTGGAACCAATCGGAAATTACCAAGCTTACCGTGGTTGATGATCCGGATTTTATCGGAATCCTTACAGGAGGTATAGCAGGAGGTGTTGGCAACAATATCCAAATTCATAGTGTAGGTTTTGCTCCACATTCGTTTTTCGTTTACCAACAGGTTTATGATCTGAACGGTAGGCCAATTGAAGGAGTGTATGTTGACCGCAATGAGGATGGAATAATCAATGAACTGGACATGTATCGCTTCAAGAACAGGGCTCCTGTTTTTACACTGGGTATTACCAACGAGTTTCAATACCGTCAGTGGTCCCTTTCGTTTGCCGGCAGGGCTAATATTGGAAATTTTGTTTACGACAATGTCAGATCAACTGCTGGTGAGCTAAGCTGGCTGTACAATCCAAGAGGTCCGTATCTGAGCAACGTGCATCGCGAAGCATTGAAAATTGGCTTTAACAGCGCACAGTTCTGGTCGGATTATTTCGTGCGTGATGCATCCTTTTTCAAGATGGACCACATAACCCTGAGCTACAATTTTGGAAATATCCTTGGAGCAGGTTCTAACCTGATCCTTTCGGGCATTGTGCAAAATGCGTTTGTCATTACCCAATACGAAGGCATTGACCCTGAGGTTTTTAGTGGTATTGACAATAACATCTATCCGCGTCCGCGCAATTTTATCATGAGCCTTAGCCTTCAGTTTTAACAAAAAGCCTTAAAGAAAATGAAAAAGTCAATAATATTATTCTTTACGATTGTCGGATTTGCCCTGATGTTTTCGTCATGTATGGGCGATCTCGACACACGGCCTTTAGATGGAAGAGAGCTAACGGCTGCTGATGTATTTGATGATCCTGCGTCGTATCAGCAATTTCTGGCAAAACTTTATGCAGGCCTTTCGGTAACCGGGCAACAAGGCCCTCATGGAATGCCCGATGTGAGCGGCATCGATGAAGGGTTCAGCCAGTATCTGAGGGCAATGTTTCACCATCAGGTGCTTTCGACCGACGAAGCAGTAATTGGCTGGAACGACCAGACCCTTCTTGATTTCGTGCATCAGGACTGGACATCAACCTGTGTATTCGTAGCAGCTTTCTATTACCGGATCTTTTACCAGATAGCTTTGGCAAACGAGTTTCTGAGGGAAACCTCTGATGCCAATCTGGACAGAAGAGGCGTAACCGGGCAGCTGCGTGCCGACGTACAGGGATACAGGCTTGAAGCAAGGTTTTTAAGGGCTTTAAGCTACTGGCATGCGCTCGACGTGTTCGGCAATGTTCCATTTATCACTGAAAATGACCCCATGGGAGGTGGATTTCTTCCAAGTCAGATTAGCAGAGCGGGTTTGTTTGATTTTCTTGTGAATGAACTCAGGGCTATATACCCACAAATGGCAGAACCCCGATCGCCCGGTTATTATGGCCGGGCCGACAGAGCCGCAGCCTGGATGCTTTTAGCCAAACTTTATCTGAATGCCGAGGTATATATCGGACAGCCTCGATACACCGAGGTAATTACTTACACTACACGTATAATCGATGCCGGTTATACCCTTGAGCCCAATTTCCGGCACCTCTTTAATGCCGACAATCATCGCAGTCATGGCACCGAAATCATTTTTACCGTTCCGTTCGATGGGGTTCATACCAATACCTGGGGAGGAACAACATTTATTGTAAATGCAGCAACCGGCGGCGATATCGATCCACTCCAAATGGGAATTGCAGGAGGATGGGGCGGACTTAGAACTACAAGAAACATTGTAAATCTTTACTCAGTCCTTGATGGACGCAGGTTGTTGTTTTCAACCGGCCAATCGCTCGAAATTGACGAATTGTCGAATTTCAGACATGGATTTGCCTCGGTTAAATTCACCAATATCCGTCGCGATGGCACTCCGGGTTCGCACCGTACCCACGTTGATACCGACTTTCCCATGTTCCGTCTGGCCGATGTTTACCTGATGTATGCCGAGGCCGTATTGCGTGGGGGTACGGGCGGATCAATGGCCACAGCCATAGGGTATGTAAATGCACTTCGCCAGAGAGCCTGGGGTAACACCAACGGCAATGTTACTGCTATTACGCTCGATTTTATTTTGGATGAGCGCGCACGCGAACTGTTTTGGGAAGGGCACAGGCGTACCGACCTGATACGCTTTGGAAGGTTTGCCGGCCCCAATCCTTATGTTTGGCCATGGAAAGGTAATGCCAGGAATGGTGTTGCTGTTCACGCAAGGTTCAACCTGTTCCCGATCCCGGCAGCCGACCTGATGGCCAATCCGAACCTAGTTCAAAACCCAGGTTATTGATCATTAAAAAAGTGAAGCAAATGAAAAAAATAGCATTTTTTCTCTGTATAATAATAGGCACAGGACTTCTGTTCTCATCCTGCGAAAAGGATAAGGTTTACCTTGATATGGAGCAAACCGTGGAGCCACAGATAACTTTGCCTGCTCAGGGTGCCAGCATCATTCTAAGCCGGCCAAATGAAGCGGTTGAGGTTGTGTTTCGGTGGTCGTCGGCAACTTATCCGGCAAAAGTAGCCCAACCAACCTACATCCTTCAAATGGCAAGGGCAGGTACAAATTTTGCCAACCCGGTTGTTTTGGCTAACACCACCGATACGGTTTTTCGCATAACCCAGGCGGCCTTAAACGCCCGGATTCTTGGAATGACCTTTACTGCCGGCTCCAACGCCGCTCTGGAATTCAGGGTGTTTTCCTTCATAACCCTTGATTCTGAGGCTACTTTTGCCCATTCCGCAACGATTAATGCCACGATCACTACGTATGTGGCTGAAATCATTGTGAAGCCGATCTTCATGCTTGGTGGGGGAACTACTGCGGGATGGGATAATTATCCTGCCGGTGGCAATGTTCAAGCCATTCAAATGTTCCACATCACTGGCGGAAGATTTGCCGTTGTCGATCGCCTGACCCCAACCCAGTGGGCAATAAAATTTGTGTCGCGTCGTGGCGCATGGGAACCTCAGTGGGGTGCTGCTCCCGGAGGAACAGCATTTGCAGGAAGCCTTATTTACAGGCCAACCGGCGCAGACCCGGATCCAGCTCCTATTGACACCAGAGGCCTTCCCGCTGTTGGCGACTACCGTGTTGTTGCCGATACGGCAGCGCTCACCTATACCATCGAAAGGGTTACGGAGCAACTGTTTTTACTTGGAGGAGCTACAACAGTAGGTTGGAATGCAGATGGGGCATTGCCAATGACAAGGGTGTCGCCGGGGCTATTCAGGATTACCACGCCTCTTACAGCCGGCGGAGAGATTAAGTTTATTGAAACCCTTGGACAATGGCAGCCACAATGGGGCACCAACAGAGATGTAGGTACTTCCAGCAGTGGCCCTCTTTACCGTAACCCACCTCCTCCATCATTTCCAGGGCAAACTAATGACCCTCATGGAATTCCTTCGCC
>DATIKH010000080.1:0-110482 GCA_035477775.1 Bacteroidales bacterium | reverse complement strand
TTAATTTCATATTTTTGACACCGAATTGATTGTTTAACCTTTCGGCCAATTTTGGCAAAGGTTCATGTTGTTCCTGAAATCCACAATTAACCAGTGAACGAAATAACCATAATCTCTGTAATTTCTCTTGGCTCAATCGGTTTAGTAGCTGCCGTCATTCTTTTTTTGGTGGCCAGCCGCTTCAAGGTACTCGAAGACCCCCGAATCGATGTGGTGGCAGATCTTTTGCCGGGAGCCAACTGTGGTGGGTGCGGGCTTGCCGGCTGTCGTGCTTTTGCCGAAGCCATTGTAAAGGCCGAAAGTCTATCCGGTTTAAACTGCCCTCCCGGGGGTAACGACACCATGCAAAAGATTGCTACCGCTTTGGGATTGGAAGCTACGGAAGCAGAACCAATGATTGCCGTATTGCGGTGCAACGGCAGCCGTCAAAACAGCCCTCCTAAAGTGAATTACCAAGGGGCCATGACCTGTGCTTTTGTACACAGCCTGTTTTCGGGCGAAGGTGGATGTCCTCAGGGATGCCTTGGTTGCGGCGATTGTGTGGTGGCCTGCACATTCGATGCCATGTATATGGATCAGATTACCGGGCTTCCTGTTATCAGCGACGAAAAATGTGTTGCATGCGGGGCTTGTGTGAAGGCTTGTCCACGCAACATTATCGAAATGCGTAAAAAAGGAAAAAAAGACAGGCGCATATATGTTTCGTGCATCAACCGCGAAAAGGGCGGAATAGCCAGAAAGAATTGTTCAACGGCTTGCATAGGCTGCGGGAAATGCGTCAAGGAATGCCAGTTCGATGCCATTGTACTCGAAAACAACCTGGCATATATTGATTTCAACAAGTGCACCTTGTGCCGGAAATGTGTGCCGGTGTGCCCTACCGAGGCCATTGTGGAGCTAAATTTTCCGGCCCGAAAAGCAAAGGCCGAAACGAACCAGGCTTGAAACAACATTAAGCAAGTGTATAATTTTCTGAAACAAGAAAAAACATCATAGTTTTGAGAACTTTCAGTATTGGTGGTATCCATCCACCTGAAAACAAGCTGTCGGAAAAAGCTCCTATCGAAGTTCTGCCCCTTCCCCAAACAGTGGTCATCCCTGTATCGCAGAATTTAGGCGCCCCTGCCACTCCTATTGTTGCAAAAGGCGATCAGGTGAAAGCAGGGCAGTTAATAGCCAAATGTGCAGCCTTCATATCGGCCAACATCCACTCCTCCGTATCAGGAAAGGTAGTAAAAGTTGACGATATGCCCGATTCTGCCGGCTATTTGCGCAAAGCAATTGTTATTCAGGTCGAAGGCGATGAATGGTTGGAAGGCATTGATACCTCGCCGGCGATTATAAAGGAATGTTCGCTATCACCAAAGGAAATCATCGACAAGGTTATAGAGATGGGATTGGTGGGAATGGGCGGAGCAACTTTTCCGCTTGGGGTGAAATTGTTGCCTCAGCCGGGAAAGAAAATAGAAGTCCTGCTGATAAATGGAGTGGAATGCGAGCCCTATCTTACTGCCGACCACCGGTTAATGGTAGAAAGGCCCGAAGAGATTTTGATCGGGATTTCAATTTTGATGAAGGCAACCGGAGCTGCAAAAGCGATGATCGGAATTGAAAACAACAAGCCCGATGCCATTAAAATTTTAAGTCAGGCTGCCCAAGGATTTCAAGGCATCACGGTACACCCGCTACAGGTGAAATACCCTCAGGGAGGCGAAAAGCAACTGATCGAGGCATTGATCAACAGGAGGGTTCCTTCAGGGAAGCTACCCATGGAAGTTGGCGCCCTGGTAAATAATGTTGGAACAGCCTATGCAGTATATGAGGCAATTCAGAAAAACAAACCCCTTGTGGAACGGGTGGTTACCATAACCGGCAAAAACCTCAAAAAACCATCGAATTTTATGGTTCGAATCGGAACTCCTCTAAGCGCTTTGATTGAGGCCGCCGGTGGCTTACCCACCGATACCGGAAAGTTGGTAAACGGGGGGCCAATGATGGGGAAAGCGCTGACATCGGTTGATGTCCCAATTACCAAGGGTTGTAGTGGTATTTTAGTTTTTCCGACCTCAGAATCGTCCCGTAAGCCGGTGGTTAATTGCATTCGATGTGCAAGGTGTACCGCAGGTTGCTGTATGGGCCTTGAACCATATCTTCTGGCCGTTCTGGCAGAAAAAAAACGTTTCGAAGATTGCGAAAGCCATAAAATAATGGATTGCATAGAATGTGGATCGTGTGCGTACATTTGCCCTTCGGGAAGACCATTGTTAGACCATATAAGGGTTGGAAAAGCCGAAACCGGCAAAATGATCAGAAAACGGTCAGTTAATTGAATCATCTCAAATCTTTCTGTTTGAAATTTGAAAAGAAGTTCGTATGGGTTTATTAACCGTTTCAGGCTCCCCCCACCTTCACGACTCTCAGTCGGTAAGCAAAATCATGTATGGGGTAATCTTCTCATTAATTCCGGCCCTGCTGGCCTCTTTTTATTTTTTTGGCCTAAGCGCTATTGTTCTCATGCTCACGGCAGTAATAAGCTGTATGGCAGTGGAGTTTGTGATTCAGAAATACCTTATCAAAGGTCCGTTAACGGTTTTTGATGGCTCAGCCATTATCACAGGAATTTTGCTTGGCTTCAACCTGCCAGCCAACCTACCCCTTTGGATGGTATTGATTGGGTCAGTGGTAGCCATAGGCATTGGCAAGATGACATTTGGCGGATTGGGCAAAAACCCCTTTAATCCAGCTTTGGTAGGAAGGGTTTTTCTGATGATATCGTTTCCGGTACACATGACCACCTACCCGGTGCCTGCCCCCTTAAGCCCCAACATGGTGGATGTAGTTACCGGCCCTACGCCATTGGCCATTTTTAAAGAAGGCATAGCCAGGGATGCAAGCATTTCTGAGATCATGGCAAATTTGCCCGGCTATTTCGAGTTATTCATTGGCAAAATTGGCGGCTCCTTAGGTGAAACATCCGCTTTGCTTTTATTGATCGGCGGATTGTATATGCTTCTAAAAAAAATCATCACCTGGCATATTCCGGTAGCCTATCTGGGTACTGTTGCACTCTTTACCGGCATCATGTGGCTCGTAGATCCCGGTCAGAATGCCAGCCCCATGTTTCACCTTCTGGCCGGTGGCCTGATGTTGGGAGCATTTTATATGGCAACTGATATGGTAACCAGTCCAATGACTCCTAAGGGAATGTTGATATTTGGCGTCGGGTGCGGGCTCATCACGGTAGTAATCCGATTGTTTGGCGCCTACCCCGAAGGGGTAGCGTTTTCAATTCTTATCATGAATGCTTTTGTTCCCCTGATTAACCGTAGTACCAGGCCCCGTACGTTTGGAAAGGAGGTAAAAAATGGCTAAAAGAGCCTCTTCTTTCACCAATATGGTGGTTACTTTGGTGGTTATTACGACTGTAGCCTCGTTTCTGCTTGCCACGGTTTACAATTTCACCAAAGAACCCATTGCCCGCGCCCGTGAAGCGCAGCGAATGGTGGCTATTGCACAGGTAGTCCCGGACTTTGATAGGCTTGAAGTTAAAATGGTTCAGAGCTACGACGGGGGCGATTCGTTGCAGTTTAATTTCGCCTACAATGAGGACACACTGGTAGGGATTGCCGTAGAAACCTACACTACATCAGGATGGAGCGGATTAATAACTGCAATGGTCGGGTTTTATCCCGATGGCCGCATTGTAGATGTTGTTCATCTCCATCATAGGGAGACGCCGGGACTTGGCGATAAAATCGAAAAAAGCAAATCCGACTGGAGCAATCAATTCAGGGGACTCGACCCGCGAACCACCGACCTGCGGGTTTCAAAAGATGGGGGCGAAATTGATGCAATTACTGCAGCTACCATTACTGCAAGAGCCTATTCGGAGGCCATTCAACGCGCCTTCAACACATTACAGGAGAATTTTTTAAATAGTCAGGAGGGTTTATCACCATGAAGCAACTCCAGAATTTCACTAAAGGAATCATAAAGGAGAACCCGGTTTATATTTTGCTGCTGGGATTGTGTCCGGCGCTGGGTGTTACTACATCAGCCATCAATGGCCTGGGAATGGGGTTGGCAACCACCTTCGTACTTTTGGGCTCCAATATTGTAGTTTCGCTCATCAAAGACCTAATTCCTGCCAAGGTGCGCATACCTTCTTTCATTGTGATTATCGCTTCCTTTGTTACAATTGTGCAACTTGCCATGGAGGCTTACCTACCAGATTTGTTTGCTGCCCTGGGCTTGTTCATTCCGCTTATAGTGGTAAACTGCCTGGTTCTGGGCAGGGCCGAAGCTTTTGCGAGTAAAAACACCACCCTGAGCTCCATTATTGATGCATTGGGAATGGGATTGGGCTTCGCCCTTGCTTTGGTGTTGCTGGGTGGGCTGCGCGAAATTCTCGGTTCGTATTCGCTGTTTGGCTTCAAATTTATCCCCGGTGATGGTTTGCTGGTATTTGTCCTTGCCCCCGGAGCATTCATCGGAATGGCTTATCTGATTGTGTTGTTCAATTATCTCAAAAAGAAATCTACCTAAAAGCCGGCGGTTATGGAGTATTTTGTAATAGCATTGGGTGCAATATTGGTCAGCAACATAGTTTTTGCCCAATTTTTGGGAATTTGCCCGTATCTGGGGGTTTCATCCCGTTTATCTACAGCCTTAGGGATGGCAGGTGCAGTAATGTTTGTACTTACCCTTGCGACGATAGTGACGTTTCTTATCTACACTTACATTTTGCTGCCTTTTGAAGTTACTTTCCTTCAAACAATCGTTTATATCCTTGTAATTTCTACCCTGGTGCAGATGGTAGAAATCATTTTGAAAAAGGTAAGCCCTGCACTTTTTCAGGCATTGGGCATATTTCTACCGCTCATCACCACCAATTGCGCCATTCTTGGTGTAGCAATTCTTGCAGTGCAAAATGAATTCAATTTGTTGCAAAGTGTTGTTTTTGCCATTTCACACGGATTGGGGTTTGCATTGGCTTTATCGCTTTTTGCAAGCATACGGGAGCACCTCGACCTGATGGATGTCCCCAAGAGCATGCGGGGCGCACCCATCGCACTGATTGTAGCAGGAATCCTGGCAATGGCTTTTATGGGTTTTGCAGGGCTGGTGTAGCATTGCGGCAGGTTAAATACCTCAGGTCAACCATATCCACCACATCATGTTGTTGAAACTCCGGTTGATTTCATTTCTCCGGCAGCCTTAAGCGGTTTTAAATTCTTGTCTATCTTTATGCTTCTTTTAGAAAATATTTATCTATGGGCCTCGATACCATTATTGACCTGCAAAATGTTGCTGTTTTTCAAAAAAACATACTGGTTCTCAGCGACGTGAACCTTGAAATTGAACGGGGCGAGTTTTGTTATCTGATTGGCCGAACCGGAACCGGTAAGAGCAGCCTGTTAAAAATTCTTTATGCCGACCTTCCGGTGGTTGACGGGTATGCCAAGGTAGCCGGATTTGAGCTTTCGGGAATCAAAGAAAAAAAGATTCCTTACCTGAGAAGAAAAATCGGCATTGTATTTCAGGATTTTCAACTTCTGACCGACCGCACCGTGAAAGACAACCTATTGTTTGTAATGAAGGCTACCGGCTGGAACGACAGGGTCATCATGGAGGAACGTATGGAAGAAGTATTAGACAAAGTGGGTTTGCTTACAAAGGGATTCAAAATGCCCCACCAGCTTTCGGGCGGAGAACAACAACGGGTAGTTATTGCCAGAGCGCTTCTGAATGATCCCGACATCATCCTGGCCGATGAACCTACCGGAAACCTCGACCCCGAAACCAGCGAAGGCATTATGGAACTGCTTTTCGAAATCAGCAAAACAGGCAGAGCCGTCCTGATGGCCACCCATGATTACAGACTGTTCGAAAAGTTTCCGGCTCGTATCTTCCGTTGCGAAAACAGCCGGGTGTTCGAAGTACCCAACGTGGAGCAAACCGCCGAACCTACCTGATGTTCTTTAGCAAGAACACCCAAAGAAAAATTCAGGAATTTTTCAGAAATCGGGCATAAATGCCCCTAATGGTAGCCTCCTCGTTTTCCCAGTTCAACGAAAGTGCGGCATTCAGGCAATTTTCCTTCCATAAAGCCAGCCTCTCAGGGTCTGAAAGCATTTCTTTAATACACGAAGCTATATGGGCGGGTTCATGGTTTTGAGCAACCACCCCTACCTCATAACCCTCAACTATAGTTTTGACTTCCGGAAGGTTTGATGCCAGCACCGGGGTTCCGGCTATGATGTAATCAAAAAGTTTATTGGGAAGGCTGTAAAGATAATTCAGGCAGAAAGGTTTATCTAAGGTTGCGCCAATGGTGGCCCGTGCAGTGTGCTTCATCAAAAGATCATAGGGCATGCGGGGTAGGAAAATTACACGGTCTTCCAATTTACGTGATTTTACGAGCTCTACCAACAACTTCCTGGCATTGCCATCGCCGATCACAAGTAGTTTCGTATTTTCAATTCCATATTGGGGTTCCATAGCCAGAATGAGTTCCTCAATTCCTCTTCCGGTATTCAGGCCGCTGCCCTGCACCACAACAATATGTTCCCCCTCTCCAATTCCGTGGATATGAAACCCATCTAAATCTGGCGGCTTCTTGTAGCGTGGCAGGTTGCGTACTACATGAAGTGTTTTGCCGAATTTTTTGAAGTATAATTCGGCTATGGAATGATTTACCGTAATGATGGTTCGCTGTTTTGGGAAAAGCCAGTTCTCCAATCCGCACCAGAACCAGCGTCTGAATGGTCTGAAGGCCACATCGGGAGTTCCGGTAAAATATTCGTGGGTATCGTAAACCAGGGGCTTTTTTCTAATCCAGGCCACCAGCTGGGCCGGCAGCAAGGTGTCGAGGTCATTGGCAACAATCAGATCTGTTTTTATATGCAGCAGGTAGAAAAAAAGTCTGATGTTGACCTCAGCGTAAAACAAAAATCCTTTCTGAAACCAAAGAGGGAGACGCATTACCTCAGCATATCCGGGCGAAAACGGAAGGCTCGAAGGTCGCCTGATTCCTGCAATAATGGGCCAAAAACCCATATCATATAGGGTTTGCGCCATTTTGTTCACCCGCTGGTCGGTAAACACATCATTGCTTACGGTAAAGACTACTCTGGTCAATTCTGAGCAAATAAACTTGATTTCTTACATACGGAAAGGTAACATCAAAACAAGCGGCCAATTTGTTACGGAAAACGAACTCATCAAACCCTCTCCTGATTATCCGAAATTTCCGCATTTTCATTTGTTTCCTGCGACTTAAAACGGGCAATTTTGATATTAAAATAAGCGAATATTAAAGTTACAATTGGTGTCAGTATATTGAAAAATGCAAAAGGTGCAAAGGTGAAAGCTGAAACTCCAAGCACTGCTGCCTGGGTTGCTCCGCACGTGTTCCAGGGTATCAGAGCTGAGGTTACTGTACCACTGTCCTGAAGTGTCCTGCTCAGCACCTCAGGCTTCAGGCCTTGTTTGCGATATGTTTCTGCATACATGCGCCCCGGGATCACCAGGCTCAAATACTGGTCGCTGGCAGTAAGGTTTATAAAAATGCTTGTCGAAACTGTCGAAGCTACCAGCGAACCCGTATTATGGGCCCACCTGATAATAGATTCTGTTATGCGTTGCAACAGACCGGTTCCTTCCATTACGCCACCAAAAATCATTGCGCAGAGAATAAGCCACACGGTTTTTAGCATTCCGCTCATTCCGCCGGTTTGAAGCAGGTTGTCGGCCATCTCATTGCCGGTTACCACACTAATGTCGGTGTACATGGATTTCATCACCGCAATGAACGATGCAAGGTGAAACTGACCTTCAATACCACTTACTTGCTTTATAATCTGCGGCTGGAAAATCAATGCAAAAACAGCCCCAGCCAATGTTCCGAGGAAAAGTGTCGGAGCAGCGGGCGCTTTGCGCACAATCAGAAAGATAACCAGAGCCGGCACTAAAAACAGCCAGGGAGTAATATTGAACGCTCCATCAACGGCCTGAAGAAGTGGGGTGATGTCCTGGTATTCACCGGTTGTTTCGCGAAAAAGTCCAATGAAAAGAAAAATCAGGAGCGTAATGACCATGGTTGGCAATGTGGTCCAAACCATATATCTGACATGGGTGAACAAGTCGGCTCCAGCCATTCCTGCCGATAAATTGGAGGTGTCGGAAAGTGGAGAAAATTTATCACCCAGATAGGCGCCCGATATTATGGCCCCGCCAATTAACCCGTCGGGTAGTCCCAGGGCCCGTCCAATTCCAAGTAACGCCACACCTATCGTCGCTACAGTACCCCAGCTTGTGCCAGTGGCAATGGATACAATGGCGCAAATAACGCAGGCTGCAACAAGAAAAATCGTTGGATTTAGAATATGTAAACCGTAGTAAACCATCGCGGGAATGATGCCGCTCAAAAGCCAGGTGCCGGCAAGGGAACCTATCAAAAGTAAGATCAGGATTGCCGGAATTGCAGCCGAAATGCTCTTTACCATCCCTGAAAGCATTTCCTCCCATGAAAAACCAATGCGTAGGGCCACCAATCCGGCCACCCCGGCAGCCAAAAGCAGCACAATCTGATTTGACCCTTCCAGCGAGTCAACACCAAAAATCAATACATTGATGGAAATCAAAACCGTAAGGAATACCAGAGGAATCAGGGCCTCAATAAGGGTGGGTTGTCTCTTTTGCCTGGTCATGCAATCTTGGTTTTAGTTTGAAGGATTAAAGGCGGTTAAGATAAGGTTTTTTTTAAAATGACCTTAGCTCAGGTTTATTGTTGTTCATAGTGAAGCGAAAACTGCAGGCAGGCCTGAATCTAATAAAAAGCGAATTGGGATTTTTTCCTTCAATGTTGGGATTCATGACAAGCATTACAGACCGAAACAAGCCAATCGATGGGCTCTTTTCCAATGTTTTTTCTTGCATATCTTTTATGATGAACCTGGGTTGCCTGTGCTCCACAATACACACATTTCCAGTTGTCTCTTTTAAACACTACATATCTTTTGCGCTTCCATTCATCAGATTTCAGGTATTTGTTTCTGTAGTAATTCTTGCGGAGTTTTCGTTTTAAGTGGAATACCATCCACGGAAACAGGATGAAACCAATAAGAATGGCTACTAGGATTATAATCTGAATATCCATCAAAATTTCCTATAAAGTCAAATTAGCCATATAAGCTAACATGGTTGTTTTGAGATAGTCATCAATTTTTAATTGCTCGCACAAAGCGGTTAGCGATTTTCAGCACGCACCCGGTTTAGATGTCGCAAACTTTTCTGATTAGCACGACCCAACTCCAAATGAAACTCTGAACTAGACAAAACCGCGAAGCCCGCCACCATTGCATCAAAAACCGGGTCGCTCTGTGTTGTCAGAGGTTAAAACCCTAAGGGTAATAAACCATACGTTTAAACCTACTATGAGGTAAGAATGCCTATTGCTTAACAAACTTTATTCTTCTTATAGTCGAACCAGGTACTGCAGCCGTATTCTGAGCAACAAATTCAAGCTCTGTGTTGTTATTCGAAAATGTATAAATAAAGGTATTTGCCTGAGTTTGAGTGCTTCCAAGCCAAATATGGGAATTATCATAGCCAAAGTCATGGATGCCTGAAACCGTAGTTCTGGTGTAGGTCGAATCCACATTAAACCTCCAGATTTCGTTAATCTCGGTTGTTACACTGTTTCCGTTCATAATAGAAATGGTAACCTTCCATGCCTGTGTGCCACAGCTGGTTAGATTTTGCATAAAGCTGTTGCAAACAATTTCTTCATCGCATGAGGTTAAGCAAAGCCCTATGATTAGAAACAATAAAAGCTTTGTTTTCAAATGGTTAGTTTTCATGTTTTTAATTTTTGTTTTTGCCTACTTTTTATTGCAGTGTTTGGTAGTCAGCTAATGTATGTCAAATAATTATATTGCAGAGCAATTTAATCCTAAATATTTTTTAAAAATCATACCCGCTTTTGATTGCCATTAACAATCATGAACAGTTTTGTTGGTTTTAGGTAAATAGGTTGTTCTTTAAATTAATACAATATTTCCAGGCTAGATATGGGGTTCCTCGCCCAGATGCTTTACCCCAGACCTGAAATATTTTTCCACATCCTTTTCACTGGCAAATGGTTGGTTAAGAGCGTATTCTACAGCATTTCGGTAGTCAGAAACAGTTAGGGATTTCTTAATTTTTAAAAGGCAAACTGCAGGATTTTCGAATTGGCCGGCCAGGTAAAACCAGACAGCTTTCAGATATCCGAGAAACCTCAGGGTGTTTGTTTTACTTTTAGAGCCTTCTTGTTCAATTTCGATCAAAAAATTCCGGATCCGCTCCCTTTTTTCATCCCCACCAAGGACAACGCCCCTAATTTCCGATGCCACAAATGGATTTATCAAGGCTCCTCTTCCAAGCATCCAAGTATTAATACTGGGAAACTTATTTTGAAGGAAATCCAGACGGGTTTTGTGATAAATATCTCCATTATAGGCTACAGGAACTTTTGATAAATAAAGGCACTGTTCAAAACCTTCCAGATTTACCTCCCCTGCGTAAAGCTGAGTACCGATGCGGGCGTGGATGATCAGCAAATGAATCGGATAGCGGTTGAAAACCTCAATTGCCTTGATAATTTCCTCCGGATGGTAATACCCCAGTCGGGTTTTTATGGAAAGCCTTATTGGAAATTCTTTGAAAACCTGGTCCAACATCAGGTCGAGCTCGTCGGGAAAAGGCAATATGCCACTCCCCTTTTTTTTAGATGCAATTTTTGAAAACGGGCAACCCATATTCCAGTTTACATGAGCATAGCCATTTTGCTGCAGGGCATTGCCTATTTGAACGACTTCCCGGGCATCGTTGCTCAGCAGTTGCGGTACCGTGGGTGCGGCCATTTCATCTTTGGGCAAAACATCGGATAACTTGGAAGGGTTTACCCGCTCAGGGCCTGTGCCCGAAATAAATGGGGCAAACATCTGATCGTATCCGCCAAAATGCCTTGCAACGGCATTGCGGTAAAGTTTTTCGGTGAGTCCTTTAAACGGTGCTAAAAGGAGAATAGGCTGTGGCATCCATTAAATTTTGCACAAATGTAACCCTTAATCATCCTATGCAACTGTTTGCTCGCTGTGCGGAATTTGAAATTCCGTTCAGCATGTCTTTATCACATAACACGCTTACAGCTTTTGTTCTCTTTTCAAATCTGAATTTTCACTTTCCATAGTTTAAAGAAAAAAATTTCAGCCGGATCAAACTTTACATCATGATTTGAGATCAAATAAAACATAAATATGTACCTTGTGGTATGATTTGGTGAAGTAAAAATCAACAATTTGCTAAATACAACCTGGTTTTCCATTGCACAAAAGAACGATTCGCATAAAAGTATTTCTTCAGATTGTGGATTTCGATTAAAATTGCGATTTTTAGAAGGTTTTAAACTTTATAATTTTTAAAGCATGAACGCTATCATCAAATGTCTGGTGTTGCCCATGGTTCTGGGTGCCTTTTTATTTGCAGGCACGGCTCAGGCCGGAAAACCTTTGACTTATTTTCTTCCGAACGAAACGTTCAATCCTGCCATACCAACCCCGGAAGGCTTTTTAGGTTTCGAAATAGGTGAATGGCATTTGCAACACCATCCGCTGCACCAGTATTTTCAGCAATTGGCCGCAGTAAGCGACAGGGCTATAATTTACGAATATGGCCGCTCGCACCAGCAGCGCCCTTTGGTTCAACTCATAATAACTTCGCCGGCCAACCACGCAAGGCTTGAGGAAATCCGCAAAAACCACTTGTTGCTTGCCGACCCTGCCAGATCCGCAGGGATCGACATCAGCCGAATGCCTGTGGTAGTTAAACTGTTGTACGGAGTACATGGCAACGAGCCCAGCACCCATAATGCGAGCCCGCTGGTAGCATACTATCTTCTGGCATCTGAAAGCGCCGAGGTGAAAGCCATGCTCGACAATATGGTGATTATCATAGACCCATCGCTTAACCCCGACGGACAAGACCGCTTTGCCAGCTGGGTGAACCGCCATCGCAGCCTCACTCTGAATCCAGATCCGGAAGGGAGGGAGTTTCACGATGTTTGGCCGGGGTCGCGAACGAACCATTATTGGTTCGACCTGAACCGCGACTGGCTGCTTTTGCAGCACCCCGAAAGTGCAAGTCGGGTAAGGGCATATCACCGCTGGTTGCCCAATGTGAGTGGCGACTTCCACGAGTTTGGCCCAAACGAGACTTACTTCTTTCATCCGGGAGTTCCATCGCGCATTAATCCCCTCACACCTGACAGAACCAACGAACTTACCCTGGCAATAGCAAAATATCACGCCAGGGCAATGGATGAAAAGGGCCATTTGTACTATATGTTTGAGGACTTCGACGATTTTTATCCCGGTAAGGGTTCTACTTACACCGATTTGGCAGGCAGCATAGGCATACTTTTCGAACAGGCCACCACCCGCGGCCACCGGAGGGAAACCATACACGGCGTTGTGGATTTTCATGAAACCATTCTGAACCAGGTTACAATTTCCTTTTCAACCCTCCGTGGCGCCTACAGCCTGCGTGCTGAGTTGCTGGAGCACATGCGTCAGTTCTTCCGCACCGGCATAGAAGAGGCAGGAAGGCTTCCAGTAAAAGCTTATGTGTTTGGCGATGCGGCAGACCCGGCACGCAACAACCATTTCCTTAGGGTATTACTCGACCACCAGATTGCCGTTAATAACCTGAAAGAACCAGTAACCATTGAAGGCCAGACTTTCGAGCCAGGATCGGCATGGATGGTATCGATAGGGCAACCGCATTCGAGGTTGGTACGCACCCTTTTTGAAAAGCCCACTACTTTTGAAGACAGCATTTTTTATGATGTGTCAGCCTGGAACTTTCCACTGGCTTTTAATCTTCCTTTCAAACCGGTTGTAAGCCCGCGACAGGCGACAGCACTGCAAGGCGAGAGGCTCATGGAAATTCCTGTGCAACTGGGAAAGGTTTCTGGTGGAATGAGCCTCATAGGGTATGTTTTTGACTGGAAACATTATTATGCCCCAAAAGTCCTTTATTTCCTTCAAAAAAACAATATCCGTACACGGGTTGCCACCGAACCATTTGCCATGAATGTTGCGGAAACAAACATGAATTTTGGCTTTGGAAGTATCTTTGTTCCTACACAGATTCAGGATATAGAATCCGGATCCTTGTATGCGTTAATGCTGGAGGCGGCTCAATTGGCAGGAGTAGAAATTTTTGCAGCCACTACCAGTTTTACCACGGCAGGTATCAATCTGGGCAGTGGAGGTTTTGCAGCCTTAGACAAGCCTGAAATCCTCCTGCTTGCCGGCCCAGGAGTTGACAGCCGCGAAGCAGGCGAAATCTGGCATTTGCTCGATTACCGTTACCGAATCCCTGTTACGATAGTGGAGCCTGAGCGTTTTGGTAATATTGATCTGGAGCGTTACAATACTATTGTTATGCCTTCGGGTGGATACGGAGGATTAACCAAGGAAAACATTGAATTGCTCAACCGATGGTTGCAAAACGGCGGTACGCTGGTAGCACTCGGAAATGCCAACAACTGGCTTCAACGCAACGACGTTGTGCAGATGGAATTTGTTAAAACCCCTGAAATTGATGACCCTTCAACCCTACCCTATGTGGAACGCAGCAGGCTTATGGGCTCAAGAAGGATATCAGGTTCAATCTTCCGCTCCGAAATCGATATTACACATCCTATTGGCTTTGGCTACCGTAGCAACCAACTTCCCGTTTTTGTCTCGGGTACCGGTTTTGCCAAACCCGCCGCAAGCCCGTTTGCCAACCCCCTGATGTTTTCAAAAGAAAGTCTTCTATCAGGTTATGTTTATGCACCATTTCTGCCCATGGTCGAAAATTCATCGGGAATTGTTATAAACCGCAAAGGCGGCGGAAATATCGTTTCCTTTATGTTCAACCCCAACTTCAGAGGGGTTTGGTTTGGCACCAACCGCCTCTTTATGAATGCCCTGTTTTTTGGGGAGATAATCAGGAGGTAAAGTAACGGTTTGACCTTTTTTTGTAGCCGATTTCGAAATACTGACTGGTCAGAATACTCGAAAGTTTATTAGATGCAAATTCTCTCTATGCGTTGACTTTGCAAGCTCCTTGACAAAACTTTGGTTTGCGTGCTGGCTCATGGGGCTTTGGCAATGTGCTGGCAAATTGGGCAGGCTATTCATTCATTTCAATTTTTATATCTGGCATTTCATCAGAAAATTCCTCATCAATTAGGTGAATTTGTCTTCTAATTATTTGTCTTTTTTCTATTGCTGGGATTAAACAATAGTTTTTAAAGTCTTCTTTGTCGATCTCAGAAGTGTCATTTACATTTGGGAAAAGCAGTTTCAAATATGCTGTAGCTATTCTCTTAACTGCTGTTGTATCTCTAGTATCTGCTTTTGCAGGAACTTCCAATAGGTCGTTAACAATTGCAGAGTAAATAGGTTTGTCTCGAAGCTCATGCATTATTTCTGAGAAATACTCAACATTAAGCGTCCACCCATTAATTTTTAAATCTTCATTAATTCTTGGCAGCTTCCAACCTTCAATAAAACCATGAAAACGATCTAACAGTGCGGATTCTTTGAATGTTTCAGGAAGTTCTGAGAAGTATTTTAGACGCATAGGTTTTTTATCTCTGGATAGAGATATATTTCCCATGATAATCAAACCAGCTTGAGATACTAATTTAACATTGGCAACAGTTGTATAACCAAATTCAAGGTAACTTTTAAGAGCAGCTTGAATTTCTGCTGAATCAGAAAAAGTAATTGTTTGAATTTCATCCATTGTAACAAAATCGTACAATGTAATTGCACCCATTGATTTTTTAGTCATGTCGTAAAATAACTTTGCCCTAGTTACTTTACCGCCACTTATCATCCAACCATATTTACTTAGGTTGCCAAAAATGTAAGATTTACCCGTCCCCTTTGGGGCTAATTCAATCAAATTTAAGCGAGGTTCAATAAATACTAACAATCGACTAAGAAACATAAGTTTTTGGGACAAAGATTCAAAACCATCTGGATTGTATTCCATTGATCGTATCAATAGGTCTATCCACTCTGTTGTAGTAAATTCTTTTCGTGCTGCTCTGTAATATTCTAAATCTACTTTATAGGGCTTGAAGGCCTTATAATTAACGAGTTCAACAAAGCCTTTCTCTTTATCTGCAGGTGGTTGATATACTAAGGTGACAACTCCCCAAAGTTCACCATCTTTTAATTCTTTATTTTTTTTTGCAACATGGTCAGGTATTCTACCTTCACTTGATTTTATGCCCAAATCAGGAATAGAAAATAGTAATTTATCATTTTTTAAATCTGTTTCAACGATAAATCTTGTTAATACAGTCACTTCTTCTCTGTGGGTTCGTAAGCGATTCTTGAGGTCGTTATCCTTGCTGGGAATATGATCTTCTAAGAATTTTAAAACACCATTTCGATCTAAATTGCCATAGTTGTCAGTATAACGTTTTATCAAGAAGTCCTTAATGAATGAAGGCAGGTTCTTACCGGCAAAAACGCTATAATTCTGAGGAATCTTAATAACCGATTCATCAGGAAATGCTTGTTTTATTTTTTCGTCAAGTGTGTTCAAAATAAGTCCTCCTCTATTATACCAGAGATTATATTAATTGTAAATGCCTTTTCAATTTTACCTGTCTTTACCTTAATTTGAATTTTGCCTGATAAAGATTTATCAAGGTTTACTTCCCACTTTTGAGTTGTTTCATTAAAATTAAGTTTCGTTACTTTTCCCTTTATCTCAATATTTGCTGCAGATGGTTTTGGAGTTATTTTAACTGAAATAAGAGGTTCTTTTTTTGGTATTTCAGTCTTCTCAATTATAATGGAATAATCAATTTCTGCACTTTCTTTCTTGTTAGAAATTACAATAAATGGGACTAGCACTTCTTCAGGAGTTACTCCTCCATGAACTTCTCTTATTGGTTTTTTACCAAGTGAACTATGCTTTAATGCAATTAAATAGTTTTTTTGGTCAATTTCTGATTTATGAACTATGTAATCAGTATCAGGAATATGGTCTTTATCTTTCACTTCAATAAAACGACCCTCATGACTATCGTCTTTCCCATATTTTTTAGATACTGCAAGTCTGGACAAGGCCGTTAATCCATGGTCAGAAACTATTGCAATTGTTTGACCTGAATCAAGTATAATATAAGTATCAATTATACTTTTAATTTCATCAAATTGCTTTATGATGGAGTTTGGGAAAGAATATAGTGTTGAGTGGATATGACTATCAAAATCTTGAATATACTTTACGTCAGGAAATTTATTTTGGTCGGTACTTGTTGGTAGATTGGCAACTCCAATGCTTTTTTTAATTACATTTAAATCACGCTTTTGATTGATAACATAACTCTCAATAAAAGACACCCATTCAATCCCTATGGCATCAATCCATATTACTTTATCCACTTTATTTGAATGGAAAATGCTGTGAATTGATTCAAAACTATGATACCAATTGTAAAATGATTGGTCATTGGCATTCTTTAAAAGCAATATTTCATTTAAACGGTTGGTTGTAGAGTCGTTTAATTTTGATTTCTTATACTCATTTAAATATTCTAAAACCCATTCATTTTCACTTTTAAGATTGTCAAATGAACATTCAGAATTGTAATATAAAATTTCAGGAAATCGTTGGGACAATATACCTAAATTATCAATTTCCCCTTTTGCAAATAATTCAAGAATATAGACTTTCTCGAATTGGAACATGCCTGTGGTGAGCAATAAAGCTTGTCTATAATCGGCAATCGTCTGAATATTAGAATTTAATTCGACAATCGTTTCATCACAAAGATAAGTTGGCTTAAGCTTAGAGAACTGTTGAATCAACTCTAATCGATCATTAATAAATTCCTCATTGATTTCCAGACTAAATATTCTTTGGTAGAGACTTTTAAGCAGGGTGTGATCAGAATAATCTGGTAGTGATTCAAAAACTTTAAAGATATATTTCGTTTCTAAACAACTTTGAGTTAATACAAAGTGCTTTAAAAGCCATTTCTCAAATGAATCGTTTGACTTTAGCCAATGCTCCAGTAAGGTAAAAATTGTTAATGAAGTAACCTTGAAATAACCTTTTACAAAAGCTTTAAAGGTTGTAAAGTCTTTGTTTAAAAGGCTGAGGAATTTTTCCCAGAATAATATATCTGAATTAGCAAAATGAATCGGAACTTCAATATTGAATATCTTTTCAATTAAATTCTTTTGGTTATCAATCAGTTCAATCGTAAAAATAGTGTCGGGTAAAGTGTTCTCGTAAAATAAGTTTAGAGGTTTCGAATGACATATGACATCACAGGGGCTTGTTTTCTTCCAAAACTTGAGCCATTCTTCAGTATTGACAATAGTTTCATAATTGCCAATCTTTTTGGTGAGGGTTTGTGAAGTCAAATATACTTTTATTGAATTCGGAGTTTCTCTTGATATCTTCCAATAGGGTGCAGACTCATCTTTCCTTGTAAAATCCTGAAAAAATTCTTTCTCAAACCTTTCTTCAACTCCTATTAATGGTAAATAAATCCGTCTTGATAATTCAACATTTTCAATCAACAGCAACTGATTGAAGAAATTTTTAAAATCCTCTTTTGAATAAAACCTAACAATTTCTGAAAAAGGCACAACCGCTGTATCCTTTGATAAGTTTTTAACAATGCTGATTAATGTATCTTTTGTGATCCATCCATCTGGGTGAGGCAATTCCCTTTCAAGATGATAGTTTTCAATCCCAATTGAAGATAGTCTTTCAATCAACACCCTAAACGTTTCAAATCTTTGTAAAAAAATTAATCTGACAGGATATCGTCTCGATAGTATTTCATTTGTAAACTTGTCAGAATTAATTTGTGAAATCAATCCTTCGATACTTTCAAATTCTTTTATTTTTTCTGCCAATTTCATGGTTGCCTCTAGTTGAAATATTTATCAATCAAACTTAACAATTGAGAAAAGTGTTGATTTTCTTCAACCATTTTCACAATTCTATTTTTAAGTTCCTGTTCACCATGATTAAAATTCCTGACTTTGAAAATGATTTTTTCTCTTTCAGGCGTAGGAGTAGGCGTGGGAGTATCAGGATTTTGAGGAGTGTCTGGATTATTTGGTGGTAATGGATTTGATGTTGGTTGATTTTTGTGTGTATGCCATTGATAAACTTTAAGCTTAACATTGTCTTCCTTCCACAGACCTATTTCTTCCTGCATACTAGAAAACAAATAATCTGTAACTTCGTTAAAGTTTTCATTTGTGATAGAAATTCCATCATCTACACTTTGCAAAAATGTTAGAAACCCTGCTCTAAAATTTTCATGCTTAAGTGCTAATTTTAGTTCATAACGATAATCCTTTATTTTTCCTAAAACTCCGGAAATTAACTTAACATCTATATCATTTGTGGAATTATAGATCAGCTTTAATAACTCATCAATTGCATCCGTAATATTCTTTCCTTCAGCACAATATTTCAATGCCCAAATAGGGTATTTTGCAATTGTTTTTACGTAATTTACAATGGCCCAGCGTGTATCGGTAATGCTATTAAAGTCTTTTAAATCAAACAGGTCAAGTAGTATCTTTTTTAGTTCCCTTTCTTCTTTAGATCCAAAACGTACATTCAATTTATTTTGATTTCTACCGTCCTGCCAAAAACTAAACATATAGCCGATTAAATCCCGCATTTCATCTTTTTCAATAGGTCTTCCCACATCAGCTACATAAAGTTCTCCAATGTATTTTCTAAGTACAAAACCCATAAGTGCCATATTAGGCATGTTTGTATAAAGGCCAAAAGGTGAATCTGTTAAATATTTTAATTCTTCACCAATATTGAAAAGTGATCTCTGTTTGAGCTTGGAAAATTTTGAGTCTATTTCTCCTTGAATAATATTTAAAGTGTGACTGGGGTCACCATCTGTTTTCAACATTAAATTATCAGCAATGATATACTCGCCTTCTTTGTCTTTAACTAAATACTTAAGATAGACATTTGGGCCACCTGAGGTTTTTTCTTCAAGTTCGGTGCGGTCGTCAGCGAAAATAAAAATCTCCGCTGCCTTTATTGCTGTTTGAAACTTCCAAACGTTTGCGTTCCTGAATAAGTCAGAAATGTTATCGATACCTTTTGAAAAAATTACCGGACTGTATGAACGATTAATCACATTGCCAATTCTAGTGGCAAGATGTTTTTCATCTTTTTCTCTAAAGATGACCTGCATATATCTGTTCTTAATTCTAGAAAACCACTCTTTTACTTGTTCTTTTGCGTAGTTTTCATAATTAGCCGATTGTTCGTCATAACTATGATTGTCGCTAACCTGCTTTCTGGCAATATAATCAATAAACTTTTCGTAATTTCTTTCAGAGAATGGTTCTTCAACGATAACAAAAATTATATCCTCAAAATCTTCATCCTGCGCTAATTCTTTAATTTTGGGAATGGTTGTTAAATGATCATAGTCTCCATTTGCTAAAAAAACCGCACATTTCAAGCTGTATGGTTTCTGAAAAGCTTTGTTTAAACGATTCCTTAAAATATATTCATTTTCAATATTGGTTGAAAACAAAGTGATTTCAGATTCTCTGTAAATATTATCCTTAAAATTACTTTTCTCTAAATCTTTATCGACTTGAGCATACTTTAGTACATTGATTATATCTTTAAACTGATTTCGAACGCTTTCTTTTGCTTGCTCAATTTCGCGTATCGGTAAAGATGAAAACTCAATTAAAAAGTCACCCCCTGGGGTTTTTGTGACTATCCCTTTTTCGTCAATAAAGGATAGTATTTCAGGTATTTCTGGCTCAAAACCAGAGCCATAGAAAAGAGAGGGAATATTCTCGGTTGAAGGAGTAACCGGACTTCCTTCTTCACCATTCACTTCAACTACTTTAAACAATACGTTAAGAAGCAGAATTCCCTTAAATACCTTTGTGCAATTTTCTCCATGCTCCTGAACTCTTTGAATATTTAAGCGATATTTATCAAGCACCTGATTAAACCTTGCTTCCTGATCATTTTCAAATGCATTGGCAAAGAAATCCCACAAATAATCAGCTGTAAGTAAGCGCTCTCCGTTTAGTTCCTTGTCTAAATAATTCAGAAATCCAAATTCTTTATCATATAAGAAACCAAAAATACTTCTATTGGTAGAACCTAAATTTCTGGCAATAAAGGTGGATAAATAGGCTGAATATGGATGAATGGGGAAAAGGTCTTTTATTTTTGATTTTGCAGATGCACTGTGGTTATTGGTCAGCAAATTAATTAAATCATCCCATTTTGTTGAACCTCCAAATATTTCTGCTTGGTGACTGCGCCATTCTTCAATATCTATTTTTTTAATGGTTGCTGCAATAATATGATAGGTTGTAATAGGTTCCATTCGATATTGAATAATATGAAACCTGTCATTCATTCTTGATAAATCTTCTTTTGGTATAGAATGTTGGTGAGGTGTTCTATGGCTGATTAAGTACAAAAAGATGTTGTTTTTCTCGCTTAATTCGGCAATATTCTGTAGCTGGTTAATAATTCCTGAATTAATAGAATCCATTACTGAAGTAAACTCATCCCAAATGATAATAATTCCATCTGCTTTCATTTGAGCTATTACCTCATTATTGACTTCAACAAGCCATTTCGTAATGTCTGAATGGGAGAAGTGAACACCCTCTTTATTTAGGGTGCTTTCAATTACATGAAAGAAATCAATATCATAAGCATTTAGTTTCTTTAAAATGTCAGTTTTGGTTGTAACATAGATACTCAGTTCATCATGCTTTTTTATTAGTGAATCCCAATCTATTAAAGGGCTATTTACCTTTTCAATCAATCTGTCAAAATCGCTGGTTGTCACAATGCCTAAATCCTTAAAACCAGGTGAAGTTCTTACAGCTTTCTCAATTTGCAAAGCAAATGTTCTGCTATTTGAAATGCTTCCCAATCCTTTTAATACTATAGGCAATAATTTATTTTTACCTCGATAGTTCTTTAATTTTGATTTTAAACTTGAATCATCAATATTCTCATTTATATAATTTTCAACCTCTTCAAAATCATCAAACAGCAAATGTTTAATCACAGAAGCGGCATGACTTTTTCCTGTGCCAAAAGTACCCTGAATCCAGATTGATTTTCTTAGACTCGGTTCACTTGTATCAATTGCAGAAAGTGTTTTTCGCAAAACCTCATAAAACTGGTCGTTCGGAATAAACTGTTTCCAATAATTAACGGTCTCGTTCTCAATATTAAATACAGGGTGAAAGTACTCCTGCAATCCAATGATTTCTGAATATTTCATGATGCAACTATTTATCAAGTAAAAGTTTAAGCACTTCGGTATAGGTTAAATCTTCTCGTAATGAGATATTGTCGAGACCCATTACCAAATCAACTTTTACAATTCCGTTTTTATTTTCTTGTAAAGTTCTCAATATGTTTTGGAATCGCTCTTTTGATACTCCAAACTCCTTGTATATGCCTTGTTTTTGTTCGGGTGCGTAAAATTCGGAAACAGTTAAATTGTAGCGGTTTTTGCTATTGGCGTAGCGATAAAGCGAATACGCTACAGTTATTGAATCAATACTTTCATAAGGTTTTTTAATAATTGTATCAATAGCATTTCCTTTTTTCTTTAATTGACTAAGTTCTAAAACACCACCTAAGGAGCTTTCATCAAAAGTATTGAGTAATGCGCCTAATGGATTTTTAAGTGTGCCAGCACCATAATTTGGATAATCATTTTGAAGCATTGCTAACAATTCTATTTTTGAGTATAACCTATTATATAGAACATTACCAACATACCAATTGGTAATTGTTGAATTGTAGGCAAGATTTATCCAAATAATTTCCCAAGTGAAATTTGTTTTATGCTGATAAACATCTTTTAATAAGATTGCCATTTCGCTTGAGTTTTTATCTGTTCGATTTAGTAGATCAGCATCTCGAAGCCAATGTGTTAAAGCGGGAATCATTTTTGTTCCTAAATCGTTATTCCCAGTCTCAAAATAATTTTCAATATTCTGAAAATACTGGCTAAGCCATTTTTCTCGTAGGCCAAATGTCGAATATTTGTCAATACCAGATGATTTCATATTTGATGAGTTTTTAATGTTTCCTTCTGAGATATTTATTGATTTTGCCAATAAACAGCCCTTTTCATTTATTTCAGAACACCTACCACAATGAATACATTTATTGGAATCAATAGTAACTTTTGGTTCCACTTTAAGAGCTCCGGTAGGACATTCTATTTCGCATGCTTCACAATGAGTACAATAAGTTGTTTTGTATAAGACTTTTTTAATTTTGCTGACTAATAATGGATTATCACTTATATTTTTAAATACAATAATTTGTTTTATATTCTCATCATTTATGATGGTAGTAATATTTAAGATAATAGGTATTTTATCAATTAGTATTTCTCCATAAATACTATCATTTGAGTAACTAAAATTTATATAGCCTAAAACTTTTAACCATTCAGTAATTTTTTCTTTAGGATTGGTGAGAATTACCTTAAATTCAGGATTAAACTGAATAAAATCTATCCTTGAAGTATTTGAATCATTTAATTTGCCTCCTGCTCTTTTTTTCCAGTTGCCGTCTTTTATATAGTTAAGTTTCTTCTCTTTGCTCTCAATCCCTATGGTGTCCGTTTGACTGTATATTATATCAATGAATTTATCAATGTTCTCTGGATACAGTTTTTTTACTATATGTTCGGACCACTCTGAAGAAAATGGACATATTGTACAACCAACTCGTGATAAACCATTTCTATAGCCAGAATTAAATGGCAAATTTCTACTAAAAAGATACAAATATATTTCAGTAGCACTCCAATCAAAAATTGGTCTTGCATTTATTACATTGTTATGCTTTACCCCTTTACCAATTCGTGCATATTTTTCTCTTGCGTTACTTTCTTCCGCTCTAACACCTTCAAAAACGAGGACATTAGGTTGCTTCCCATTCCCTTTTATATCTTTTAATAATTTGTAAAGAGGGGCAGTTTTTGCAACAGTGCAACACCATCTATTAAGACGACTTGGTGCACCAAACTCGCACCAATTATCAATAATATTTTGATGGTTTTTTGATAAATGAAATTTCAGTTCAGGATACTGTTTGGTGTAAATTTGTTTTGTTAGTTGATAAATGTCAATTGAGGGTGGAATTTCCATTCCAGTATCTGAATAAATTACCATGAAATTATCAGGTGGTATCACACGGCTTACAAGATCAAGTGTAACCTGAGAATCCTTTCCACCACTAAAGGAGGCTATAAACTGATCAATCTTTGTGTTCAGGTAAACTGTTTTGTTGTTTTCCTTGGCAAGATCAAGAGGCATAATATCAAAACTATCGCAGTCTTGCTTAACAACAGCATGTTTAATTTTTGTATTATTTTCATGCATTTCAGCAAGCAATGCCCAGTCAACTTCTTCATTTGCTTTAGCTTTGCTCCTTATTTTTTTAAGACTATAAGTCCGGTAAGTCTGCTCTATGAATTCAATGGCTTCTTGTTCAAGCAAGAAAAGTAGCTTAAGATTTTTTTCAACTACTTTTTGTATGTTTATAGGCTTAAGTATTAAGTCTTGTCCAGCACTAGAAACTACTATTTTCGGGTCGTCAAATATATTTCCGCCTTTTACTTCGGCAACTAATTCCCCTTTGTAGTAATATCTCCTATCTAAAGCCCATAATAACGGATCATTTGATTCCTGATATCTCCAATTAAAGTTTTTATTAAAACCAAGCAAGTTCAATTCTTCATGAAAAACAGGTCGGGGTGAAACATTTAAGGCATCACCGTTTCCGTTTGTTGTGAGCAAAACTCCATTAATATCTTTGTCCCAGACTACTCTAAACATACAAGTTAAATTAATATGGTCAAAGATACTAAACGGGTCGGTAAAATTGCACTCTTTGACAAAGCTTTGGTTTTTGCGCTGGCTTGTGGGGCTTTGTTCCCGCCAATGGCGGGGTGTTTGCAATGTGGGTCTGCTATTGTTTTAAAAAATGTACTATGTGCAAAAAAATAAAAAACCAGATTAGTTTGAGTTTCGGCTTTCTTGTTTATTCAATTTTTCTAATGGGTTTATTTCTCATTATACCATTGCATTCTGTTTCTTTACATCAGTCTGCAACTCACGGCCTTTCCTGTTTCCCGTCGGAATATTTTGCAAACCGAGCGGGGTCGACTCCGTGTACCTGGTCGTGGCGTGGCCAGGGCCATCCGCCAAACTGGGTGCGGCGGAAATCTGAAATGGCCTGTTGAATCTCTGGCTGCGAATTCATAACAAACGGTCCGTATTGCGATACCGGCTCGGCAATGGGGCGCCCCTGAAGGAGCAGCATGCGTGCTTCCTTTTGGCCACTTGCGACAATGATGTCCATATCGGCAAGAAGCCCGGCAGTATGATACTTTTGAATTTCCAACCCGGCTATTTCAATGGTGCCTCCTTCGTAAAAGTAGAGCGTGCGGTTTACTTCCGGCGATGCAGCTGGTAAGGTAAAATGCGCACCCGGATCCATTTTGATGATCCAGATACTCACTTCGTTGGCAGGGTCGGCAGCCCATGAGTTTGGTGCGGGAGCCGGCGCATGCTGGCCATTGAGGTTTCCTGCCAAAACGGTCACTTCGGTTTCCTTGCCATTTGTATCCCTGCAAATTACTTTGGGAATTTCGTGCGCCCACAGCATCTTGTAGTGCGGAGGGGCAAACTTATCTTTGGCCGGCAGGTTCAACCAAATCTGAAAAAGTTCCAAAGGATTGCCCTTATCCTTATTCAACAAAGGAAACATTTCGCTGTGCTGCAACCCGCTGCCGGCTGTCATCCACTGCACATCACCGTTACCATATCTTCCTGCAGCTCCATGCGAATCGCTGTGGTCAACATAACCTTCAAGGACTACCGTAACGGTTTCAAAACCACGGTGTGGATGGGCCGGAAAACCCGGCACCGTTTCCCCATGGTACATGCGCCAACCATCCTTTAAAGTAAAATCCTGGCCTAGATTGCGGCCTTTGAGCGAAGCGGCCGGCCCAAATTCGTCATTGGCACGGGGATAGGCATCCTGATGGTGCACACAAAAGAGAAACGGATCGCGGGTGTCCCACATGAAGCCCATCTGCTTTACATCGAGTATGGCTTTGTTATACATGGCTTGAATTTTTGAGGTTGTAAAAGACTTTTAAAGGTAAAAAATTGAGCTACATTTGCCAAGAAATTATACGTGTTATTTAGCAAAACTCCTATCATGAAACACATAGCCGACGCATCGCGATATGAAACCATGAAGTACAACCGCACGGGCCGCTCCGGTTTGCTGCTGCCGGCCATTTCTTTAGGCCTTTGGCACAATTTCGGGGGGGTTGACAATTTCGACACAGGCCGACAGATCGTCCTGCGGGCTTTCGATGCCGGAATTACCCATTTCGACCTGGCCAACAATTACGGTCCGCCTCCTGGGAGCGCCGAAGAAAATTTCGGACGGATACTTTCAAAAGACCTTTTATCGTATCGCGACGAGATGATCATCTCCACCAAGGCGGGCTACCTGATGTGGCCGGGGCCCTATGGCGAATGGGGCTCGCGCAAATACCTTCTCAGCAGCCTCGATCAGAGCCTGCGCCGCATGAACTTGGAATATGTTGACATCTTTTACTCCCACCGTTACGACCCGCAAACCCCTCTAGAAGAGACCATGATGGCGCTCAGCCAGGCCGTAAAGCAAGGCAAGGCGCTATATGCAGGCATTTCGAATTACGGGCCGGAGCATACAGCACAGGCAGCCGAATTGCTTCGCCAACAGGGAACCCCTTGCCTGATACACCAGCCCAAATACTCCATGTTCGAACGCTGGGTGGAAAACGGGTTGCTCGACACACTCGACCACTACGGCATCGGTTGCATCGCATTTTCGCCTTTAGCACAGGGATTGCTCACCGACAGATACCTGCATGGCATCCCTCCCGACTCGCGCGCAGGTAAGCCTACAGGATTTCTGCAACCCGAACAGGTTACTGACCAAAAACTCCAGATAATCCGCAAGCTCAACGAGGTAGCAACGAACCGCGGGCAAACCCTTGCACAGATGGCCATTGCCTGGTTGTTGAGAGACCAGCGGGTAACATCCGTTTTGATAGGAGCAAGTAGCGTTGGCCAGCTTAACCAGAATCTTGGTGCCTTGGGAAACCTATACTTCGACGAGTGGGAACTTAAACAAATTGCCGGATTACTGGGAAATTAGCTCCAGCACAATCAGATTGGTCAGTAGCCATATTTTTGTTTCCAGAGTGCTTTGAGTCTGGCCCTGATCTCATTTTCGCGCTGATTGTTGCCGGGATCATAGAATTTCGTTCCTTTCACCTTATCAGGCAGAAATTCCATATTGGCAAAATTTTGGTCAAAATCGTGTGCATATTGATAGCCTTGCCCATAGCCTATTTCTTTCATCAATTTGGTAGGGGTGTTCCGAAGGGATAAAGGCACAGGAAGGTCGCCCGACGATTTCACGGATTCACGGGCATTTTGTATGGCCAGGTATGAGGCATTGCTTTTGGGAGAAGTAGCCAGATAAATGGCTGTTTGCGAAAGAATGATCCTGCCTTCGGGCATTCCGATAAGTGTTATAGCCTGAAAACAACTGGTGGCGAGCACAAGGGCATTGGGGTTCGCATTTCCGATATCCTCCGAGGCCAGAATCACCATACGGCGGGCAATGAATTTGGGGTCTTCGCCCCCTTCTAACATCCGGGCAAGGTAATACACGGCTGCATTCGGATCGCTGCCTCGAATGGATTTGATAAAGGCAGAAATGATGTCGTAGTGCATTTCGCCGCCTTTGTCGTAAAGGGCTAAATTCTGCTGAACCACAGAAAGCACTTCCTGATTTGTAATGACGGCTGATGTTCCCGAAAGCGCCCCAACAGTAAGTTCCAGGGCATTGAGGAGTTTGCGGGCATCGCCACCCGATATGCGCAGCAAGGCTTCCGTTTCCTGTAAATCAATCGACTTTCCTGTTTCATTTTCCAAAAAAGCCTTGGCCCTGTCGAGGAGTACCAGTAAATCCTTCTTACCGAGGTCCTTTAAAATATAAACCAGGCATCGCGAAAGTAGCGGGGTAATTACTTCAAAGGATGGGTTTTCGGTGGTTGCCCCAATCAGGGTAACGGTGCCGCGCTCCACGGCGCCCAGCAGGCTGTCCTGTTGCGATTTGCTGAACCGGTGAATCTCATCAATAAACAAAATGGCGTTGCTCCCCGATTCAAAAGCAGCATCAATAACAGCCCGAACATCTTTAACCCCACTGTTGATGGCGCTCAAAGTAAAAAACTGGCGCGACATGTGCTTCGAAATCAAAAATGCCAGGGTTGTTTTGCCCACCCCGGGTGGCCCCCAGAGAATCATAGAAGGAATATTGCCCGACTCTATGGATTTGCGAAGCACTGCCCCCTGCCCCACCAGATGCCCCTGACCAAGGTATTCATCGAGGCATTTCGGACGCAATTTTTCAGCAAGAGGAATATTATTGCTCCCCATGAATTTCCAATTTTTTTAACTGCTCCAAACGCTTTAACAAAGTTGGATGCGAATAATTTACAAATTCGTAAGCCGGATGGGGTCGCAGATTGCTCAGGTTACTTACCGACAGTTTCTTTAGTGCCTCCTGAAGAGATTTGGAATCAAACAGTGCGGCTGCATAAGCATCGGCTTCGTATTCGAATTTTCTGCTGATCCTATTCGAAAGAATACCCAACATCATGGAAAACGGGGCATAAAGCAACCCAAAAGCCAAAATGCCCAGATGGAAGCTGGCCTGGTTACCCCCTAAAGCCATCGACAATTCGGGGCGGTTTATAAAAATGCCTAACAAAAAAAGCATAAGGCCGGAAGTTAACACCGAAATTACCATGCCTTTTAAGGTATGCCGCTTTTTATAATGCCCTATTTCATGGGCAAGAACAGCCACTACTTCGTTAAGGGTATGATCCTTGATCAGTGTGTCGAAAAGAACGATGCGTTTCTTAGGCCCCAAGCCGCTAAAATAGGCATTTGCCTTTGAACTGCGCTTCGATCCATCAATCACAAAAATATTATCCAGTGAGAAATTGGCTTTTCTGGCCAGGGTTTCAATGGCATCGCGCAGTTCACCGGACTCCAGTGGAGTTTGCTTATTAAACAATGGTACGATCAGGGTGCTGTAAAACATCGCCATAAAAATGGAGAATGCTGTAAAAAACAGCCAGGCATACAGCCAGAATAAACCGCCTGCAATTTTAAAAAACCAGACAAATGCTGCCAATAAAGCCCCTCCAAGAATGATGGCCAGCACCCAGCCTTTTAATTTGTCAAAGATGTAAGTTGAAGGTTTGGTGCGGTTAAAGCCAAACTTGTTCTCAATAACGAAGGTATCGTAAACATCGAAAGGTGTGGAAATCAGGTCGGATATCAGGCCAATTATGGCAAAAAACAGCATGGCCATAAGTATTGGCTGGGTGGTAAATTGCCTCACCCATAGGTCGAGCCAGCCAAATGCTCCAAAAAGCAACAATGAAATTATCAGCAAAAACGATATCGTACTGGTTATTAAACCAAAACGCATGTTACTCTTTGAATAATCCTGCGACTGCCGATACTTTTCTTCATCGTATATGCCTTTCAGCTCTTCGGGCAGCACATTGCTCCACCTGGTTGTGTTCAGATAATCCAACAGACGTTCAAAGAAAAATTCGAACGAAATGATTATTAAAATAATGATGAGCAGGGTTTTTTCCATTCCATTTTTGCAATTGAAGTACAGGCCATTTCTGGATTGGCGGAAGCACCACCTAAATTAAGTAAATCCTGCACTATTGTCTTAAATTTTTGTACCTATTATCGTAGAGGTCTCAAAAACAGCATTTAAAACTTAGCCATACAATATAGCGACACGCATTTAAAATTCAAAAAGCCATCTGCTGGATGGCTCCATCAGACGGCTTTCTGAATACTTTATACAACCGGCTATTTAAGCGGTGATTCGCCTCCTTTGCCTTTGCTGGTTCCGGCACCCGGCCTGGCGATCTGATCGCGCATGGTAGTATCTGCTTTGATGTTTTCCATGCGGTAGTAGTCCATGATACCCAGATTGCCGCTGCGGAAAGATTCGGATATTGCTTTGGGAATTTCTGCCTCGGCCTCAATTACTTTAGCGCGCGCTTCCTGAGCTTTGGCTTTCATTTCCTGCTCAAGGGCAACTGCCATTGCGCGGCGCTCTTCGGCTTTGGCCTGTGCAATGTTCTTATCGGCATTGGCCTGGTCGATTTGCAGAATTGCCCCGATGTTTTTGCCCACATCGATGTCGGCAATGTCGATAGAGAGAATTTCATAAGCGGTACCGGAGTCTAGACCTTTTGAAAGTACCACTTTGGAAATGCTGTCGGGGTTTTCCAAAACCTGCTTGTGACTAACCGCTGAACCAATGCTGGTAACGATACCTTCGCCAACGCGTGCCAGAATAGTTTCTTCGCCTGCGCCACCGACAAGTTGCTTGATGTTGGCGCGCAGTGTAACGCGTGCTTTGGTGATCAGCTGGATACCGTCTTTAGCCACTGCAGCTACCGGGGGCGTGTTGATTACCTTAGGTTTTACCGACATTTGCACCGCCTCTAACACATCGCGTCCGGCAAGGTCAATAGCGGTAGCTGTTTTAAAATCGAGGGGTATATTGGCTTTGTCGGCGCTAATCAGGGCATTCACAACAGCCTTAACGCGTCCGCCTGCCAGAAAGTGTGCTTCGAGTTGGTCGCGGTTCAGTTTCAATCCTGCCTTGGTGGCTGCGATCAGGTTGTTGACAATTACTGCGGGCGGAATTTTTCTCCACCGCATGAGTACCAACTGAAGAAGGCTGACGCTGACACCCGAAACCAATGCCGAGAACCAGAGCCCTACCGGAATAAAATAAAAGATCAGCCACAGAGCAAATATGCTGACCAATGCAATGCCAATGATGATGCCAAGTTCCATGAGATATTACAATTTTGGTTTAACAATGATTTTATTTCCATCCACTTTTACCACCACGATGGGTGTATTTTCGTTTACAAGGTTTTCGCTCGAGGTAACTTCGTAGTATTCATCCTGAATCATGGCCTTCCCCATCGGGTTCAGGCGGGTAATGGTTACGCCTTCGTCGCCTTTATTTATTTTGTTGGGCTCGATTACATTTACCTTTCCACTCACTTCGGCATTCAGCATGGCCTTTCGCCAGGAATTTGATTTTAAGGCAAAAACAATGGCCACAATGCTTGCAAACAGCGCCCCGACTAAGGTTAGCGCCCCTTCAACTACACCATAAGTAGTGAAGGCAGAAACAACAGCAAAAACGATTAGGCCACCGCCTACTATCCCCACAAGAGAGACCCCGGGAACCACCAAAATTTCCAGCAAAAGAAAAATAATTCCAATTACTATCAAGCTAACTATTATTATCCACGACATAGCAAAATCATTAATGAGGTTTGAAAAATTTCATGGCTTCGGGAATAAATTCGCGGGCTGCCCTTACGCGTGAGGAGGTTGCCGGGTGTGTACTCAGAAATTGTGGCGGCTCCGCCCCGCCCGACCTGGCCAGCATACGCTCCCAGAAAGCAACAGATGTTTCGGGATTATAACCTGCCATGGCCATAAAGATCATACCCAGCTTGTCGGCCTCGTATTCGTGCTGCCTGCTGTATGCCAGAAATCCTAACTGACTGCCTATGCCATAGCTTGTAAGAAAAATATCTCTTGTTTCCTGGGGTCTTTCGCTTAAAGCCACGTCGAGGCCAATAGCGCCCATGGTCAACAAAAGTTGCTGGCTCATGCGCTCATTGCCATGCCTGGCAACTACGTGTGCTATTTCATGCGACATTACTACTGCAATCCCGTCGTCGTTCTGGGTTAGAGGTAATATTCCGGTATAGAACATGATCTTTCCACCGGGCATGGCCCAGGCATTGACCGTTTCATCTTCTACCACATTAAACTGCCATTGAAAACCCTCCACCCGGTAACCTTGATTATTTTCAATCAGGTACCGGTTTACGGCCTCCCCAATCCTGTTTCCAACCCTTCTGACGGCAATCACTCGTGAATCGGTATCGGGCAGCGCCGGTTGTTGTACCATGAAGTCCTGATAACTTGTAAGCGCCATGTTGATCAGCATCGATTCGGGCAACAGGCTTATTTGCCTGCGGCCTGTAAGGGGTACCGTAGCACATGAACTCAGAAATAGTAATATGGCCAGAACAATGCCGGAGTTCATTCTAGAAAATAATTTGGTTCTGCCTCTCATTTTATTCGTTTTAAAGGTTAAACCCATTATTGCTCTTTGATGTGATTTTTGGTTATTGATTTAATTCAGAGCACTTTTCATTAAACAAAAAATCTAAATACCCAACCCCAGACTCTCAAAATTCGCAACCGATTACTAATTAATGGTGGCGCTAATTCCCCTGTCAAGGATAGCACGGTACATCGGTTGCAGAGTGGCAAATTCGCCTGTACGCACTACACATTTTCCGTTATTATGGATAATTAAGGTACATTGAATTGCTTGTTCGGGTTCATGATCGCAGACTTCAATCAGCGTTTCAATAACAAACTCAAAGGTATTGAAATCATCATTATGAATTATCAGGTCTTTCATACCTGATAATGAATCCTTATACAGGTCGGAAGGTTTTGAAAATTCTCTGGTCATTGATAAGCCTGGTTTGCATTTCAAGCAAAGGTAATGAAAATTCGATACAGAACATTCTGTTATTTTTTGCTGAAGGTTGTCTTATTCTCAGTTCCATTCAAAAGCCGCTGAATATTTTTTCGGTGCGAAAGGGGCACCATCACGGCTACAAGACACGAAAAAACTATTTCAGCGGTTGTAGCCTGGCCGATAATTGCAATCACCACTAAAGGCAGAGCAATGGAGGCTAAAATTGAGCCCAATGAAACATATCTTGTAAGTACAAATATTACCACGAAAATCGCAAGACAGATCGGAAAGGCAATCGGAAACAATACTGCCACCACGCCCGTCAAAGTGGCCACACCTTTTCCGCCTCTAAAGCCTGCAAAAACAGGAAATATATGTCCCAGCAAAGCGAACAGACCCAAAAGTAGCTGAAATGCACTAAACAATTCGGGGTCGGTAAAACGTTCTGAAACAACCCAAGCCAACGCAACTGCTGCCGATCCTTTAACCACATCGATAAGCAATACTATTACACCTGTTCTTACCCCAAGTGTCCTCAGGGCATTGGTTGCTCCGGCATTGCCACTTCCATGCTGGCGAATATCTATTCCATAGAACATTTTTCCAATCCATACAGAAGTTGGAATGGAACCCAACAAATAAGCCCCAACCAAACATAAAGCGATACTCCAATGAAATATCATAACCTGATTTTTATTGCAAAGATGAAATTAAAAGTCCTGAATTTGCATCATTCTTCTGAAAAATTCGAATGGCCTTTGTTCGTAAGCTAAAACAAATGCATACGGAGTGGCGCCCCTTGGAGTTTGCATTTGCCTTGCGCTTGGTCTAAGCTGGCTAACCGCCAGATTGAACTCCAGCAACGAAGAGAAAACAGCCATCACATTGTTTTGTTTATGGAAGAAGTACCAGCCTGTGCCAAGACTGCTACCAGCCGAATCGGGGCCTCTCAGCAATAAGGTAAGGTAGTCGCCTTCGCGGGCTTTACGTACCTCCAGATTTCCATTTACCCGCCTGTTGAGTTGGTTGCCAGCAATGCTGAACAGTCCTATTTCGCCGGTCGAAACAAATGACCGCAATCTCTGATTCCAGTGCAGGCGCACATCGCTCAAAAACAATGTGTGCTTCAGGCTTGGAGGAAAGTTGGAAAATGTTCCGGAAGCCTGTAATTCGCTGAATGCTGCAGTGGCCTCTGCAGGACTGCTTTTATGATGCAACAACTTATTAAACCTATCTAAATCAGGCGTTAACAATGGCGATCCACTGGTCTTTATTCCTTCGGTAATGGCAACAAGTGCCCTTTCGGTAAAAAAGAATTCCGCACCTATAGCCAGGTTAAGCTCCGTTGTTTGCCGTCTGGGATCATGCGAAACCATCCCGTAATTCAACAGTTGAAGCTGACCCAAATCTACTCCAAAATCAACCAGACCCTCAGCATTTATTAAACAGGTTTGTGCATTCAGACTGATCCTGTTTTGGTGGAATGCGCCACTATCCATTCTTTCTCTGGTTGTAACTACAAAATCACCGGTATTCTCATCAAACGAAAGGTAACCCTGTGCAGCAATAATCTCTCTGTCGAGGTGCAGTCGGTGCCTAATCAGGAATGCAGGATAAACATGCAAAGAATCGCCTGCCAGCATGAGGGCAATGTTCACCGGACGTCTGGCTGTATTCCTTGTTTCGGAATTCACCCTGATTTGAACATTCCTGGGATCGATTGGGTTGTTCATGCTGAACCAGTCAATAGGAACAATGTTGCAGTCAAGGTTCAGGTGTCCGTAGCCATCAAAATTCAAATGCGACATGTCTGACCTGAATGCAACCCTGCCAATAAAATTAAAACGATCGCTAAGCTGAAATGGGATGGAGTCAGGAATGGTCGCCTCTGCGATGGTCCGGTTCAGGTGATCAACGCGTACATTTTCAAACAGGATGGGATTCAGAAAACCATCATTATCGGTATATTGATAAAACCCTTCGGCCGTAAAACGTCTCCCCGAGGTTATATCCACATTTGCCTGCTCGAACCTGTGAAGCCTGGTAGTAGTATTGGCGGTAATGCGTGCTTCTTCCAAACTGGCAATGTTGCCGTCAGGATTCACTGATAAGGATTGGTTTTTGGGGAAAATGGCAGCATCTGCAACTCGAATCAAAGGCACCTCACGGGCATTCAGGGTATTGTCCAAAATGTTATAATCCACATTTGGTGCGAAAAATTTTAAAGAATCCTTTCCCCGACCGGTGAATATCATTTCATGACCAGAAAAATCAAGGTTAAGCAAATCTTCATCCGACATGCCCGATAGCCCCGGAAAGTTAAAAAGAGCAAGAGATCTCATCTCAATGGACCCTGAAATAAAGTTCCAGGTATAGTTGTAGTTGGGTGCTGTTATACCCAACCCATCAATTCCGATGCTGGATCCGGCACCGGATGCGGTAAACACGCCTGTCCCATTATTCATATTAATATTCGCCTGGTAACCCTTGTGCGAAAAAGCGGTTCTCCCCTGGATACCCGAGGCGGTCATGTCTGAATTCTGACTCATGATAGCCTCGCCAAAGAACCTGAAATCGGAGGCATTCAGTGTGGCCTGATGCACCCTTAAGATACCGTCTCCGGAAAGGCCATTGGCATCAAAAGTAAGATTTCCGGTAAGCCTGACGCGTTTGTCATAAATTAACAACGGATCGTCAATTCCCTCAATGCGCATGCTTCTCTCCTGGGGCAGAATAGAAACCAGCACATTGGTTGCAGATACTGACGGATTGTTCATTTGGGTTCCTTGCGGAATTTCCAGATTATTTACCCTGCCCCTGGCTTCGTCTGGCAATATCTGCAGATCCCTTGTGTTCAGGACGGCGCCCTGATAGTTGAGGGTTCCGGTAATCCCGATTCCGCGGCGATCCATGGAAATGTTTCCGGAAAAGGTTGCCAGACCATCGTAAATGGGGATTCCCTCGGGCTGGGTATTGGCGCTGAACCCCAATGTATAATCGTTCTGAACTATAAGATAGTCATGTATTTCGGGAAATACTCCTTCGGCTACAAAAGAACCACTCAGGGAGATATCCTCGGGATTAAGGTCGTTTAAGCCTTCCAAAGTAAAGGGGTCAATACGGAAATAGAAATTCTGTCGGGCACCTGAGCCAACTTCTTTTCTTCCCTGATCGTAATAAACAAATCCTTCATTTTTGCTTGTAAAAGCTGGAAAAGCGGGAAGGGGCTTTCTGCCCGACCGGTTGTCCAGACGATCTATTTGCAGCACTCCGTTAATGTTTTCCAGAATATTTTCAACAGTGGCTAAGGTCCCTGCTCTTGCCTGGTCGTTTTCGAAGGGTCTTACCCTAAGGGTAAGCGAGTCGGTATTGGTAGCGTTGACTCTAAATTCATGATAACTGAAGAAGAACTCCTTTCCCACAAAGGTGAAAAATCCAGCTTCAACCCTGCCATCGAAGGAGAATGCGCGATTACTAATCATCCTGATGGTTTGTTGGTCAGGGAAAACAACCACATTCCGGACTTCGCTCAGTGGAACTCTTGAAACACCCTTGATCTCAAGAAGATTATCTTCCAGATTAAGCCGGGCGTTAATCAGGGCATTGGAATAAAATGCGATGTCGTCGTGGTCGGATCGCCGTGCATTCACCGCCAGATAGTGATAAAGCTTAGGCATGAGAATAATACGGTCCTCACCCTCAATAAAGGAAACAAAACCCTGAACCTGCAAATTCATCATATCACTTATGATCAGATTTGCGGGGCGCCGTGTATGCCTTCCCAATTCGCTTACGGAGAACTCCCTACTGCCTGTTTGACGGGCAAACGCAGCCAGGACAGAGAGGGGGTGTATGTCGCCAATGCCCTGCAACCTGTCATACGACACCTGGCTGAAAAACCCTATTGACTCAAACCTGACATCCCTCGGCTGGCTCATTCCACGCATCATTTGAAAACTTATAAAAGTGGAATCAAGTTGCCAATATATTGCCTCATTATACATCAGAATGTTGTGGTAAGTATTCAGGAAGGGTGTGCCAGAAACACCACCTCCCATTCGGATTGCCGACAGTTCACGTTTTTCGTGGATGTAACGCATAACAAGACCTGGATGCCAGATGGAATCATATTCGATGTATAAGGTTACAGCAGCTCTTTCGGCCAGAATGGTGGTAGGGCTCAATAAGAAATTTATTGATTCTACTTTGGCTACCCGCAGGGTGTCGTTGTAAAATACAATTTGTGCCGGTTGTCCGGCAGTGCCGGTTCCATGTATCTTGTTTCCGTGGAGTGCAAACCCGCCTACAAAATGCACGGCAGGAAAAATATTTTGAAGTTCATGGCGGTGTTGATCTGAGTAAAAGACCGGAAAGATGGCCTGGCCGGGTTGAATATCAGATTGAACTCTGTCCTTAACCCTTCCCATTACAGGCTCAGAAAAAATTTGAGTGTGGTGGAAAAGCACAGAATCTGCTTCGAAAATGGTTCGTGCAAAATCTATTTCATAATTGCTCAACTCGGCAAAAACCTCCTGCGGATTGAGCAGCACCCTTTGCCAGGTAATCCTGCCTCCCTTTCCCGACCAGATGCCTTTCTGCAAATCAAAATGCCCGGAGGTTTGCAATATAGCAATACTGTCGCCAAACGCCAATCCAACAAGGTCGGCTCCTGAAACGTGAACCACTGATTCATTGTTCGTAAAATCATAAGCAAGGTTTCCATTTCGAGCAACCCACCTTATAGCCGGGGAGTGGAAAAGTACGTTTTCAATAAACAAATCCCTGCTTTGTTGCATGAATCTGCTTGTACGTGTCGGGATATGCCCCTGTATAGAATTGGCCAATGCTGTATGCCAACGGTGAAACAACCTTTCTGCATCGGCATGTTGCACAATAAACTCCACCACAAGCAAGTAATTGGCCATATCGGGCAATACCCGGTACTGGCCGCCCAACAATACCCCGAGAACCCTCTCAAGGGTATCCATCTGCAAGGAAGTGAAACGGTTATCGTCCCAGAGCACTTGAACTCTTTGGGCTATTTCGGTAATTGGAGGCCTTTGATCTCTTTCGAGCCCGGCAATGGCTTCGAAGACTTTTATGGGGAATGGCCTGGCATTAGCGGGCACTAAATCACCCTGCGCAAATCCTGCCAAAGCAGCCATAAGCAAATACAGCCCACAAAGCAAGTTGCGAGTCATTTTACCTCCCTTTAATACATTTTACCGGACGAATTTTAATGCCAGCCAATCATTTTTAGATTTCTCTCCTACAAAGGAAAGGCCAAGTTTTTCTGCAAAATGAACAATGTCCTTCCGGTCCTTTTTCAGGAATCCACTCAAAAACAAAAGGCCTCCTGTATTCAAAACCGAAACATACGTTTCCATATCTTTCAACAGCACATTTTTGGTAATGTTGGCTATTATTATATCAAACTTTTCATTCCCCAGGTTGCCAGCATCACCATGTAAAACACGAATCCAAGGCAAATTATTGCGTTCGACGTTCTCAATAGTATTTTCGTATGCAAAAATATAGTTATCAATAGCAAAAACGGGTTTGGCTCCTCTGTGGGCTGCGATCATGGCCAGCAAGCCGGTACCGCAACCCATATCGAGGGTCGATTTGGCGTTCAGGTCGGTTTCGAAAAGCCATTCGGCCATCAGGGCAGTGGTTTCGTGATGCCCGGTGCCAAACGACATCTTGGGTTCAATAATTAATTCCATCTCATAACCCTGCCCTTGTGGGTGAAATGGGGCCCTCACATAGCACGCATTGGCTAAAACTACCGGCTCAAAATTGCTTTCCCATACCTGGTTCCAATTTTGGCTGCCAATGATTTTATGTTCAGCAACCAAACTCAGGTTGCCCGATTCCTTTACCGATTCCAAAACCTTGCCCGTAAGTTCAAGATCAAAATTTTCAACATTGGCGAAGGCTTTTAATCCGTTTGCAGTTTCCTCAAAACTGTCGAATCCGATATCCGCCAGTTCGGCCATCAGAATTTCGCGCCAAGGCTCCAGCGGCTCCAAGGTGATTAAAAGTTCCACATAATCGAGGCTGCTCATACGTTTCAGAAGGATTGGATGATGCGGTAAAAGTCATCGGCAACAAGGGAGGCGCCTCCTATCAATCCTCCATCCACATCTGTCTGTGAGAAAAGTTCGCCCGCATTTTGTGCATTGCAGCTTCCTCCGTATAGGATGGTGGTATTCAGGGCTGCAGTTGTGCCAAATTTTTCGGAGATCAGATTTCTGATGAATGCATGCATTTCCTGCGCCTGCATTGGTGAGGCAGTTACACCGGTTCCGATAGCCCAGACTGGCTCGTACGCAATCACGATCTTTTCGAACTGGGCGTTGTTCATCCAAAACAAAGCCGTGGTAATTTGATTTCTTACAACCTCAAAGTGTTTTCCGGCTTCGCGCTCAGGAAGTACTTCGCCGCAACAATAAACAGGGGTAAGTCCGTATTTGAGTGCAATTTCCAATTTTTTGGCTAACAAGTGGTCGTCTTCCTTAAAGTAGGTTCTGCGCTCACTGTGACCAATCAGGGTATAACCGGCGCCACACGACCGCACCATATTTGCTGAAACTTCGCCGGTAAAAGCGCCTTTTTCCTGATGGCTTATGTTCTGAACACCTACATAAACACCGGGTATATTTTCTGCAATCCGCACTACTTCGGATAAAAAGACAAAAGGCGGAAAAAAGACCACATCAGGGTTTCCGGCAATTTGTCCGGGGGGCGTTTTTTTTAAAAGAGAACAAACATCGGCCGCCAACTTACGTCCACCTTCCATATCAAGATTCATTTTCCAGTTTCCGGCCACAATTTTTTTTCGCATAATCCAGGTTTTTTAAAAAAGTATTATAGTATTAATCCAGTCCCAATCAAATTTTTTTTAAAACGGTTTTACATAGTTCACCAGGTTGATGGCAAAACATAATACATGTGTTTATTGCAATCTGACCCTGGGGTCGAGCAGGCCATAGATGATATCTACCGAAATATTAACAATTACCAGCATGATTGAAATAAGCAGCACGGCTCCCATAACAACCGGAAAATCATAATGCTCCAATGCATCTACGATAACTACTCCAAGGCCTTTCCATCCAAAAACAAATTCAACAAAAACAGCTCCTGCCATGAGCGACGCAAACCAACCTGAAACGGCTGTAACTACCGGGTTAAGGGCATTCCGGAGAGCATGCCCGGTGACTACCCTGTAAAGGCTTAACCCTTTGGCTCGGGCTGTGCGTATATAGTCCTGGGCCATAACATTCGACATGGAGCTCCTGGTGAGCTCGGTTACTACTGCCAATGGCCTGATGCCCAAGGTAATGGCCGGAAGGATGAGGTTGCTCCATGCGAAATATTCGCCCCTGCCAAAGTCATCAACGGCTTTTAAACTGCCGGTCATATTCAGCCCGGTATAATCGCCCAGTACAAAAGCAAATATCCAGGCAATAATAATGGCAGCAAAGAATGAAGGCACCGACATACCCAGGGCTGTAAGTACCATGATGCCTCTGCCTACGGCCTTGTTTTTAACGATCGTTGAGAAAACCCCTAAGGCCACTCCGAGTATCATGGCGAACAAAATGGATACCGATGCCAGCAACAAAGTATTGGGCAAGGCCTCGGCAAGAACTGAAGTTACGGGGCGGTTGGTCTGATACGACCGCCTGAAGTATGGTGGTTTAACAACCAGACTTACTTCACCTACAGGCAATTGTGCCAGTACCCGGTATTTGGATTCGTCGAGATAAAACAGACTGTTCGAATCGCTGTTGTTATGAACCGATACCGGTGAAAGGTCGTTGAGGTAGTTGAGATATTGCACCCAAACAGGCCTGTCGAGACCCAATTCGCGCTGAATGGCTTCAACAGATGATATGTCGGCCCGCTGACCTAACATCATCCTGGCAGGGTCGCCCGGCAAGACAGTAAACAGGAAAAAGACCACGGTTACCACGCCCAGAAAAACCCAGAATCCATACCAAAGCCTTCTGAAAACAAACTTCAGCACCTTACCTCAATTTTACGGTAAATTTAATGGTTTGGCCCCTCAAGTTCAAGCTTTATGAGGGCAAACACCGAATAATTCACAATATCGTAATAATTCGCGTCAATTCCTTCCGAAACAGAGGTAACTCCCTTGTTGTCCTCAATTTGTTTCACCCGCATGATCTTCATCAGGATGATATCTGCCAGCGACGAAACCCGCATGGAACGCCATGCCTCCGAGTAGTCGTGGTTTTTGTCGTGCATGAGCCTTCTTGACTTTTCGAAATAATCGTTCCATTTTGCCAGGGCCTCCTCAACCGAAATATCCGGTTGGTCGGCAACCCCCATTTCGAGTTGTATCAAACCCACAATGGCATAGTTTACCATTCCGATAAACTCAGGAGAAATACCTTCAAGTATTTTTTGTGTACCTTTGTTTTGCAAGGAGCGTATTCGCTGGGCTTTGATGTAGAGTTGGTCGGTAAGTGCCGTAGGTCGTAAAATACGCCAAGCTGCACCATAGTCTTTCAGCTTGTCGGCAAAAATATCCAGGCAGATTTTTTTTACTTCGTCGTATTGTTGATCAGTTTTTGACATAAATGCGGTTTTGTGCAGAATAATTGACAGGTACCCGGAAGCATGGCTAAAGAAAGTTTATTCAGCCCGCAAAAAACCCTGAACCTAAAGGGCAAAATTATGAATTTATCCACACCTCTGGTGATGGGTATCATTAATATTACCACCGATTCGTTTTACGACGGCAATAAATTTAAAACAACATGGGATGTTGTAAAACATGCCGAAAAGCTGCTGGAGCAGGGAGCCCACATCCTCGACATTGGCGCTGCATCGACCAGACCTGGAGCCCAACTGGTTGCCCCGGCAGAAGAAACCGAAGAACTCCGGCCGGTCATCCATGCCATCATCAGGCGTTTTCCGGCAACCATACTTTCGGTGGATACCTATAACTCCCAAACGGCTGCCATGGCCATCGGCGAAGGAGCCTGCATGGTAAACGATGTATCGGCAGGCCAGATCGACCCGGCCATGTTTCAAACCGTAGCTTCCCTTAAAGTACCCTATGTTTTGATGCACATGCAGGGAACTCCGGAAAATATGCAGCAAAACCCCACCTACCAGGATATAACAAAAGAAATAGCCTCCTTTTTCTCAAAAAAAATCCTGGTTCTGAATCAGCTTGGAGTACACGATGTAATCCTTGATCCGGGGTTTGGATTCGGCAAAACCCTGGAGGATAATTACAGGTTGCTGAATGAATTAGACTATTTCAGGATTTTTAATCTGCCCGTCATGGCAGGACTGTCGCGCAAATCGATGATCTATAAAGTTTTGGGTACAGGGCCCGAAGGCGCCCTGAATGGCACCATTACGGCCAATACCATTGCACTGCTGAAAGGAGCTTCCATATTAAGGGTACATGATGTGCGCGAAGCGGTCGAAGCAGTCAAAATTGTAGAAATGTACAAAAGTCAAAGTCAAAACTAAAAGCATCTAAATATACCCTATATGCCTGCAATATTTACTACTGCATTTTTGCAGATACGCCTGCTCGATGTTATCGATATCGTGCTGGTTGCCCTGATACTTTTTCAGATATACCTGCTCATACGCGGCACCGGAACCTTGAATATTTTTCTAGGAATCGTATCCGTTTATATCATTTGGTGGCTCGTACGGATTTTCGAAATGGAACTGCTGGCAGCCATTTTGGGTCAATTTATAAGTGTTGGGGTTTTGGCCCTGATCATTGTTTTTCAGCCCGAAATACGTAAGTTTTTGCTCCTGTTGGGCACCCGCAGTTTCTTTAACAAAGGCAGCAACCGCTTTTTCAGGATTTTTACGCAATTGGAAGATGGCGTCAAGCTGAATCTTGCTTCACTGGTAAATGCCTGCGAACATTTTTCTGAAAGCCGTACCGGAGCGCTGATCATCCTGACCCGCGAAAACGACCTGGGCTTTTATGTAGAAACCGGCGAATTGATCGATGCACGGGTGTCGGAGCAGCTGTTAGAAACGATATTCTTCAAAAACAGCCCGCTTCACGACGGGGCAGTAATCATCACCAACAACCGTGTAAAGGCTGCCCGTTGCGTATTGCCCGTATCGGAGAACCAGGATATTCCGGCCAACCTGGGAATGCGCCACCGGGCTGCCGCCGGAATTACCGAGGTGTCCGACGCCATCGCCCTGATAGTAAGCGAGCAAACCGGAAAAATATCTTTCGCCAAGAACGGCGAACTGAAAAAGAACCTCAAACCCTTGCAACTCAAAGAAATCCTTGCCAGGGAATTCGGACAGCAAAAAGCCAATCCCCAACCGGAGCCAGATAAGGGTATAGGCTGATCCGGCGGCACGGGCCGGAGGCCATCCGTCAGGAGAATTTTTACTTGCTTAGCGTTTCCCGCAATTTTATCTCAACCTCAAAACACCCTTCAGGCGATTTGCCGGGGAGGATGGTGGCGCCGGGTAAATTCGAAATACCCTGGGGTAAGAAAATTGCACATAAAGTATTGGATACATGAAAAAGGCGTTGTTGCATTTCTGCAGGCAGGCCATCCAAAATGCCCGCCAGTACGCTCCAGCGCACCTGCTCCGGGTTGAGTGCGTAGTCGTGCCAAACGATTATTCCTTCGGGCGATAGGCATTTGAGCACATTGCGGGTATCGGACCGTACTGCCTCATAATGGTGGTCGCCGTCAATAAAAGCCATGCCAAAAGAATCACCCAGGGTTCGGAAATCGAGGGTAATGGAATTGGCCCGCACATGAATCACATTGGGCAGGTTTTCGGAAAAAACCCGGTGCTGGCCAATGTATTCCTCGCCACGCCTCATATAATGCATGGCATCGTCGGGCAAGTCGATGGTTACAGCCTTTTTTACAAAGGGAGCAACATTGGCCACACTCTCGCCACGCCAGGTTCCTATTTCCAGATAGTTTTCCACCTGAAACCTCCGCGCCAGGCACCTCAATAACGCCAGGTCGGTGGGCAGGCTTCCCCCGTCTAAAAAAGCATAAGGCGAAATGGTTTCCGCTGAAGTGTCGAAAACCGATACCAGGTCAAGAACGGGCAACCCGTTTTTAAAGTCATATTTTTTTAACACCCTTTTTCGCCAGTATAGTTCTTCATCGAACATTTTATTAAGCAACCAGGGGTTTTTCACAAGTTGCCAGATAGCAACAGCAGCCTTAACAATTTTATGGATCATAATTGAAAGTTTGAAGATTTTAAAGGTATCGTTTTTGCCAAAACCAAAACACCGCCGCCCTGCGATAAATTGGTTGATTAAAACCTGAACTCGTCGAACCGTTGCGCAACTGTGTCTGAATTGGCTGGTAATTTAGGAATTTTTATCGAAATTTGCCTCCTGTTTGATGTTCGGCAAAATATTCACTTAAGCCCTAAATTATATGGTGAAAGCATATCCGGGGAAGGAGAGCATAGGGCACTTTCTGAAATTGTTTTCGGGTTCGATGATTGCTCAAGGCCTCACCTTGGTCCTTACACCCTTATATGCGCAACTCTTTACCCCTGCCGAATTTGGGCTCACGGCCATGTACTTTGCAATTTTCAGCATCATTTCGGTTATCGGCACAGCCCGTTATGAGCAGGCAATTATGTTACCAACCGGCGATCACGATGCACGGTTGTTGTTTTGGCTTGTACAGCTTATCTCTGCGGCTTTTGCAGTGATTGTTTTTCTGGTAGTACTTTTTGCCGGTGGATATATTGCCTCGCTATCTGGGAATTATGACCTATGGCCATGGCTGTGGTTTCTGCCATTAAGTCTTTTGTTGCATGGGATATCGCAGGGCTGCATATTCTATGCCAACCGCAACAAGCAATTTGGATACATGGTAGAAAATACCCAGGCACAATACGCTACCCTGAACGGGTCGCGACTGCTCACTGGTATATTGCAGAGCCCTTTCAACGGCCTTCTGGCATCGCAAATCCTTGCCCACGCAATGAGCGCCATCCACATAGTGTGGCGTACCCAAAAAAAACTTTGCTCCACTGCCAATGTTTCATTTGACGCAATAATAAAACAGGCGAAAAAGTACTCGGGTTATCCGCGCTACAACATGTTGCTCAATATCACCAACAATCTTTCGGGCGCCTTACCTATATTCTTGTTCACAAGAGGATTCTCAGCAGAGGTAGCCGGACTTTTTGCTTTTGGATATGCGTTTATTTTCAGGCCTTTAAGCCTTTTTTCGCAGAGCTTGCTTCAGGTACTCTCGCAAAGAATAATTGAGGACTACAACCAGAACAAGCCGGTGTATCCTCTGTTGAAAAACCTTGTAGTCAAGAAATTCTATCTTGGAATAGTGCCATTTGTTCTTTTGGCAATCTTTGCCCCTACCCTGTTTGCCCTGGTTTTTCCGCCAGAATATGTTCAGGCCGGCGAATTTGTTCAGATTCTATCTCCGTGGCTGTTTATGGTTTACCTTACCAGCCCACTGGCTTTCCTTCCGGAGTTGTATTCCCGTCAGAGGAAGGCTATGTTTATCGACCTGGCATACCTGGTGTTACGTTTCTTGGCATTGTCAATCGGGATTCTGGCCAAAAATTTATTCCTGTCGCTGGGATTGTTTGCGGCGGTAAGTTTTGCAGTGGTACTGTTCAACCTATTTTGGTACCTAAGCCTGGCCCGAAATAACGAAAAGGGTACTGGTGATGGAATTATTGAAAACATTCGGACATGAGAGGGAAGGAAAACATGCAAGTTTTAGTAATACCTTCCTGGTATCCTCCAAACGGGGGATATTTCTTTAGGGAGCATGCTATGGCGCTTGCCGAACAAGGGGTAAGGGTAGATGTTCTTGCCGGAGTTCACACCAGCCTGAAAACCCTCAAACCATCCAAACTATTCGGTGCATTCAAAACTCAAAAGATTACCGAAGGTACTCTCAACGAATTTCAACGGAAATACTGGATAATCCCATTTTTTGAAAAGCTCAACTTTGCTGTCTGGACTATCATGATGTTGCAATTTTTCAGGAGGTATTTGAAAAAATGCGGAAAGCCTGATATCATACTTGCCCACAGTTCCATCTGGGCAGGATATATTGCAGCCCTTATCAGCGAAAAACACCAAATTCCTTTTGTGGTTGTCGAGCACCGGAGCCGATTTGTTTACAACACACCCGAAGCCCGCTCATTATTGAAACCCTGGTATCTGTCGTATCTAAAAAAGACATTTGACCAGGCTTCCAAAATTATAACCGTAAGCGACAGCCTGCAGGGCTATATATTGGATATTGCCCCCGGAAGCAACGGGCGGCATATTACGATTCCCAATATGGTCGATACCGAATATTTTACTCCTGATAATACTCCTCCATCCGAACCATTTACTTTTTTTTCTCTGGGAAGCCTCGAAAGAGTAAAAGGGATGGATACCCTGATCGAGGCATTCAGGCTTGTTCATGAGGAACTGCCCGGCCGGTGCCGGTTGGTAATCGGAGGCCAGGGAAGCCAATTAAAAAATCTTCAAAAGTTAGTTTCACAGAATAATTTGAATAATTTTATAACATTCGAGGGGCAACTGGACCGGCAGGCTGTAAGAAACAATATGCGAAAGGCGCATGTTTTTGTATTAGCAAGCCGTTACGAGGCTTTCGGGGTAGTTTTTATAGAAGCGATGTCGTGCGGCTTGCCGGTAATCGGTACGATTTCGGGCGGACCGCAAAGTTTTATCCGCGAAAGCGAAGGTATTACTGTGCCCATCCAATGTCCTGAAAATTTAGCTTCGGCAATGATGCAAGTGATAAGACAATTTCATTCCTTCGACAAGAATGCCATTAGAGATTTCGCCATTTCAACATTCTCAAAAGAAACGATAGCGAGACAATATGTTTATGTTTTGAAAGAAATTCTCAATTAATTGAATAAGTTATGGAGCAGATTCATCTGGTTTTCAATTATCATTATCAATGGTATCAAAGAAATGATGCAAGTTTCAAAGGTTTTTTCTTCGACAGGGACAGCCGTCATTTTCACGAAGATTCGGCGCTGGATATACTACAGCCCTTGACAAACAGGCAGGAACTTAAAAAGCAATTCGAGAGCATTGACGGACCGTTTACCCTCATCCGCAAGATACCCGAAGGCATCCTTGTAGGTAATGGTGTTATGTGCATGTTTCCGGTGTTTTACACTTGGGAGGATGGCCAATGGCTGGTTTCCGACAGCAGCGAACACCTGCTCGGGCTCAAAAAAATAAGGCAATGTAATAACCCGGCATTCGATGAGTTTTTAGGCGCCGGATTTGTTTTGGGTAAAGAAACCCTGCTGAAGGATATTTTCAAGATCAGGGCAGGCGAAATACTGCTCTTAAAGCCCGATGGAACGGTGGAGTCAGAGGTTTACCAATATTGGCTTTCAAATTTTTTCCTGGATGATGATTTGACCGACCTGAAAGTACAGTTGGTTTATAAGCTAAAAAATGTGATTAAAAGGCTCATCACCTCTCTCAACAACCGTACAGCAGTAGTACCATTAAGTGGTGGTTACGATTCGCGACTCATAATAAGTCTGTTGAAGAATGCCGGTTATCAAAGAGTGGTTTGCTTTACTTACGGAAGGCCAAATACCGAGTCGGAGTTAAGCCGACGCGTAGCAGAAAAACTGGGTTATCCCTGGGTGTTTGTTGATTACCGCAAAATTGACCCGTTAAACTACCTGAACGATCCGGTTTTCCTTGAATACTGCCGCTATACCGGAAACAACTATTCCATGCCTTACCTACAGGAGTATTTTGCAGTAAAGTATTTGAAAGAAAACAATTTGATACCTGACAACAGTGTATTTCTTCCAGGACATGGGGGCGATTTTCTAGCTGGCGGGCATTTGAAAAATGCAGAAATCGGGAACAGTCGATTTGAAAATCTGCCTAAGCAAATTTTGAAAAAGTATTATCCATTCATACCACTACAAAAAAACTCCCGCGATAAGATCAAAAGTCGCCTCACAGCCTGGTATAAAGACTATCATCCACCAAAATCAGCTATCCATCACAAATACAGCGTATATATAGAGGATTGGTACGCAAAAGAAAGGGCATCAAAATTCATATTCCAGTCGGTTCATACATATACTTATTTTGGATATGCCTTCCGTTTGCCCCTCTGGCACAAGGACCTCCGAAACCTATTCAGGCAGGTACCTTTTGAATTCAGGAAGAACAAATGGCTTTACGACGAATTGCTCGAGGAAGAATTTTTCAAACCTCTGGGCATTTATTTTGGCAAGGAAGAGCTTAAAGAGATCAAGGAGAATGTACTGGTGAAGCTGATTGCAAAATTTTTGAAACCAGTGGCACCTTCCTGGGCAATAGCCTTCAAAATGAGCAAAGCCGACTGGGCCTGCTACGACCGGTTTACTTCCCAGATGGACCGACAAATGAAAAAAGAAGGCCAGACACCTTTAAAACTCATATACAGCTACAATGCCAGGATATGTAATTGGTATCTGAACCTTGTGCGTAAATCAGCCTCAGCAATTTAACCAAGCAACGGTTACCTGCTTATGCGGCCCTGAAAGTTGGCGATAAAATAATCGAGGTTGGGATTCTCCTCATAGATTCCTTCACCGAAAAATACAAGGACAGGCTCCATATTTACCGGCGCCCTGAAGCCAGGCAATGCATAAATAAGTCGAAGTTGTTCATCGAAAAATGCAACTGATGGGTAACTCATGCGGCCCTGCAAAATCGCTACCGCCAGGTTGTGGGGCGAGCCCCGCCTTTCAGGCTGCTCATTTACATAAGTAACCCCTCCGAAAACAATTGGACCGGGGTACTCGGCGTTAAGTTTTACTGGGTAAAAATTGGTATTGATGTATTCCACAATTACCGGATGCGAAAAAGTCTCGGCCTCCATGCGTTTGCACCATCCGCACCAATCGGTGTAGATATCGACAAAGATTTTTTTTGGATTTTGGCTGTGGCGTTCAAGCGCTTCCTCCATGGTAAGCCAGTTTACTCTGGGCTGATTTGCCCTCGTTTCACCTGAAAAAAGGTTTGCAAATACTGTGGCAACTATTGTCGCAATAAGGAAAATATTTTTCATTGAGCATTGATTTACTGATTAGATACTTGGTTGGCAAAAAATATGCCGTCTCTTCATGGATTCCCAAAAAAGGGCAAACAATCCCGATTGCAAAGTTAAACGCCTATACTTTCATTTTGTTTTAAATTTGTCGCATCAAAAACTCTCGGGTGTTTAAAAAAAGGGTAGAAAATATACAGGGTCCAATTAGTGGAATGGTGTGGCGCAGGTTTCGCAGAAACCCGCTTGCCATTGGTAGTTTGGTTTTTATTTTACTGGGTATTCTAACGGCAACCCTGGGTTACCTGATTTCGCCCGATTCGACTCCCCACGCCAATCACCAGCAATTGGAAATTGCTACCCATAAACCCGGTCATGAGGCCACCCTGCTGCTTGTCGCAAAAAACCAACCTCAAATCACGATTTCCTTTTTGGAAAAACTAGTATCAGGATTACCATCAAATTACAACACCATTGCTATTCAACATTATTGGTTCGAAGGCGAATGGCTATACTACGAAACTTATGTTGGGCAACCTGGCTATAGTGGGCTCGAAAGCCGGATCTGGCTACCCGATGTAGTGTTTTCGATCGAACCTGGTCAGGAAACCATTCCGGTATTGAATGATTCGATCTCTTTCATCACCTATACTGGGCAGAAAGTAACCAAACCAATAGAGCAACTGCGCGAAACAGCCAGCAAGCAACATACAGTTACCCGTAGATTTTTACTGGGCACCGATCGCTTCGGTCGCGATTTGTTAAGTCAACTCATTATCGGAGCGAGGGTTTCGATGTCGGTGGGCTTTATTTCGGTATTTATTTCGCTGGTTATTGGCCTCACATTGGGGAGTGCCGGAGGCTATTTCCGCGGATGGATCGACGACATCATCGTGTGGCTTATCAATGTCATTTGGTCTATTCCCACCTTGTTGCTGGTAATTGCAATAACTTTTGCCATCGGGAAAGGCTTTTGGCAGGTCTTCGTGGCAGTGGGTCTAACGATGTGGGTCGAAGTGGCCCGGGTGGCCCGAGGGCAGGTTTTAAGTATAAGGGAAAAAGAATATGTAGGAGCAGCTAAAGCCCTTGGGTTAAGCAGCACAAGAATTATAACGCGGCATATATTGCCAAATATCATGGGGCCTATAGTGGTAATCTCCGCAGCAAATTTTGCCTCGGCCATTCTGATTGAGGCGGGGTTGAGCTTTTTGGGCATCGGTGTTCAACCTCCTATGCCATCGTGGGGAACTATGATCAGAGAGCACTATGGTTTCATCATTCTCGACAAAGGCTACCTGGCTTTTTTGCCCGGCCTGCTCATAATGTTCATGGTACTTGCATTTATGCTGCTCGGAAACGGATTGCGCGACGCCTTTGACAAAACGCCCAGATTCTGAGAAATTTATGGCTTTAGGGATACTTTTAGGACGAGTTCAAGATTGTTTTCATTGATCTTTCGAAAGGTAGCCCGAATCGGGTTTCCTGTTCGACGGGCAATATCGATTAGCCCCAGGCCTGCACCCCTACCCGGAACACTTTTGCCAAACCTCCTTATTTGATTGTATTTTTGTTTCAACCTATCCGCTTTCATTAAGTTTATTTCCTGAATCCGGCCTTTTAACACAACCCGCTCAGAAGGAGTTATTCTATTGCAGGTTTCCAGATAATATAAAGTTTGGTCTCTGAATACCCGCAGTCTTCCCTGCCCAGAGCCCGATGCATCCTTTTTGGCGCTGTAATTCTTCAGGTTTTGCGACAATTCGATAAAAACGCCAAATACCTTCCTGCTGAATTGCTCATTTTCGAGCAATGCTATGTCCCTTGCCAATACCTCGCCAAGCTCCAAAATTACTTCCTGGCTAAAAATGCCTTTATAAGCCACAATTAGGGATTTTTCCACCATAATGATTTATAGATCCTGTAAAGTAATTTACTGTGTTATTTTAGAAGCTATCAATTGGAATGCAATCTGTAACAAAAGCCTTTATCGGGCATGATTACTCCTTATCTCCCAGCAGCGGAACAAACCTAAAAAAGCCAAATTCTTCCTCCTTGTACTGATTATCGGCAACTTTGGTGATTCGCATCATTATTTGGGTTGACCCTGGTCCCACCGGGACAACCAAAAAGCCACCAATCTTTAATTGTTTAAGAAGTTCGCCAGGAATTTCAGGTGCAGCGGCAGTTATCAGGATTTTATCAAAGGGTGCAAAAGCCGGCAGTCCCTTATAGCCGTCGCCGTAAAAAAGCCGGGGGTTGTAGCCCATAAGCGGAAGCAAGGATTTTGCTTTTACATAAAGTTCATGTTGCCGCTCAATGCTAAACACCCTTGCTCCAAGCTCCATCAGTACACATACCTGATAGCCGCTTCCGGTGCCTATTTCCATCACCTTCTCATTCTTTTTCAGGGAAAGCAGTTCGGTTTGGAAAGCTACAGTATATGGTTGACTTATGGTTTGACCTGCTCCAATCGGGAATGGTTTATCCTGATAGGCAAACTCCACAAAAGAGGAATCAAGAAAATAGTGTCGGGGGATGGTGTTAATAGCCGAAATGATGCGCTCATCCTTAATACCTTTTGCACGAACCTCCTCGGCAAGTTTCCTCCTCAATCCCTTATGACGGTAACTATCGATCATCAACTTCTACAAAAAAATATGATTATTTCAGGCTAAGGTAATCAATATATTCAATAGAATTGTTACCACCAACAAGCTCCTGTTTGCTTCCAATGCCATACCATATAGTTTGTGAAAAATAGTACAGTTGCCAAAAGCGTCATCAAAACCGTATTTAAAAAATCATACCTTTGCCATACCATCACAAACAATGTTTAACCTTTAAACCAATCCACAGCAAGTATGAGAAATATTGGTGTTCTTGGTGCAGGGCACTTGGGGAAAATACATATCAGATGTATTCTTGAGTCGGAGCATTTCGACCTTTTGGGTTTTTACGATCCCAATCCAACCATCTCGGCCGAAGTTGAAAAAACTTTTGGCATAAAAAGGTTTGCATCAGCAGATGAACTGATAGAGGCCTGCCAGATGGTTGACATTGTTACTCCCACCATCTCTCACTACGAAAACGCCTCAAAGGCCCTTCGCCGTTCCAGGCATGTGTTTATTGAGAAACCGCTTACTACTACACTTTCGGAAGCCAGGAGCCTTATAGAACTTGCACGCGAAGCCAACGTTAAGGTTCAGGTAGGCCATGTGGAGCGGTTCAACCCTGCCTTTATTGCAGCATCACCCTTCCTGAATAATCCAATGTTTATCGAGATTCACCGCCTGGCGCAATTCAATCCCAGAGGTACCGATGTGCCGGTGATTCTTGATTTAATGATTCACGACCTGGATATCATTCTGCATGTGGTAAAATCTCCTGTCAGAAAAATTTCGGCCAGCGGCGTGTCCATCGTTTCTGAGACCCCCGACATTGCCAATGCACGCGTAGAGTTCAACAACGGTTGCGTTGCTAATCTTACTGCAAGCCGTATTTCCATGAAGAACATGAGAAAAACAAGGTTCTTCCAACGCAACGGTTACATTGCAGTGGATTTTCTCACGAAGCAAACCGAAATTATCAGGATCAACTCCATTGAAAACAATGAAGATCCCATGGCGCTGATTCTTGATCTTGGCGAAGGACGTGGAAAAAGACAGATCACTGTTGAAAAACCGGAGATTCAGCCTATCAATGCCATCAAAACCGAACTTGAAACTTTCAGGCACTCCATCGAGCAAAATACTGAGCCTCCTGTAACCATTGAAGACGGGTACAACTCACTCGAACTGGCATACCAGATCATGGAAAAAATTGAAGGAAATATCCGTGTTTACGGTTAGAACGTGCCATGAATAAGAGCCCAAACCCCTTACTCCAACCCGATTGCATCAACAACGAACATCCGGAGCCAAAATCTATCATGATTGGCAGCCGGCAAACTGCAGTAGCCTATTATGAAGACCATTGTTTCAGGCAAAAGCGGCATGAAAACCTTTTCAAAGGATATGTGGCATTAGATGAGCATGGTGAACACCTATTGAGTGACTATTTACCCGAATTGGGCAAGGTAGATGAGCTGTCTCAAATCCTGCTAAACAATGGAATTGGAGAAGCGATTGTGGCTATTGAACCCAACGAGTACCATCGTATTTCAAAAATTCTTACCTGTCTTTACAAATCAGATATTACCGTAAAAATAGCCCCCAGGCTGTGCAAAAAACTGCTATGTGAATTTCTGTTGAGTGGCGGATTGGTTGCTCCCATTCAGGACATGAGCATGGAGTTCATGCCTGCCTGGCAAAAGCGAATAAAACGACTTCTAGATATTACTATTTCATTTGCAGTGCTTATTCTACTGTCCCCTATTGCATTGCTGGTTTCTATAATTATTAAAGCCACCTCTAAGGGTCCGGTAATTTTCAGACAGGAACGCATAGGGTTTCATGCAAAACCTTTTAAAATACACAAATTCAGGTCGATGTATATAGATGCCGAAAAGTATGGGCCGCAATTATCATTTGAGAAGGATCCGCGGGTTACTCCTTTCGGACGATTTATGCGAAAGATACGGCTCGATGAAATTCCACAATTTTATAATGTTTTAATAGGAAACATGTCGATTGTAGGACCCAGGCCTGAAAGAAAATATTACATTGACCAGATCATGCAAAAAGAACCTAATTATCAACTGCTCTTGATGGTTAAACCCGGAATAACAGGCAAGGGGCAGGTTTGCAATGGTTATACTGAAAATTTGGAAGAAATGATCGCCCGATTGCATTACGACCTTCTTTATCTGGATAGGATGTCGCTTGCAGAAGATTTCAAAATCTTACTACAAACCATACAGATAGTAATTCGGGGGAGACAAAAGTAAAACCTCAGATAACTCCTTCCTCAATAAGCCGTACAATTTCTTCTATTTGTTTGTCGGCTCCTTCAGGATCATAACGAGTACGCAGGTTGAATCCAAAAATCCGTCCAAACGACTGCCAGAATACTGCCGAAAATGCCCCTCTGAACTCCCTCAACACATCAAAAGAGGTGTGTTGTGTTTCTCGATCTATTAGCTTAATAAGAATGTGGCCTTGTGTTACGGTGAGCCTTACCAGGTCGTCCTCAAATTCGGCCCTGATGTCTTTTTCGACCTGCCTCATAAGCCTCCTGCGTTCGGCATCTGTCGGCAAGGTCTCCAAAATCTGGCTGTAATATTCGAATTTTTGTCCGGCAAGTTTGGCAAAAGGATAGACTCTTCTTACGTTATGCACCAAGCGACGGTGTCGGTTTTCGTCGCTCCTGCTGCCGAAAACTCGGGGTGCCAAAATCGCAACCGGCCGCAGTTCTATGTGTGGGATGGTGTCACCGTCAACAATTACCGCTTTAACAATATGTCCGCCAAAAAAAGTGGAGGCTGCCGGCTCCTGCGAAGCCGCAACAAGGCAAAACAACATCAGCGAGATGAATACAAAAATCATTTTCATGCCATTCCTTTTTTTGGCAAGAAGTATGCCAAAAGAAAGCGCTTGCCTTTAATACAAACGCTTGAAATTACAAAAAGTTTTTTGAATAAACCTGCTAAATTATGAGAATGTCAGGCAACTTTTAGTCGGCTCAATCTATTCTTTGAAAGTTTACCCATAGCATATTCAAGGGTAATCTGGTACTCACGCTGAGCAAGTTCTGAGCCAGGCACTTCAAACATGGCATCGAGCATAATTACTTCACATATTGACCTAAGTCCGCGGGCACCCAGCTTAAATTCAATCGCTTTGTCAACAATATAATCAAAGACCTTTTCATCGATCTCGAGTTTGATATTATCCAACTCAAACAACTTTATGTACTGTTTGATGATGGAATTTTTTGGCTCTGTGAGTATAGCTCTCAAAGTGCTTCTATCTAAAGGATTCAGATACGTAAGTACCGGCAATCTACCAACGAGTTCCGGTATAAGCCCGTAGCTTTTCAGATCCTGGGGAGCAATGTATTGAAGTAGATTTTCGCGGTCAATAACCTCAGATTTGCTCATACCGTAGCCAATGGCATTGGCCTGAATGCGTGAGGCAATTTTTTTCTCAATACCATCAAAAGCACCTCCGCAAATAAACAGAATGTTCTGTGTATTTACCTGAATCATTTTTTGCTCAGGATGTTTCCTTCCGCCTTGCGGGGGAACATTTACCACGGTACCTTCAAGAATTTTGAGCAGGGCCTGCTGTACTCCCTCACCCGACACATCACGTGTAATGGAAGGGTTATCGCTTTTCCGGGCAATCTTGTCCACTTCATCAATAAACACGATGCCCCTTTCGGCTGCCACCACGTCGTAATCGGCAACCTGGAGCAGCCTGGCTAAAATGCTTTCCACATCTTCGCCCACGTAGCCTGCCTCGGTCAATACGGTGGCGTCGGCAATACAAAATGGAACCTTGAGCAGTCGCGATATGGTTCTGGCAAGAAGCGTTTTACCTGTGCCCGTTTCTCCTACCATAATGATGTTCGACTTTTCGAGTTCTACATCATCATTTGGCTCTTTATGTATGCCTGCGTGGTTAATACGCTTAAAATGATTGTAAACCGCCACAGAAAGAACCCTTTTGGCATCGTCCTGGCCAATAACATACTGATCCAGATGCTGTTTAATTTCAGCGGGTTTAATCAGTTTAAAGCTGGGAATGTCCGTTTTGTTTTTTAAGGCTTGCTCCTCAGCCAGAATAAGCCCGGCCTGTTCCACACACTTGTTGCAAATCTGGGAGTCGAGCCCCGAAATGAGCATGCCGACCTGCTGGGCAGGTCGGCCACAAAACGAACATCTTTTGTTTTCTTTTGGCATTATTTAGTTAAAAGCAATTGCCTGGTTATTTCTTTTTATTCGAGATAAGCACCTCGTCAATCATTCCGTACTCTTTTGCTTCTGATGAAGTCATCCAATAGTCGCGGTCGGCATCGGCATACACTTTGTCATATCCTTGCCCGGTATGCAGCGAAATGATTTCGTAGAGTTCTTTCTTTAATTTAACGATTTCTCTTGCAGTAATTTCAATATCAGAAGCTTGCCCCTCGGCACCTCCCATAGGTTGATGAATCAATACCCGGCTGTGCTTCAATGCAGTTCGCTTTCCTGGCGAGCCAGCACACAAGAGTACAGCACCCATGGAGGCGGCAATACCCGTGCAAATAGTTGCCACATCGGGAGCAATATATTGCATGGTGTCGTAAATCCCCAAACCTGCATAAACCGATCCTCCGGGAGTATTGAGGTAAATCTGAATATCCTTCTTCGGATCAACCGACTCCAGAAACAGCAACTGTGCCTGAATGATGTTGGCTACATAATCGTTAATAGGCACTCCAAGAAATATAATTCTATCCATCATGAGGCGGCTAAACACATCCATGGTGGCGATGTTCAACTGACGCTCTTCAATGATGGTAGGACTGATATAATTGCCATAAACCGACTTGTAGTTTTGCAGGGATTGGCTGCTGATACCCAAATGTCGTGTTGCGTATTTCGAAAACTCGTCCGATTGGCTCATGGGATTTTGGATTTTTAATGAAACTTCTTTATTCGTTGGAAATCTCAGGCTGATATTTTTCTGTTACGAATTTAACAAAATCATCGAAACTAAATTCAACCACTTTCAGTTTCAGTTTTTCTTTGTACAAAGCCAGAAGTTTTTGATCGGCCAGATTGTCGTATACCTTTTTGAGTTCTTCCTGGTTATCTTTAATACGCTTTACGAATCCATCAATCACAGACTTCTCAACTTCCTGCTGTCCATATTGTTTGAATTGGCTTTTAATATAATGTTCCAGGTGGGCAGTAACTTCATCGTCATTCACCATTATACCGTGAACATTCACCAGATGGTTCTCGATCAATTGCCAGCGGAAAGAATCGGCCAATTTCGGGAATTCCATTTCAATTCGTTCCGGAGTGTATTCGTCCTTATTTGCGGCTACAACCCACTTTTTCAGGAATGATTCCGGCAATTCAAGACCAGACTCTTTGATTAGTGTTTTCATGACTTCGTTGCGGAAGTGCTTGTCGGCATCAATCTGATACTGCTGGCTAATCTGCTCAGCTACAGCTTCACGCAATTTGCTTTCATCCTGAATACCTGACTCTGGAAACACCTTGTCGAAAAACACCTGATCCAGATTGGCTGGTTCTATTCTGGAAATTTTCTCAAGGGTAAACCGGAATTCAGCATTGAAGTTTACAAGTTCTTCCTTCTTCAATCCTAATAAAGAAGCAGCTTCTGACTCATTTTCAACGGCTTTGAGTACATTGAACTCCACAACATCCCCAACCTTAATGCCGATCAATTTCTCACGCACATCCTTGTCGGCAATGTATTTGATCAAAAGATTGTTGCGGCAGGTGTGGCCTTCGGCTTTCATGGTGCCTGATTGCTCAAGTTCGGCAAACTCACCGTAGAGCATGTCCTCCTGTTCTGTAATTTCAGGTTGAATCATAGCTCCATAGCGGCGCCTTAGATTGTCTAAATGGGTTTCGACCGTTTGGGCGTCGGCAACGATTTTTGGATATTCAACCTCAATGTTTTCGGATAATAAAAGTTCCACCTTGGGAGCCAAACCTATTTCGTAGGTGAAATTAAAACTGGTTTGTGATTCCCAGTCAATATTTTCAGCTGCATCCTGGTCGGGAAGCGGATGGCCCATCACCTCTAACTCGTTATCCTTCAAAAATTTGTAAATACCATCGATGAGGATTTTGTTGATCTCTTCAGCCTTGATGGATTTTCCGTACATCTTATTTACAATGCCCATTGGCACTTTGCCTGGGCGAAACCCTGGCAACTGGGCCTTGCGTTGAATTTTCTTTAACTCGTCTGATACCTTCTCTTTATAATCTTCCTGATGCAAATCTATATTCAACAGTGCGTGCAGATTATCCTTTTTTTCCAGAACAATATTCATCAGTCAAAATTTGATTTAAAAACGGATTATTAAAAAAATGCTTTGGGGGCCCTGAATACCTGATCAATTAACAAATATGTTTATTCGTGATTCAAGGCAATGAATACCTTTAAGGGTTGAAAAAACATGTACTCCTTTTGTTGCTGATTTTCAAAATGTGCTAAAAATCAAACCCCGTCATTCCGAATCAACTAAGTCAGCAACGGGGTACAAAAGCATTAATTTTATTTTTTAGTGCGGATGAAGGGACTCGAACCCCCACGCCTCTCGGCACCAGATCCTAAGTCTGGCGCGGCTACCAATTACGCCACATCCGCTCAAAATTCGGAGTGCAAATATACGACATTTTTTCAATAAGAATTATTCCGTTTCAACAAAAATCCTCCTTGGAAATTTTGGCTTCATTTTACAATTGATATTTTAGTTTCAGGATCAAAAAAACAGATTCATGTCGAAGACCCATTTTGAAGCCTGATAAAAAAAGAGATTACAAATGCAATCTGAGAAGAACTCCTGACTCTCCAACACAGTTTGGCAGTTTAGCGGCCATTGGATTCGCTAAGGGGAAGCGAAAAAATAAATTCAGAACCTCTGCCCTTTTCACTTTTAGCAAAAATTTCGCCACCATTTCTTTCTGTGAACTCTTTGCACAGGATCAGCCCCAATCCGCTCCCCTTCTCATCGCGGGTACCATAGGTGGTGTAAAATTTATTTGGATTCCAAAGCTGAGTCATTTGAACCGGATCCATACCAACGCCTTCGTCCCTAATAATTACGTGGGCCATCTTTCGTACAACCTGCGAAGTAATTTCAACAGTCTGGTCCGACTCTGAGTACTTCAAAGCGTTCGACAGCAAGTTCCGCACGATGGTATGTACCATATTCAGGTCGGCAAACACAACCAGATTTTGGTCAACCTGATTGGTAATCATTACTTTTTTAGCGCTTGATACAGGTTGAAAAAGATTAATATTTTCCTGAATGAGATCGTTCAGCACCAGATACTCAGGCTCGAATTTCATTCTTCCTGATTGAGAACGCGACCAATGAAGCAGGTTGTCAAGAAGATTATTTATTTTAAAAATAGATTTATCGAGTTCCCTGGCAAGATCCATCAATTCGTTTTCGTCGAGTTGATTCAGATCTCTCTGCAAGATGCGGGAGAAACTAACAATGCTTGCGAATGGATTCCTCAGGTCGTGCGAAATAATGGAGAAAAACTTGTCTTTAGTGGCATTCAGTTCACGTAGATGCTGTTCTGATTGAACCAGTTGGTTATTCGTTTTATTAAGCTTTTCGTTCAATTCGGCAATTTTCTCATTTTGTTTAACCAAATCACTGTTGAGCGAATGCAGTTTTAAATTGTTGGTAATGATTTCTTCTTTCTGTGTGTGCAACAGGTTATTTTTCCTTTCGATGACCAGAAAGCGGTTGTAAATAAAAAAGAAAAGAATCAGAACAAACACAACACTTCCCAATAGAATGTTTCGCATGGTTTGCTGTTGGGCAATTCTAAGCTCATGAATCTGGTTGTTTTTCGTTAAAAGCTCAATCTCGTTTTCTTTCTGCTCTTGATCATACAGGATTTTCAACTCAATAATCCTTTGTTGGCTTTCTTGAGCGAACAGACTGTCATTTAAGAGTATGTATCTTCTGCCGATTTCAAAGGCCCTTTGATATAAGCCCATATCGCCATAAAGGCTGGCAATTTCGCGATAATTCTTTACAACCAGCGGCATCTGCCCAATATCTTTTGCGATCTGTAAGCTTGTTTGCAAATTTTGAATGGCAAGATCGAGTTGTCCGTTCTGCCACCTTACGATGCCCATGCGATGAAATACCTGTGCACGACCGCTTTCATCCTTCACTTCATTAAACAGGTTGAGGGCTCGCGACAATTTAACCAGAGCAAAAGCATTGTTACCCATTTGCGAATATAGCGCTCCCAGGTTCAGGGAAGTTGTGGCTACCTCCCTGATATCATTCAATTCTTGCCTGATGGCTAACGCCTGATTAAAATAATCGAGGGCTTCTTCTAATTTACCTTGGGCTTGCAATGACACTCCAAGACCGTTCAAAGTAAAAGCTATTGCACGCGAATCACTAAGGATTTCCTTTACTTCGAGGGATTGCCTGAAAAACGACACTGCCAGGTCATGCTGACCTTGTTGCTGATAAAGCAAACCTATGTTATTAAGAACCGGAGCTACTAAATCCATCCGGTTCATAGCTTCGAAAGTTCTCAGTGCTTCAAAATAATACTCCAGGGCATTTTCATGATGTCCTTGCTCCATCAGTACCAAACCCAAGTTGGCCATCGATGTTGCCACACCTCTCTGATAATTTTGAGCCCGTGAGATCAGGTAGGCTTCTCGAAGAAAATTAAATGCCAGCCTGAAGTTGCCCATTTGCCAATAAACAACCCCAATGTGCATTAGTGAATTAACCACAAAAAGCTGTTCCTGATTTTCTTCTGAAATTTCCAATGCAGCCAATCCAAATTCAAGTGCCTTCTCTGGGTTTACAGACTTAAGCGACCATGATAATTCAAGCAAAGCCCTCACTCTAGTCGTGTCGGGCAATTCGGTATTTGTTGCCAGCTGGCGAAGACTATCAATCTGGCCAGCCGACAAAGGAGAAATATTGTCCCTGGCTTTTAAAGTGCCGGAAAGCATACAGGCTACACACAATAATATTAGACCCCTGGCAATCAATTTAGTAATCTCTTAGATAAATTTTGATATATGGAAAATACTGGATAATTCTAAACAAATTTAATCATTAAAAGAAGATTAGCATAATTTGGACAATAATTCTATAATGATAAACGATGGAAATAAAGAAAGTTGTATCTGAATTGTGAACAAAAGTGAGGAGGAGGTTGTAATTTACATAACCTGGATAAGAAAAAAAACTATCAAACCCGTCAAGCACCGGGCAATAATGTAAATATGTACCTTTACCCGGAAAATCCAGACAAAATTTAAAATACATTTCGAATCACCTTTTAAACAATTGGAATTCATTATGCAAAAAGACCATCAGATTTTTGAATTAATCGAACAGGAGCGCCAACGCCAACTGCACGGAGTGGAGCTGATTGCCTCTGAGAATTTTGTTAGCGAAGAGGTAATGCGCGCCATGGGAAGCGTGCTAACCAATAAATACGCCGAAGGCTATCCCGGGCGCAGGTATTATGGCGGATGCCAGATCGTGGACCAGACAGAACAATTGGCCATTGACAGGCTCAAGGAACTTTTCGGGGCCAGTTATGCCAATGTGCAACCACATAGTGGAGCCCAGGCCAATGCTGCAGTATTTCTTGCCTGTCTTCAACCAGGGGATACCTTTATGGGCCTCGATCTCAGTCATGGCGGACACTTGTCGCACGGCTCTCCCGTTAACCTTTCCGGAATCCTTTACAGGCCAATTGCCTATGGGGTAAATAAAGAAACAGGATGTATCGACTATGATGAAATGGAAAAGATCGCCCTTGAGCGAAAACCAAAAATGATCATTGCAGGTGCCTCAGCCTACCCACGTGACTGGGATTACAAACGAATGCGCGAAATAGCCGATAAGGCAGGTGCCATTCTGATGGCCGATATTGCACACCCTGCCGGACTGATTGCAAAAGGGCTGCTCAACAACCCCATACCCCATTGCCACATCATAACTTCAACAACACACAAAACTTTACGCGGGCCCAGAGGTGGAATCATCATGATGGGCCAAGATTTTGAAAACCCATGGGGGCATAAAACCCCTAAAGGTGAGATAAAGATGATGTCGGCTGTGCTGGATAGCGCTGTTTTTCCGGGAACCCAGGGTGGACCGCTCGAGCACGTAATTGCTGCAAAGGCAGTGGCATTCAGAGAAGCCCTACATCCATCTTTTGAGCAATACGGAATACAGGTAATGAAGAATGCCAAATCAATGGCAGACACATTCCTTAGCCTTGGATATCACGTAACATCAGGTGGAACCGACAACCACCTCATGCTGGTTGATCTGAGATCAAAATTTCCAGAAATTTCGGGCAAAAAGGCTGAAAACACCCTTGTGCTGGCTGATATCACCATAAACAAGAACATGGTACCCTTCGACAGCCGTTCTCCTTTCCTTACATCGGGAATTCGAATAGGAGCTCCGGCCATAACTACCAGGGGGCTTAAAGAAGAACATGCGATAAAGATTGTGGAATTTATAGATGAGGTTCTTTCTGACATTGATAATCCGAACACAACAGAAAGGGTAAAAAAGAAAGTACATCAGCTTATGGAAGGATTTCCGCTCTTTTCGGTACTGTAAAAAAACAATCTGAAAAACGGGAATATGCCTTCCAATGTCTCTTTTATTCTTGATCGATATTTTCTAATGCCATATTTAAATTTTTGATAATTTAAGCTTAAAAAAATTATTTTACAGCCTTAAGGAAACGGAAATCATATTACCTTTGAATTGAGTTTGTATTAGGCATTAATACCGGATGGAAAACGTAACCACTCGTTTCCATCCGGCATTTATCTCTGAATTTAGAACAAGGATGAAAACTATATACTTGGCTCGTCATGCACAAGCGGCAAGACCTGATCCGTGCCAGTCTGATTTTAGCCGGCCCCTTATGAAATCCGGCATAGAGAGCTCCATGAATGTTGGCAATCTTTTGTTGGAAAAGGGAGTCAAACCTTCTTTGATTATTGCTAGCAACGCGGTACGGGCTAAAGAAACTGCGCGGATTTTAGCCCGAAGCCTGGGTTATCCCGAATCCAAAATTATATTCGAGCCCAAAATCTACCACTGCTCAAAAGATGATTTGTATGATATTATTTCATCCCTGCCCGACGATCTGACCAGCGTAATGCTTGTAGGTCACAACCCTTCAATGACTGAGTTTGCCATTCTTCTGCAGGCCGGATTGCAGAACGAACTGCCGGTATCGGGTGTAGTCGGCATATCTGCCGACACCCCCTTTTGGCATAGTTTGTTGGGTTGCAAAAAATGGGTAAATTTTGCATATACTTCAACCAATGGCGTATTTTAATTTGCCTGGATTGAATTTACTTACCAGATTAGGCCCATTATCCGATTTTTCCTAACCTATTTGCTTTGGATAAGAACTTTTCAGAGCAAAAACACTTTTTAATTTTGGGTTTTGCTGCGACAGTTATTGATTACTGCAAATTTTATTTGGTTTTTTTTATGACCTGAACCTACGTGGTGAGGCAATGAATGAAGACGGTATCCGTTTTTGATAAGGAGGTTTCGTGATGAGGTCATTATAGCGTAAATTTGCAATAATCTTTCATTCAAAAATATTACGGGTTTCATGGAGGATCAAAAATTAGAGCTGGAACGTTCGGAAATTCTCAGACGATACCGGAAGCTGGTTGCCTCCTGCAGGCCTAATACTACTAAGGAAAATAAGGAGACACTCCGTAGAGCGTTTGAGTTTGCAGTAGATGCACACAAAAACCACCGCCGAAAAACAGGGGAACCCTACATTTTTCATCCGATTGCTGTTGCTCAGATAGTTGCACAGGAAATCGGTCTTGGAACCACAAGTCTGGTTTGTGCCCTTTTGCACGATGTAGTTGAGGACACTGACTACACGTTAGCGGACATCACTGAGAATTTTGGTGAGGAGGTTTCGCGGATTATTGACGGGCTGACAAAAATTTCGGACATTTTTGACCAAACTACTTCGGTTCAAGCGGAGAATTTCCGCAAAATGATCCTGACCCTTTCTGATGATGTCCGGGTTATCCTTATAAAACTTGCTGACAGGCTGCACAATATGCGCACCCTCGAATCGCTGCCACCAAAAAAACAACTTAAGGTGGCCAACGAAACTTTGTATCTTTTCGCACCTTTGGCCCACCGCATGGGATTTCACGCCATAAAAAGCGAACTGGAAGACCTTGCACTAAAATACATCGATCCCGATGTGTTTAATGCGATTTCGCAGAAACTGGTTGAATCGGAGGAAGAACGCAACCGGTTTATTAACTCATTTACGCTACCCATAAAAAAAACCCTCAAAGAGGAGGACATTAAATATTCCATCCTTGCTCGAACCAAATCTATCAGCTCCATTTGGGGAAAAATGCAAAAAAAGGAAATCCCCTTCGAGGAGGTTTACGACATTTTTGCCATACGAATTATCATCGAAACTCCAGAGCAACGTGAGAAGGCCGATGCCTGGAAAGTTTATAGCATCGTTACGGATTTTTACAGACCGAATCCTGACCGGTTGCGCGATTGGCTCTCAACTCCTAAGGCCAATGGTTACGAATCGCTGCATACTACGGTAATGAGCCGGACAGGCAAGTGGGTCGAGGTGCAAATCAGGTCGAAACGCATGGACGAGATAGCCGAGAAAGGATATGCCGCCCACTGGAAATATAAGGAATCGAAAGCCGGTGAAAGTGGTATTGACAAATGGTTGCGGCGCATCCGCGAAATATTAAAAACTCCTGAATCCGACGCCCTTGATTTTATCGAAGAGTTCAAGTTAAATCTCTTCTCCGACGAAATATTTGTCTTTACACCAAAAGGTGAACTGCGCACCCTGCCTATGGACAGTACAGCCCTAGATTTTGCATATTCTATCCACTCCGAGGTGGGCAACCACTGCCTGGGCGCCAAGGTCAACCACAAACTTGTTCCTTTGAGTCACGTTTTAAAAAGTGGCGACCAGGTAGAGATCATTACCTCTTCGAAACAATCGCCCAAAACTGACTGGCTGCATTACGTAACAACTGCCAGAGCCAAAGGAAAAATAAAATCGGCTCTGAAGGAAACACGTAAAAAACAAGCCGAATTTGGCAAGGAAATCCTGGAAAGAAAACTCAAAGCACTGAAATTAGATCACAACCCAGATATAATTCAGCGACTGGTAAATCATTTTAAACTTGCCTCGCCATTAGACTTGTATTTTGATGTAGCGGTGGAAAAAATAGGGCAAAAAGAATTGAAAGCCTACCAGATGGAAACCGAGAAGAGCGGATTTTTCAGCTATCTCAAGAACCCGTTTGGTCGCTCGCGCGAATCCACCCCGGCAGAAAAGGCACCGGAAAAAGATCCAATCCGTGAGCAACTGAAATCGAAACCCGACACCCTGCTAATTGGCGATTCGCTCGAAAACCTGAACTACACCCTCTCGCCTTGCTGCAACCCGATACCCGGCGATGATGTATTCGGTTTTGTAACCATAAATGAAGGAATAAAAATACACCGCAACAACTGTCCGAACTCCAACCAACTCATATCCAAGTACGCATACCGGATCGTAAAAGCCAAATGGATTACCAATAAAAGCATTGCCTTCCTGTCAGGCATCAGATTGAAAGGGATCGACGAATTTGGCCTGTTGAGAAACATCACCAATGTCATTTCGAACGAATTGAATATCAATATCCGGACTATAAATATGGAAACCAATGCTGGAACCTTCGAAGGCACGGTTATGGTGTATATTAATGACACCCAGCATTTGAATAACATGATTAACAAATTGAAAAAAATAAAAGGTGTCGAATCGGTTTCTAGAATCGGTAAAATTTAATTTTTGTTTAGAAAGCTAAAAATCAGCACCTATTAAGATTGTTTATAAAGAATTTAAATAAAAAAATTATCTTTGAACCATTCACCCGTGCAAATAAAATTCCGTTATCAATCCGGCGGGAGGGCTTCTGCGATTTATAAAATTAAAACGCCTTGATTGCTTCTAATTTTTATACTCCATGAAAGAAAAAAAAATAAATCAGGAAGTATTTGAAACCGTGAAAGGCATCTTTACCGCTTACCTTTTGGCGAATGGTCATCGCCGAACACCAGAGCGATACAGTATTCTGCGTGAAATCTACCTTACCGATGGACATTTTGATGTAGAATCGCTTTACATCTCGATGAAAAACAACAAATATCGGGTCAGCAGGGCTACTTTATACAATACCATCGAACTACTGTTAAACTGCCAGTTGGTAATAAAACACCAGTTTGGAAAAAATGTGGCACAATTCGAAAAGTCATACAAATACAAGCAACACGACCATGTTATTTGTTCCGAATGCGGCAAGGTCATGGAGTTTTGCGACCCCCGTCTTCACGAAATTCAAAGCTCGATCGAAAACATCCTTAAATTCAAAATCACACATCGTTCCTTTGTTTTCTATGGAATATGCATTGATTGCAGCAAGGTGAAGCAAAACTGAAAGGAATTTGCTTAACTTTGTGATACTAAAACCGGTGTAACAACCGTTTTTTTGTGTCTAATCATTAACACCAAATGAATGAGTATGGCTACTAAAGCCGACGTACTGCTTGGATTGCAATGGGGCGATGAGGGCAAGGGCAAGATTGTTGATGTGTTTACTCCTAAGTATAATATCATTGCACGTTTTCAGGGAGGGCCCAATGCAGGACACACAATCGAGTTCGACGACAAAAAGTACGTTCTCCATACTATTCCTTCCGGTATATTTCACCCTGGTCGACAAAACCTTATTGGTAGCGGAGTGGTTATTGATCCCTTCATTTTTGAAAGGGAGCTTAAAAAGTTGTCACTTTCAACTCAGCAACTTTATGATTCATTGCTGATTTCTGTGAGGGCCCACCTGATTTTGCCTTCACACCGGTTGCTCGATGCAGCCTATGAGCTGGCAAAAGGGAATCACAAAATTGGCAGCACCTTAAAAGGCATCGGGCCCGCCTATACCGACAAAGTTGCCCGAACGGGCGTAAGGGTAGCCGACCTGGCATCCGAACATTTCGATTCCATTTATGGCCTGGCCAGGGAAACTCATTTACGAATAGTACAAGGCTTGGGAAATTCGATTACCGATTTCAAAATTGAAGGATTGAATTTTGATGAATATGAGTTGCGATGGATGGAAAGCCTTGCACAACTGAAATCGCTGCAATGGGTCGAGAGTGAGATATTCATCAACAAGGCGCTTGACCAGGGGCAGAAAATTCTGGCTGAGGGTGCCCAGGGCACTTTGTTAGACATTGACTTCGGCTCATACCCATTTGTTACTTCAAGCAACACCATTGCAACCGGTGCCTGTACCGGTTTGGGCATAGCACCTTCGAGGATCGGCGAGGTTTTTGGAATCTTCAAGGCATACTGTACCCGTGTTGGAAACGGACCTTTCCCCACCGAACTTTTCGACAGTACCGGCGACCTTTTGCGAAAGACCGGCAATGAATTTGGAGCTACCACCGGCCGACCACGACGCTGCGGCTGGCTCGACCTGCCTGCCCTGAAATACGCAGTAATGCTCAATGGAGCAACCAGGCTAATTATGACCAAAGTGGATGTGCTGAGCGTTTTTGAGCAGTTCAAGGTGTGTATTGGCTATGAATACGATGGAAGTAAAATTGAGTTTCTACCTACTTCGTACAACCCCGAAAAACTTCAACCCGTTTATACCGATTTTGAAGGATGGCAATGCGATCTGAAACCCTTCAGCAATTATGGCCAACTTCCGGGACAACTTCAGAAATACGTGCAGTTTATCGAGGATTCTGTGAAAGTCCCCATTGTGATTGTTTCAACAGGCCCCGATCGCACTCAAACCTTGCATAGATAGAAAACACCGAAGCCATTACTTTTCTTATTTCAGGCTATTGAAGCACTGGGAGGAAACCAATTTCAGCCTCTGATGTGTTTTGAAATATTGGCATCCTGGCGTACCTCATTCAATCCACAGGCCTTTTCTTTATTCAATCTGGTTCTAAATTACGCCGAATAAGGCTTTTGCTTAGTTATCGGGGAGAAATTTCACCTTGCATTCATTAATTTTGTTTTGATGCCAGCATGAATCTATATCGTACTATAAACGCATTTTCTATCAAACTTCAGGAGGGTTAAAACTATGGAAGGAAAAAGCATAAAAGGAACTCAAACCGAAAAAAACCTGCTCAAAGCCTTTGCAGGCGAATCGCAGGCAGCCCGACGCTACGAAATGTATGCAAAAGTGGCCAAACAGGAAGGATACGAACAAATAGCCGGTTTTTTTGTCGAAACATCCGACCAGGAAAAGCAACATGCCAAACTTTTCTATAGCTTCCTCGAAGGCGGCATGGTTGAAATTACGGCCAGCTATCCAGCCGGAACTGTATCAACCACGTCCGAAAACCTGCTTCACGCAGCCGAAGGCGAAAACGAGGAATGGACCAAACTCTATCCAGAATTTGCCCGGATTGCCGAAGAGGAAGGCTTCAAAAAGGTTGCTACTGCTTTCAAGATGGTTGCTGCCGCCGAAAAAAACCACGAGGAACGCTACCTGAAACTTTTGTCCAGGGTTAAAGATGGTTCGGTGTTTAGCCGTTCAAAGAAAACAAAATGGTACTGCCGCAAGTGTGGTTACATTTATGAAGGTGAAAAAGCGCTTAAAAATTGCCCCACTTGTCACCACCCACAAGCCTATTTCGAAGAGTGGGTCGAGAATTATTAACCGCCATTCTGCATGCACTGAAAATTGTGCTTTGGATGCCCCACTCCGTGGGGAAATTGCACCTTGCATTTTCAACAAAGGAAACACAATCAGTAAAAAACGACTTTGCTGATTGTGTTTTTTCTATGAAATAATTCCGATGAAATGTCAACCGGCAAAAACAGGGGTTGGCATTTTACATCTAACACATCCCCGCTTGCATATACGATTCTGGCATTGGTGGGCTTGGCATTCTCCAGCACAAAACTTGTATTGAAAAGGGTAAAGGCACACTTGCCTGCTTCATCAAATAGATTGTTGGTAAGCATACTTTTTTTAATGCCAATCATGCCGTTTTCGACACGTATTCCCAATTCATAGAATCTGCTTAGTATGTCTTCTTTCACCTGGCCTGTCAATCCTGGTTGCTGTGCGCCCATCATTACAGGTGTATGAGAATATGGATCGGTAGGGAAAGCGCCATAAGCCTGAGGTTTTTTGTGAACTCCAATTCCTTCACGGATTTGTTGGTAGTAAGCGTACAAAGATGACAAATCGCTACTGAGGGTGACCTGGCTTTCAAAATTGGTTATGCACTCCCCTACCGTAAGCAACAGTTTAGAAATCATGTGCCAGTAAATGGACCCCAAGCCCTCATACTTATAAAATGAACCGGACCTTCCTGTAAAGTACCTGTGCGAAAAAACCTGCTCATAAATACCAGCAATAATAGAAATTTCCTCTTTTGTAAGCTGGCCTTCGCTTTTTAGCGCATACTCCTGTAACCTTTCCTGTAGAATGCGGGTATTTTGCAGATCGGAATTGAAGTATAAATTACCCAGTTCATCCTGTTTTACAATTCCAGTTTTACCATCCTTTATTTGGGTTTTGAGCCATAAAGATTTATCGATCAGTTGTGGATCTATTCGATTTTTCTCCATGAAACCAGGCAGGTCGCGCCACGGATACAACATGAAACTTTTTTGGTCGGGTCTCCACAAATTGCTTTCAAAAAGAACCTGAAGCAATGCTTTGGTTTGCTCCTGGTTAAGAATGCCACTTTTTAGTATGGCTACCTGGCCTTCTACCATTAGACCCAAGTGATTAACTTCAATCCCATTCTCTTTAAATTCCAAAAGGTTGTAGGAATGATACAATCCATCCTTACGACGGCTTTCTAAAACATAGTGATTGGTAACTTCTTGCAAATTTCCTAAAAATGCCAAAAGTTCGTCTTTCGAAAGGGTTTGAAACTGACCGCCAAAACCTTTATAAACGCTCTCCCTGTAATGTTCTCCAGCCAAACCCAGCGCATCGGTAATTGCCTTTCGTGAAGAGGGCGTAAACCCGCCTCGCAATTCGGGCCTGAACTTTGAAAAAACACCGGATATGTTTTTGAAAAAATTCGAAACCTCCAGCCCAAGGCTGAAGGAGGTTTCCTGGCTGTTTTTCAGAATCTCTTCAAGGAATTTCACAAAACGATGAATATGGCAAAGCGTAACAACAGAAGCTCCATTTCCTACCAAGGCATTGTTGGCATCATTCCATTCGGGGCGTTGGGTGTTGAGCCAGATTCCGGCATCAGGCACAAAGTTGCTTAGTTTGGTAAGCAGGGCAACCAGAATTTTTTCGATAAAACCGCCCCGCTGCAACTGACCATTCTGGTAATGAACCAATTTGAAATCATTACCATGGGTTTGTGCATTTTTTATCAGATAGTTGTGCATTTCCCAATCGAAGACTATGGTGTCCTTAGGATTTTGCAGAATTTCTTGATATTTTTTAATTCTGTATGGCACCTGAGCATACACAAACAGGTTGCGGTTAGCATACTTCATCAACGATCCGGGGAAGAATTTTTCCTGTAGCTCCATGAGACTCAGCAGGTAAATAATCTGGTGGTCGCCCCAATATCCGATATATGCCCAGGGATTTTCTGGTTCAGGCACTTCCCAGTCGAATCCCTGTCTTGTGAGCCGGTAAGGATTGTATCCATCAGCAGTTGAGGCATTGAGGAAACGTAATACCATTCCGGGTATAAAAGCCGGAAAAGAAAAGCCTAATGCTTCCCAGTTCTGAAAAATATCACGCCAGTTTCCCTGATAGTTGAACGAGAGTGTCCCATCCGCTTTTTTTACCTTTATGTCAAAAAAGTTCCAAGGTCGGCTAGGGTCGCCGTGCCGGCGGCTGAAACCCAATGGAAGGTATTCGTATGCCATCCTCAGCAGGTCGTCGTCAACATCGCAAATTTTCAAGAGGCTGTCCAAACAAAGGCTGTCTTCCATATTGACAATCAAATGCCGATGTTTTTCGTACACCACAGGGTTTCTTTCCTTGATGTGTTCCAGAAAATCCGTTTTTTCGATTTGATAGCCCTGCTCAAAAATCCCACCCCGCAACAGGTTGAATAGCACATTGGCAAAATGCCTGCGATCGTTCAAAGCATCGCCTGTATGCTGTACTCCGTCTGCTGCTGCCACCAATCTGCTAAGCCTGTGGCTGCAATGTTCAACGCTTTTTTCAATATAATCGATAAGGTTAGATTGCTTTTCGATATTGTTTTGTATTGCCACAATCTCCGTGTGGTCCTTTGCAACATCTGCTATGAGGTACCAGGCCTTCTTTTCGTTGGCCGCTAAGGAAAAAGAAGATTCCAGCAAAAAAGCTGTTTTCTGACCAAAGATCCTGGGCTCTGCTTCCAGAATGGCTCCTTCTTTAAAATTTTGGATTTGCCTAGCCGACAATAGAATATTTTTTGGCTCTAAACCAAAAGTCCATACCAGGTTGGTGCGAAGCGCCTCATTGGGCTCGGCCCGGTCAATAGGCACCGACGAAAGGTAGTAAAGCGCCATGGAATGTTTAGCCAACAACTCACTAACCTTGTAAGCATCCATGAGTGTACTCATCATGCTTTGAGTTTCGCGACCAATGCCCCACGGCAGTATATTTAGAAGTCCATCAAGTAATTCGACATGACGGGTTTCAACTGAGTTGTTTAAAAGTTCGGCGCGGCGCACCCATCCCAAATGATCGCTGTTCATCCAGCAATACCGGAAAGTAAGCTTCAGGTCAAGGTTATTTTCCTCAAACAGAATTTTGTTTCCTGTTTCGTTCTTGTAAAGGTTTCGCTCAATGGTATATAATCCCTTGTAGTTGTCGGAAAAAGGTTCCCAAAGAATGGCATTCCCTTCTTCCAGAATCCTGATGATAGTAACCGGGCCGGTATTGGCCGCTGCAACATGCAACTTGTCATCGGTTTCGTATGGAAACAAAGCATTGTTGTAGTTTTGCCTTCCGGCTGTAAGCCCGCCGCTGCTCGACAGGTACATCCACAGATCGGAACTGCTCACGATATTCATTAAAAAAGGGGGCATGCAGTCGAAATTGCGGATGCAATACATTTCCTCTCCGTTGAAATGTAAAAGTTCTCCTTCAACTTGCCCATTCTTAAATTCGACAGGAAACAAGCCAATTTGCTGTTTCTTTACTTTCATAGGATGGTTATTGAATTTAAAAAATCATCTGGTTCTAAAACAGGGTTGTACCATCCGGTCTCTGGCAGGGACCCCTATTCTGCAAACCACAGTTTCCCCCAACCAATTGTTCCCTGCCTGGCAGATTTTCAAAATCCACAACCGCCTGAAAACGAGACCTCTGATACAACCCTTAAATTTTAGCTAAGGCATTTCTACCTTACATAAAACGGCACATTGGCCGTTGCTACAAAGTTTTCATTGTCGGTGACATATACAAAAACCCTATGTGCACCTTTTGTTTGTGGCGCCCTGAAAATTACCTGCGAAGTATTTGCTTCCTGAATGAGCCCTTCAATAGATACCGGTCTGCGCTCATAATCGCCACCTACACTTAATTCAACCGGTTCGGGCATAATTTCTGCTCTTACGGTAAGGTTTTCCATCATGGGATATTCCACGGTAAATTTTACGACATATTCGCCATTGGCCTCGAGCCTTACATTGTCGAAACGCCCGCCTTTGCCTTCAATAGTAATTTCATTGATCCTTGGTGCAGCAATTGCTGGTTTTTGACCAGTCCATAGGTACTCCATCACTTTAATGGCTTCTGTTTTTTCGCCTGTTTCGGTAAAAAGGCCATACCAGGTTGGTGTGCGCTCCTGTTTCTGTCCCCAAAGAAATACAAACGAACCTAAGCAATTGGCATCATCGGCAAGGATTGCTTTTTGATACCTTTCTTTTATGGCGTCGGCTTTCTCGGCCGAAGTTTGCTCAATAGGCGATCCCCATTCAGTAAGGGCAACCTCCCAGTGGCCTGTGGCACCCCATTCGGTAATCAGATAAGGGCCTGTAAAGCCTGATTCTTTTATGCGTTGCTGCAAGTTGATAATATCCCCATACATTTGTATTGATATGAAGTCGAGGTACGGTGCTTTTTCTTTAATGTATTGAACATCTCTGCGGTTAATTCCAGCCAGCATGGTGGTGGTAACATTGTTGCCATCTACCTCCCTGATCATTTTTGCAATGTCGTTCACGGCGTCCCAAACCTTAGTATTGGTGTAATGGAGGTTTAGTTCGTTTCCAATTCCCCATCCAAGCAGTGCCGGGTGGCCGCGTAGCTCCATAACTTCTTCCCTTAATTTTTCGAGCTGTGCAGCTACAGCAGCTTCGTCGCTATAATCAAACCCGTGGCGCTCGCGCCCAACATCCAGACCCATCATAACCATCAGGCCGTTTTCCCAGGCTTCGTCCAACACTTCGCGGCCGCTCTTCTGCTGGTTGTCTGTTCGCCAGGTACGAATTGCATTGCCTCCATGAGCAGCTATCATATAGCATGGACCAAATTCGCATCCTGCACCTTTAACAAAGAATTCTTCATCGTTTACAAACAGGCGATACCTGCCTTCTACATTGCGCAGTTCTACTATAGCAGGGCCAAGAGTCATCGGGTCGATTGGTCGGTCGGCCCTGTTGCATGAAAATAAGGGCAACATCATTACAATAATAAGGATTGATTTTAGAAGTTTCATATTGGGTCAATTTAAAAAATTAAAACATTGACAAATGGGATCGATGAATGCTTTTCTCAAAAATTAACTTAAGATTTGCCGGTAAGGGTTTTCTCAAGTTCTTCTAATGATTTACCCTTTGTTTCGGGTACAAACCGCCAGACGAAGATCAGCGAGAGAAGCCCAAAAATTGAATAAATCAGGTAAGTGGCGGTTGATCCTAAAAGTTCTAATTGCACCGGAAAAATCGTTGCAACCGAAAAACTCACGATTGAATTCCAGAATCCCACAATGGAAATAGCAAGGCCACGGAGCTTGTTTGGAAAAATCTCAGAAAGCAGCGCCCACATGACCGGCCCCATTGAAATGGCAAAGGAGGCAACAAACATAATAAGGCCAATCAGCACCAAAATACTGTTGATTGTAATCGAATGTCGCATTATAACATCCCGGTACGCCTGGTAGGTATCCGACCCTACTGTATCGTAAACTTTTGAAAAGAAATCCAGTTCATTATCGAATTCACTACCTGCTAAATCTTCAAGTTTTTGGATTCTGGCAATATGTTCCGGAGCTGTACCATTCTCGTGTACTTCGGCCATAAGGCTTTGCATAGTTTCGGAGTTTATCACATATTGGGCTTTGTAAAATGAGAAACTTACAAGGGCCAGAGACAAGCATATTCCGGTCGCACCGATATACAGCAGGGGTTTTCGGCCAAGACGGTCAATCAGAAACATTGCAACGATGGTCATTACCACGTTGGTAACTCCAAGAATAGCTGCTTGCATAAAGGCTGCATCCCTGCCTCCCCCCGCCATCTCGAAAATCATTGGAGCGTAATAGAAAATGGCATTGATACCTGTTATTTGCTGGAAAAATGCGATTCCAAAACCAATGATGAGCACCAACTTCATTCGCTTTGAGAACACATCGGCCCATCGCGCCTTTTCTTTATTGATTTCTTCATTCAGGTTGCTATCAATTTCACTATACTCCACCTCAGCTTCTTCCTGTCCATGAATTTTCAAAAGAACGATCTTAGCTTCTTCATTACGTTGCTTTTGCATGAGCCACCTGGGGCTCATGGGTACAAAGAAAAGGAGGACCAAATAAAGGATCGCAGGAATTGCCTCAACACCAAGCATCACCCTCCACTTCAAATCGGGATCTGCAATGGCTTGCTGAAAATAAAGGTTCGAGAAATAGGCTATGGAAATGCCCAACACGATGTTGAGTTGATTGAAGGTAACCAACGTTCCCCGCATCTTACGGGGCGATATTTCAGCTATGTACATGGGCGCTATCAGAATTGCCATACCCACTCCGATACCTCCCACAATTCGGGCTATGATAAAACTTGTAATATCGAAAGCTAAGGCCGAACTGATTGCACTAACCGCAAAAAGTATTGCGGTTAGCCTCAAAACTTTGCTTCGCCCAAAATAATCGGCAAGTGATCCGGCAACAATATTGCCAAAAATTGCCCCCAAAATCAGCGAACTGACTGAGAAACCTAGAAGCATGGAGCCGGATTCGAGTCCGAAGGTTACGCGATAATAGGGCATAGCTCCGGAGATTACAGCGCTGTCGAAACCCAGCAGGAATCCACCCAAGGCTACAATGAGCGAGATGAATATGGTGTACAGTTTTTTTGACATAATCCTGGTAAAAATTTTTAAAAAAATGTTTATTCAATGATTTCAAATTCTTTCATAATGCCGGACTGAGAACAGTTGCCAACCCAAAGTCGGTATTGACCGGGCTCAGTTACCAGTTGCATTTGCGGGTTGTGGAAGCCCAGTTCTTTGGTATTGACCTTAAACTGTAGATCTTGTTGTTCGCCAGGTTCTAGTTTTACTTTCTGAAATGCCCTAAGCTCCTTGACCGGCCGTGTGCGGGAACCAAAAAGCTGGCGGGTGTATAGCTGAACTACCTCAGCAGCTTGCATATTCCCTGTATTTTTGAGCGTAAATGTTACCCTGATATTGTCTCCAACCCTAAGTTGGTTGTTTTCGAGTTGAACATTTGTAATCTCAAAGGAAGAATAGGTCAGACCAAAACCAAAGGGAAACATCGGCTCGAAACCATAATCAAGGTAATGAGATGTAGTTCCCAACGAGAATTGAAACGCTTCTACAGGTATATCGTACATGTGCACAAAGGTCTCATGGCTTGGAGGCCTTCCTGTATTCTTATGGTTGTAGTAAATCGGGATCTGACCTACATGTCGCGGAAATGTAACCGGCAATTTACCTGATGGAGAAACCTTTCCGAAAATTAAATCGGCAAGTGCAGGCCCTGCCATGGTGCCTGGGTGCCATGCGTATAGCACAGCATCCATGTATGGTTTTACTTTTTCGAAAGTAACTGGGCGACCAGCCATGATGATACCTATAACGGGAGTGCCTTTAGAAGCCACAAGCCTTACAAGCTCCTCCTGTGCTCCCTGAAGGTTAATATTTGCTAAGCTTTTTCCTTCACCTGAAAGTATGGATTCTTCCCCTAAAAAGAGGAGTACTGCATCTGCCCTTTCCACATCGCGCAAAATTGCTGCGGGATTCATAATCTGGTGCGATCGGCTAGTTTCTAAAGCGCGGTGATACTGTACTGTGAAACCCTGTTCACTTCCGAGCTCCTGAATTGATTGAAGTGGTGTAACAGAGTTTTCTTTCCTGCCATCAAAAATCCAGGTACCCAGTTGTTCGTGGGGTGCATTGGCCAGGGGGCCTATTACAGCCAGACGGCGAATATTGGTCGAAACTGGCAATGCGTTTTCATTTTTGAGCATAACCACACTTTCGATAGCCATTTGTTTCGATGCTTCAAGATGCTCTGGAGCTAATAACGGAGGAAAATCACCTTTAAATTTGAATGGGTTATCGAAAAGTCCAAGTTCAAATTTCAACCTCAATACCCTCCTCACCGCATCGTCAACCTGTTTTTCGGATATACGTCCTTCGCTTATAAGTTGCGCCAAATAGGATTGATATGCCGGGCTGGTCATTTCTACATCCACAGTGGCCTGCATGGCCATATAGGCCGCTTCTTTCTGGTTCGGGGTAAAGCCATGAACAATCATCTCGGTAACTGAATTCCAATCCGAAAGGAGTACCCCGTCGAAACCCCACTGGGTTCTTAACACATCGCGCAACAGGGGTATATGCCCAGTTGCTGGAATACCGTTTATCTCGTTAAATGCAGTCATAATAGTTGCCGCACCAGCTTCAAGGCTCATTTTAAATGGCCGCAGCACCACATCATGAAGTTCATTATAGGGTATGCTCACGGTATTGTAGTCGCGGCCGCCTTCGGCCCATCCATATGCAGCAAAATGCTTAAGGCATGCAGCGATCGCATCGGGTGCCGAAAGTGAATCGCCCTGAAATCCCCTTACTTTTGCAGCTCCCATAACCCCTGTAAGATAAGGGTCTTCGCCAAAGCTCTCTGCAATCCGTCCCCAACGGGGGTCGCGGGTAACATCAATCATTGGAGCAAAAGTCCAGTTGATACCTTGTGAAGCTGCTTCAACTGCTGCAATACGAGCTCCCTGCTCAACCAACCCTGGATTCCAGCTGGCAGCCTGACCCAAGGGAATAGGAAAAATGGTTCTGAACCCATGAATTACATCGCGCCCAACCAAAAGTGGTATCCCAAGGCGGCTCTCTTCAACGGCGATCCGCTGCAGTTCATATACCCTCTCAGGATTCGGTTCATTGAGCACTGCACCGATTGAACCCTGGCGAATTAAGCCCTGTAAATTTGGATAGTCGCCATTCTTTTTAACCAATTGCCCAATTTTTTCTTCGAGGGTCATTTGTGCGAGCAGATTTTCAACTTTTGCACCGATGGGGTCATTGGGCTGCCTCTGGCATGCGATCAATCCCACAATTGATATTACCAACATTACCCTGAAAAGCATCTTCACTTTCATTAAGTTTTATTTTTTAGAAATTCAAACCAAGGGGATCCGGCTTAAAAGCCTTCCCTAAATATGAACTGTTAATCATTTTACTGAACACCTCCCTTTTTGACAAAAGACCCTAGGACCATAATCATTTAATAGAGTTCCCGTTTACTCATCCCTGGCCCAAAAATCACTTTGCCAAAAACAAAGAGGATTTTGACCCTACGGGTCAAAATCCTCTGTTTTGAACCAACACACCACCTGAAAGGTCAATTTCGGTTTGCGGTATTGGAAGAAAACCACGCGTAGCCGGATTAAAGGTTACATTGAAAATCGACTGGTCTCCAATATAGCGAGGCCCCCTTACACCAGTCATGTTAAGTTCCTGGCTGGCTACGGTCATTCCTTGCCTGAGGAGGTCGAAATAGCGGATACCTTCAAGAGAGAGCTCGAGTCTTCTTTCACGAAGAATATTGGCAAGATTAACCGGAACGCTTGGTAGTCCAACCCTGGCTCGTACCCTGTCGAGATATTGCTGTGCGTTTGGACTGCCCAACTCGGCTGCCATGAGGAGCACATCGGAGAAACGGATTACCCGGTGATTTACAGTCCGGTTCAATTCAAGCTGGCCTGTACCCCAATGCTGAGAATCAGAGGTATATTTGCGCGAAAAGTATCCGGTGTGTTGATATCCCCGGTCAAGGGTTCCAACGATTTCCTGCTCAAGAAGGATTGTATGTGGCCTCCTCGGGTCGTTCCCGAAAAACTCAAACAGCTTATGACTTACTGGTGCGAAACTCCAACCGCGGTTAAATGTTGTCGATCCTGAAACACGAGGACCCTGCATCTGAGCAGCCAGGTTGCCGCTTCCTCCGCGCACATAACCCCAGTCCCACCATGCGGGAGTGTCGCCATAGGAAATTTCGAACACCGATTCTACCCCAAATTCACCTTCCAGTCTGAAGTTTTGCGCAAATTGCGGGAAAAGGTCGTGACCGCTGTTGGCTATCAAATCTTCGAGTTGTTGAAGCACGAATGCCCTGTTAACCAATGTAGTACCTGCCTGCAGGTCGCCACCATAAACACCGTTGTAAAACAGGAAAGTCCTTGCCAACAAAGCTTGTGCAGCCCAACGGGTAATACGCCCTTGCTCACCCGCAGCCAGTGTTCTGGGAAGATCTTCCATAGCCTCTACCAAGTCTAATGCAATCTGATTGTATACATCGCGGGGAGGACTTTGCGAAATATTATACTCAGAGGGACTTTTCAGGGTGCGGGTTAAAAGGGGAATATTCTCGAAGAACCTGACCAGCTCCAGATAAAAATATGCCCTTAAAAATTTTGCTTCTGCAATAGTCCTTTCTTTAAATGCCGCAGGTGCATTTATCCTGTCGATAATTTCCAGAAAAAGGTTTGCCCGGTAAATCCCAACATAATTGCTAATCCAGATAGAATGCACCATCGGATTGGTTGTGGCAATCCTGTGAGTGTTCAATTCGCTTGCTACCATACCGTCGTTTGCATCACCCCCACCGGCATAGGCATCATCCGAAAGCATATCAGCAACGGTAACAAAAGGCGCCCAGGCAACCCCGGGAGCAGCTTGATATGTTAGCGCATCGTACACGGCCACAAGGGCTTGAAATGCTTGTTCCTCGGTTTGGTAAAAATTTGTAGTTAAAACCTGGTCGAGAGGCTGTAGGTCAAGAAAATCTTCGTTGCAAGCACTCAGAGCAAACAGAACTACAAGCAGCTTTCCTATTTTTGAAAAACGATTCTTCATCTTACAATGTCTTTAGGTTAGAAAGAAATGGAGGTACCAACACGGAATGTCCTGGCATGGGGGTAAACACCCCTGTCGATGCCGGCGTTGAAAGGACTCATAGCCCCGATTTCGGGATCAGCACCTGTGTACCGCGTCAATGTGAAAAGATTTTCTACGGAAACATAAATCCTCCAACTGCTGGCACGGATTCGATTCAGCAGGGTGCTGGGAATGGTGTACCCTAATTGAAGATTGCGCATCCGCAAAAAGGATCCATCCTCAATGTAAATATCCGACACCCTGTAATTGTGATTGGTATCAATCCAGGTAAATCTGGGAATTCGGTTCGAAGTGCCTTCGCCTGTCCATCTTTCAAGTATCTCAGTGGTACGATTTGTAAAACGCAAGTCCTGACGAATCATTCCATTGAAAATGTCGTTGCCTAAGGTTCCGATGATTAGCATGGAAAGGTCGAAATTCCTATAACTGAAACTTGCATTGTAGCCGAAAGTCCAATCTGGGATTGGGTTTCCGATCTTGGTACGGTCAGCAGGGGTAATTGCTCCATCGCGGTCAAAATCAACAAACCGTACATCTCCCGGTCGGGCATTGGGCTGAAGCATATGGCCGGCACTGTTTACATGCCTGAACACATCAGCCTGGTTCTGAAAGAGTCCGTTGGTTTTGTATCCCCAAAAATACCCAATAGGCTGGCCTACCTCTCCACGGGTAACCATTCCTGCAATCGCCCAGCTGGCACCTGGCAACACGCCTTGTTCATTTCCGATATGGGTGATCTTGTTTTGATTATATGCTATATTGAACCCCATAGAATAGGAGAAATTGGGTGTGTAGTTCCGCCAGTCGAGCGAAAACTCCACGCCGCGGTTCATAACACTGCCCACATTGGCAAACGGTGGGTCGTTGCCTACGTGCGCCGGAATAGGAACTCTTTCCAACAGGCCTCCGGTGTTTCTTTCATAAAAGTTTAATACACCGGTAAGGCGGTTGTTAAAGGCTCCCCACTCCAACCCTACATCGATCATCTCGGACTGCTCCCAGCGAATTTCCTGATTTTCCATAAATGCCGGTATGGCACCAATACTGCGTCCTCCTCCAAAAATATAGCCGAGGGCGCCTGTCCTGATTGCAGAAATATACTGAAAATCACCAATGTTCTCATTGCCATTGATGCCCCATGATGCCCTGATCCTTAATATATCAAGGTTGTTGATTTCAGGGAAAAATGGCTCATCACTGATAACCCAACTTACGCCCAACGAAGGGAATATACCGAAACGGTTCTGTGGCCCAAACCGTGACGAACCGTCGCGGCGAATAATTGCAGTAATAGCGTAACGACGCTTGTAGTCGTACATTACGCGGGCAAATTGTGAGAGCAATGCATGATGGCCTGCCCCGCCGGTGGCTACCCACATGGTGTCTAATGCCATGTTCAGATAAACATGCCTTGGATCCAGAATTGGAACCCTGGAATTAAATCCATATAGATTTTCGAAATTGAGTTTCCTTGCAGAGACTCCTGCCAAAGCAGAAATATTGTGGTCGTTAATACTTCTGTTCCACGACAAGGTATTCTCCCACTGCCAGGTGAACCAACGGTTTATCGTTTTGCTAACGGCAGTTCTTTCGGTGTTGCGCTGGGCGTGATTCAGAAAGAATAACGGGTCATGATCGTCGTTGATCAAGAACGCCAAATCCATTGATACATTCGAGTTGAATCGGAGTCCTTCCAACAACTCCAATTCGCCATACACTTTACCAACCAGCTTGTCAACACGGGTTTCGCCGGTCTGAATGGCCAACATAGCTGCCGGATTAACAATTTCAGCGCCTACAAGTGTCGAAATGCCAAACACATTGCCGTCCTTGTCTCTTACCACAGGTTCGGTTGCATAAGGGGCCGCAGCCAAAATGTTTGGTCGGGTTTCGAAGAGGGGCGTTAGCGGATCAAGATTCAGAGCACTGCTGAAGGCCCCATTAAAGGAAGTATTGGAGGCAATGCCTCTTTGAAATGTATGTGTGTAGGCAAAATTGCTCCCGAAATTCATAAAGTCATTTACGGTGTGGCTGGTATTTAGCCTGGCAGAAATACGTTCGAAATGGGAATTTTCACCTCCGATGATTCCTTGCTGGGAGAAGTATGAGAGCGAGGAGAAATACGAAGACCTCTCAGTACCACCCGAAACCGATAAATTGTGGTTGACCATGGGAGCGTTTGAGGTAAACATTGCATCCTGCCAATCGGTGTTAAAAGCCGGAATCTCGGCGAGGTTGAAAGGTTCTGTCAGCCCCGCATTGCGTGCACCTTCGTTCATCATCATGCGGTATTGATCTGCATCAAGCAAATCCAAGGTTCGGGCAACATTTTGAAAACCAAGGTATCCGGAATAGGTTACCGTCATATCTCCCCTTGAAGGTCTTTTGGTGGTAATCAGGATTACCCCGTTGGCTGCCCTGGCGCCATAGATTGCAGCAGATGCAGCATCTTTGAGAACTTCTATGGACTCAATATCGTTGGGGTTTAAAAACTCGATACCCCCAACGGCCATTCCATCAACAATAAACAGAGGCGCAGCATCACCGGTTGTCCCGGTTCCTCTGACGCGCACAGTTGGCGGTTCACCAGGTTGGCCTGAAAGGTTGGTAACCAATACACCTGCAGTGCGCCCTTGCAAGGCTTGCTCAACTCTCAAAATTGGGGTTTCTGCGATTTCCTCGGCATCAACCCGTGATATGGCTCCGGTTACAACCCTTTTTAGCTGGGTACCGTAACCAACCACAACAAATTCGTCGAAAATGTGAACTTCGGGTTGGAGTGTAATGTTTCTCATGAGGGTTTCACCTTGACTAAGGGTAACCTGAATTTCTGTTGTGATGTACCCAACAAAATGAAAAGAAATGGTGTAAGAGCCAGGCTCCAGGCTTAATGAATAATTTCCGGCTGGGTCGGTGATGGTACCTAAAGTGGTACCTCTTACCATTACACTCGCTCCGGGTAAGGTTAAGCCGGTTTCGCCGTCGGTAACCACACCTACTAGAGTTTGCCCCTGAAGGCCTGTAGCCATAAACAGACTTGCCAGCAGAAGCATCATTTTAAAAATGGCTTTGTTCATAGTGAATTGGGTTTAGTGGGCTTATGAATTCATTATAGAAAACAAAAAAGACTTTTCGTCTCGATAAGTTACCGTCAGGGTAAAGTTAGTTTCGTTGGAAAACCCGAACGTAGTCAACTCGCAACTGTTGTGGAAAAATGGTCGTGCCATCGGGGCTTCCGGGCCAGTTTCCTCCCACAGCTATGTTGAAAATAAAGAAGAATGGCTGGTGAAACTCGGTCATGTGGCCTAGAGTGATATCTATAGCACGAAATTGAACATTGTCAACCAAAAACCTGATATGCGTCTGATCCCAGATAAGTGAAAACACATGGTAGCTCTCATAAAATGTGCCTTGCGCCAATCTAAAGGGTGAGCCGGTTGTTGCATGCCGAATCCCGTCATGCCAGTGAATAGTACCGTGTACTGTATTTTCTCTGCCTCCCCCACCAACCATTTCCATGATGTCGATTTCACCACACCTTGGCCAGCCAACTGTGGTAATGTCATCGCCCAACATCCACAGAGCCGGCCACATTCCCTGTCCCTTTGGCAAAAGCGCCCGAATATCAACGCGTCCGTACTGGAAAGATCGCTTTCTCTGAGTTGTCATTCTGGTTGAGGTGAATTGTTGCCCACCAAAATTTTCCCTGCGGGCTTCAATCGTTAGCACTCCGTTGGCAACCCATGCATTTTGGCTGCGATAATATTGCAATTCGTTATTACCCCAACCGACTAGTGCTGGGGCGCCGGTGCCGATTTCAAAATTCCAATCGGCGGTATTAATGGAAGTGCCATTAAACTCGTCCTGCCAAACAAGGGTAAACCCAGGATATGTGAGGGGTGATACGAACCCACGGGTTAATGGGACTTCCTGCATGGCGTTGACTATATTCACATCGAAACTTTCGCGGAGAAACCTTCCACTAGCTCCTAATGCGCGTACATCAATATTGAAAGTTCCGCTCTGAGGAAATGTGTGGTTGAAAATTCCTGTAGTATTGGTTTGCTGCGGGGTCTGAGCATTTCCAATCCTAAGCTGGTACTCCGTTGCATTATTTGCAGTTGCTACGATTCGTATCCCTCCATTTTGCCGGGGATCTATTTCCACTTCTACCTTAAGATTGGCAGGGTCGGTGGTAACGGTTGCTTTTGGCTCGGAACAGGAAAAAAAAATCAAAAACAAAAGGGTTAACAACTTCAAAGGAATATTCTGGTTTTTCATTGCAGGCATGTTATTAAAATTAAGGGCTGCAGGTGATAAACCTGCAACCCTTAAAATGTGGATTATTGAAACCTAAGATTCCGGACGAAGAAAGTACCTCCTGCTGTGTGGCCTCCACCACCTATGCCAAGATAGATCATATCAAGATCTGTTCGCGCTTTTACAGCGGTGAGGTCAAATGAATAGGTATGCCAGCTACCTAAAACTACAGCATCGCCTGTGAGAACAGTTTGAACCGGTGATGTCCACCATTGGGTGGTATGGCTTACATCGCCGAAGCCAAACGTAATTTGCCTCACCAAAGTAGTAAAGTCAGTGTTTGCAGGAATATAAATATCAATCAGGGCGGTGGTAAAGTTGGTAAACTGAATGTCGCGGCGTGGCAGCTCGGTTCTCATCTGCAGTTCTTGCCATGGTTGCCCCGCCACCCTGTTAAACTGACCTACCCTGGGGCCGGTTGGATTTAGCGGATCTGCTACCCCAAAGTTTACCGTTGAATTAGAAGTTACAGTGTCGATAAGCGCCCTGTCGGCAGGTAACCTTGAAGAAAAATTAATAAACAATGAAGTTGGGGTGACCCGGGGCAATCCAGCACCAGGTAATTCAACCGCAGGCTCAAGCGCTGGATTTGTATAGCTTGCATAGGTAAAACTCCAATACAAATCAGCATAAGCGTATGAAATAATAAGCAAATCAAAACCAGTATGACGCTGAATAACAGCATTAAAGGTTCTGGTAGGAGTAGGTACGATACTTTCAGCGGTGGTTCCCAATTGGGGCATACCCATCCAGGCGCCGAGGCCGTTAAGGGTTATTTTGTTGTTGACAGGATCGTATGTAAACTGGTGGGTACCACTTAGCCAGGCACGTACATCGGCACCGGCACTGTTAATCATATTACCAGGAATAGCAGCGAAGCATACTCCGTGCCTTGGGGTGCCTGCAAATACAGCATCTTCTCCCCAGAAAGACCCTTTATCGTCGAAGATGAATTGTCCGTTCCGGTTGAATGTAAATTCGTGAAAATAGACACACGGACGGGTACCATTATTGGTCAAGGACCACCAGCTGCGAGCCTCTGCCGCGTTTGGACCAACACCCATGCTTGTTCCAACACGATGCAGACGCCATGTTCTGGAAGTTTCGCCAGCCAGCAATGTTAAAGCAGCAAACGGATCTGTTACGTTCACTTCTCTGGTGTGGGTGGCAGTGACCCCTACAGGATTTGTGGCGGTCAGGGTTACGGTAAAAGTATCGGCCCTGGCAAAGGTATGCGTGGGATTTTCTAATGTAGAGGTGTTGCCATCGCCAAAATCCCAACTGAAAGAAGTGGCGTTAGAGGAAAAGTTTGTGAAAATAACCTGTCGCCAGTTGTCAGCACTAACCTGAAATTGAAAAGTGGCAATGGGATCTTCAAAAACTTCTTCTTCGCGGCAAGATTGCAATGCCATGAAAGAAAACAGGCCAAAAAGTAAAAACACACCAATAAAGTGTGATGATTTCATTTTGATTTTTTTCATAATTCCTGATGATTTTGGTTAGATAAAAATGTTATTGTGGTTTGAGAAAAGAAAACTTCGTTACCGGAAAACAAAAAGCCTTTCAAACTTTAAGCCTTTGCAATATTATAGTAATTTGTTCCCGAATTGCAAATATTTGGCTTCATCAAAATTTCACACATTCAATTTTTCACTACAACAATATTACATCATTCAAAAATTATGTCTCTGTATTCAAGTTGATTGAAAAATTTAATTTAGTTTTAATACTTGCTCAATTTTTTAGATTTTCTTCGGATTTCAGGTTCCTTAAAATAGCGCCTGAGCAGGTGAACCAATCCAAAATTTATTGCCCAAAACATGAATTCGGAATTAGAAACTTACCTTAAAGGGTATAGGAATTTAGAATCTAGTCCGAGGGGCTATCTTGAAATTGCAGCTTGATGAAAAAGCAACCCCAGGAATAATTTCACCGGGAAATGATCAGAAAGTCATGATGAATTCGGCAAGATTGGTATCGTGCGAAAGCTTGAGTTTTTGACGCAGTCGATACCTGCTGATTTCAACACCACGCACAGAGACATTCATCAAAGGAGCAATTTCTTTAGAGGAGATATTCATTCGAAGATAGGCACAGAGCCGCAGGTCTTTCGGGGTAAGGTTGCTGTAGCGGGATTTCAGCCTGCTGATAAAATTCTGGTGTACCTCATCGAAATAACTATTGAATATTTCCCAGTTTTGTTCATTGCGCAAATCCTTGGTTACTTTTCGCAGAAGATTGTTTAGCAATAGTTTATCGTGACCTTCCTGATTGCTTTTTCTTAATAGTCGCCCTAGGTCATCTTTCAGGTCGGTAAGGGTCTTGTTTTTCTGGATCAAATGGAGGGTGGCATTGGCCAGTTCTTTATTTTTATGATCCATTTCAATACGTAAAGTTTCGTTTCGAAGGTGCAAAATTTCTTTTTCACTAAGAATATTCTGCTCCCGAAAAAGTTTTTCCCGCTGAGTGAGCCTTTTCTCGAGCCGGATTTTTTCGCGCTGGCGTACCCTCAAGATGCGCCTTCGGATATAATAGAGATTGCCTACCATGATTATCAATGCCAACAAGGCATAAAAGGCGAAGGCCAGATTTGACCGGTGCCAGGGAGGGGCAATACTAAATGGAAATTCTGACACCGGACTTTCGATTCCAAATGCATTGATGGCTTTAACCTCGAAAACATAGTTGCCTTCCCTCAAGTTTGTATATTCCTTAAAATTGGTTATAGCCCACTCCGACCAGTCTGCTTCAAAGCCCCTCAATCTATATGAAAACCTTATTGCTACCGGATTTTGAAAAACAGGTGTAGTGAATCGGAAGGCCACAGAGTTGTGGGCAAACGGGAATCTTGTTTCAATGTTGCTTATGGTATGATCTTGCATTGGTAAAACCACCCTCTCGCCATCCCTTCCGTAGAACACTACTTCTCTGAAAAAAACCGGCTCAGAATTCTTTTTTGCGTTTATTATTTCTGAATTGTAATGAACCAGCCCTAATTGGGTACCGATTAGTATATTGTCTTCAGATTTGATAAAAATGTTTTGGAAAGCGGGAAGCAAAAAGTCATTGATGCGCGAGAATGGAGCAACAACATCGCGGTAGGTACCATCTTCAAGGCGACGCATCAATCCTAAGTAATGATCCGTAAAATACCAGAGATTGCCATCGGAATCCTGCTGCAATTTGTCGATAAAACCTTTGTTAGCAAAAATTTGACTGAGTAAGGGGTCAGGAATAAACCTATGTTCCGAATAATCGTATCGAAATAGTCCTTCCCTGGTGGATACAACCATCTGGCCGTTTATGACATTTAAAGTAAAAGGAAGTTCATAAGGCAGCCCAAGTTGATTCCTTATTAATGATGCTGTGGTAATTTTACGAAAATCGTCCTGAGGTGTCAGCTTGAAGATACCCCTGTAACCATGCGAAACCCAGATATTTTTCTGATGGTCAACAAAAAAATGGCGGCTGGACTCCTGAAACCCTTCAATTGGCCCATCAAAAATCCATTGTCCGCCAGCATAGGTTAATAATGCCAGGCCGGAGTAGGTTCCAGCCAAAATCTGTGAAGGATTAAACGGGTTTTGTAAAAATGACCAGAAGCCCCGAACATCGGATATCTGTCTGGCGCTATTGCCTTCGATAATAAAACATCCAATATTGTGGCCGCAAAACAAAGTATTTCCAATCACCTGCAGGCTCCAAACCTGTCCTTCGGTGCCTTCTATCAAGGTAAAGCCAGGATTAAGACCAGCCTGATTATGAATCGCATCAAACGGAGCTACAAACAGCCCCTGATTGGTACCAACATAAATACGGTTGTTATGAACAATACTTGCATACACACTTCCGATATTAAAGATGTGGTTGAAAATGGTAATGGGTGATCCTATCTCAACCAGATCGATGCCATTATCAAGCCCTATCCAAAGATTGTTGCGACGATCCTGAAAAATTGACAAAATGGTATTGTTCTGAAGCCCTTTGAACCTGTTCAGATGTTGCAAAACTTTTCCCTGTGCGTCGGTAACATAAAGTCCGTCTCTGATGGTGCCAAATGCAAAGTTTCCATCGCTCAGCAATACTCCCGAGAAAAGCTTTTGCATTGCTAAGTGGGGGTTTACCTGGCTTTGCCATGGCGTAAGGCGGCCACCCTCCATCACAAAGATCCCTTCGTTCGAAGTTCCTACCAATATCCTCTGGGGCGACAGGGGCAGCATAAACATTATCTCATTACGAAAAAAAATCGGATGGTTCGAAACAAGTACCAGTGTGTCGTTTTTTAAGGTCATGAGTCCTTCGGTCTGCTCCACCAGAAAGAACGAATTACCAACCTGGTGCATAAAACTGAATTCAGCCAAAGGTTCTATAACCTGTATGGAGTTATCCTGTAAAATGAAAATATGCGAGAACGACTGAAAAATAATACGGTCGTTGTGATGAAAGATTCGCCACACCTCGTCGAAATTGGCATATTGGGCAGGAATAAGCGAAACCAGTGAATTCCAACGCATTTGCCCGGTGGTGTCAGGTGTAAGGTACCCAATTTCCTCAAATGCCCCTGCATAAATTTTATCGCCTACTGCCAAAACAGATCGTACCACAGATTCGTTCGTTACCGGAAAAACCTGCCAGGAAGTACCGTCGAACTCAAGGATTCCGTCGTTGTTGGCAAAATACATGAAGCCGGTATGGCCCTGGGTAATGCTCCAGTTTTGTGTCCCTGCATTATACACACTGTTGGAATGGTTCACAATAAAAGGAAGGCCCTTGCCTTTTATCTGAGCTTCAAGCGAGTAGGGCGCAAGACTAATAAATAGAATAAGAAATGAAATGAATGTTTGTTTCATATCAGAACCATCAGTCCAAGTTACAAAAAATTTCAATGGTAATAGAAATTCCATGTTTTTTCTTGTTTTCAAAAACCACAACCATCAACCCTGCACCGGATGCGGCAGATGTTTGCTGCAAAATGCCCCGAAACAACGATGACCGGCCTGAAGCTCATTAGCTATTGGCGCATAAAAGCAGCAAATCAACCAGAATCAATACGATTTATCAACCAAACGTCTTCAAAAAGTCAAAAGTCCGTTTGATAATTTGTGAAAAATTTTATCTTTGAAAAAATAAAACCAACCTGGTAGGTACACTTATACACCGAAAAATGGGCGTATAAACCAACTTTTGGTAAGGGAATAAGCGAGTTAGCCGTCACCCTAAAAAGACAGACCGTGCAAAAAAATATGACGACCGAAAGAAAAAAGAATTATATTTGCCAAATAATGTCAAGACAAACTTATGTCAACAATCTTTGGTAATAAAATCAGGACACTTCGAGAGGAGAAACAAATCCCTCAACGACAGTTAGCTGCTGCGTTAGAGATTGACACAGCAACATACTGTAAGATTGAAAAAGGCGACAGACGAGCGAAACGAGAACAGGTAACTATACTTGCGGACTTGCTTGAAGTTGACTCGAAAGAGTTAATACGTTTATGGTCGGCAGACAAGGTTTACGACATTATTGCCGAAGAGGAAGAAGCAACACAAATTTTAAATGTGGTTGCTGAAAGTATTGTTCAATATAAACGTAAATCAGCCAAAGTATGAAACCACTTGTAAAATACAGAGGAGGAAAGTCAAAAGAAATACCTCATTTGATTAAACACATTCCACAATATAGCGGACAATATATTGAGCCGTTTTTTGGTGGTGGTGCTTTGTTCTTTCATTTAGAGCCGAAAAGAGCAATCATAAATGACATTAATTCAAAACTCATATCATTTTACTTAGGCGTAAAAAACGACTTTGACACACTCAAAAAAGAATTATCGGAAATAGAGCGGGTTTACGCCATTAACCGCAGAAACTTTGAAGAACTAAAAAGTAAAACACCTGACAAGCGAGTTGAAGATGAAAACGAACCTCTGTATTATCAAATCAGAGATATGTTCAATGAACTGACCGAAAAAAAACACTCTGATGCTTTGCTTTATTTTTTCATAAATAAGACTGCATATTCAGGAATGATACGCTACAATGCAAAAGGAGAATTCAATGTGCCTTATGGTAGATATGCAAACCTAAACACTTCATTAGTTACAAAATTTCACAGCAAATTACTTGCTAATACAAAAATTTATAATCTCGACTATTCCGAGATTTTTAAAATGGCGACCAAAGACGACTTTATGTTTTTAGACCCGCCTTATGATTGCGTTTTTTCAGATTATGGTAATGCCGAACACAAAGACGGATTCAATGAAAAGGACCATATAGAATTAGCGAACCAATATAAAAATCTAAAGTGCAAAGCACTTATGGTTATTGGCAGAACACCATTAACTGAAAAATTATATGGAGAATACATTGTAAATGAATACGGCAAGTCTTATGCAGTTAATATTAGAAACAGATTTAAGTCAGAAGCGAGCCACATACTTATTTCTAACTATGGCAATGAAGCATTAAAACGAGAACCCAGATTAATACTAGAAGAAGAATCTGTTTCCAATGGCTAGAATTGACAGTAAAGTAATTTTTGTAACCACTTCACCACGGACACCTGCAAAGATGATTCCTGAAGTTGGGCTTTTACACACCCATTTCGCAGGACAAAGATGGAATACCGAAACTCAAAGAGCTTTTATGGAGCTATTGAGAGAGGAAAACTTTTTCAATGGCGAAGGTGCAAATGACCCTGCATTTAGTGCAAGAGACAGAATAAACAGAGGGCCAAAAGCACTTGGTTTTGTAATTCTTTCCCCAACGATTCAACTTACACCAGCAGGAGAAGAACTTGTAAACTCAAGAAGAAAAGACGAAATATTTTTAAGACAACTTCTCAAATTTCAAGTTCCTTCACCATTCCATAAACCGACTGAAAATTCAGCAGAATTTTGGGTAAAGCCATACCTTGAACTTTTCAGACTCATTAGACATTTTGGCTCATTGAAATTTGATGAATTAATGATGTTTGGCTTGCAGTTAGTGGATTACCGAGAGTTTGACACTATTGTTGAGAAAATCAACCAATTCAGGATTACCAAAGCACAGAATGAAGGAAACTACAAGCGTTTTAGAGCAGAATATTTCGACAGAGAACTAAGAGAAATTTACAGTGCCGATATAAGTTCAGGAAATACACGAACCAGAGAAACAAATGATGCTTCAATTACAAAATTTCTAAGCACCAAAGCAAGCAATATGAGAGATTACGCTGATGCTTGCTTCCGATATTTGAGAGCAACAGGTTTGGTGAACATTTCGCATTTAGGAAAATCAATCTCAATAGTTCCTGAAAAAATTCAGGAAGTTGATTATTTCTTACAACATACAGATAGAGAACCTTGCTTTATTGATAATGAAGGTCAATATGTTGCTTATCTCGGTAATCCACTTATTCCGACACTTCTAACAGACAATAGAGAATTATTAGAGCAAAAAATTAGAGCAGAATTTCCTCAACTTGAATTTTCCGAAACTGCAACATTACAAGACCTTAAAAACTTATTTGCTGACGAGTTAGAAAACCGAAAAGAGCAAATTCTAACTGAACAGGTTGCTGCAATCAAAGACTACCGACTATTTGAAGATATTTCCACAACATTTGACCAGATACTTGATAATTCACTTTATGACACGCCACTTATGTTGGAATGGAACACTTGGCGAGCAATGACAATGTTGGACGGTGGAGAGATTAAAGCCAATTTGAAGTTTGATGACTTTGGAAATCCAATGTCAACAGCACAAGGAAATATGGCTGACATTGTTTGCGATTATGGCGACTTCGGTTTAACAGTAGAAGTAACTATGCAGAGCGGACAAAGACAATATGAAACAGAGGGCGAACCAGTAACAAGACACCTTGCAAAATACAAAAGAGAAGCTGAAAAACCAGCTTACTGTTTATTCATTGCACCGAATATAAATGACGCTTGTAAAGCCCATTTTTACGCATTACACAAAATGAACATTCAATATTATGGTGGGACTTCGACAATAGTTCCATTGCCTTTGAGTGTTTTTATTAAAATGGTTCAGGACTCTCATAACGCAAACTATGTTCCCGAACCAAAACACGTTCAACGATTTTTCGAGCGTTCAAATGAATTAGCAAACTCGACAGACAATGAAGTAGATTGGTATAACGGCATTACAGAGGAAGCACTAAATTGGTTGACAGAATGAAGGGCGAACGACTAACAGCGGTTTGGGGCCATGCGGGCTAACTGTGGTAGATTCAAGTTCAGTTTTCCAATTGGGCTTTAGTGCTGGGTTGACAGTTTTGTGCTTGCTTCAACTTCGCTCAGCACAAGCCGAAACCCGCACGAACGCCAAGAGTGGGACCGTTAGCGATAATTAAAATAAAAAAATGTGGTTTGAAGATTTATCAGGGTTTAAAGAAGAAAATCCAAATCAAGTAAGATTAAACCTAGAAATTAAAGGAAATACTCTGATTTTGAATTGCCCGAAAAAAGGGGAAGCTTACACTTCATTTGCCCTTCTGACGGTTTCGCGGACGCGAAACCTCTTTACTTACAGGTTTCCTGCTATATATCAGAAAATCACCGGATATTTTTCAGGGTTGTAGAGGTGCATCATGTGATAAATTTTTTCGAACACCATCTCTGCGTTTGGGTTGGAGAAATAATCGCCGTCGGTACTGTAGGCTGCGCGATGGTCTTTGGCGGTAATGGTTCCGGGTTCGGCATCGAGGTAAAGGTATCCGCCTTGCTCCTCGAGCACTTTCTGCATCATGTAAGCCGTGGCTCCGCCGGGCACGTCTTCATCGAAAAATACAATCTTGTTGGTTTTTTGCAATGATTTTACAATCAAGTGATTCAGGTCGAATGGCAGCAGGGTTTGTACGTCGATAAGCTCCACCGAAATTCCAAATTCACCTAATTGGCCAATGGCATCCTGGGCAATGCGCACGCACGAACCATAAGTTACTAATGTGATATCGGTACCTTCGGTCAACACTTCGGGTTTGCCCAGTTCCAATGTAAATTCGCCGATATTTTCGGGCAGCTTTTCCTTAAGCCTGTAGCCGTTGAGGGGCTCTATGACAATTGCGGGGTCGTCGCACTGCATCAAAGTATTATAAAATCCGGCAGCACGGGTCATATCGCGAGGAACCAGCACATACATTCCCCGAACCGAATGTATCAGCATGCCCATAGGGCTCCCCGAATGCCATATCCCTTCGAGCCTGTGGCCACGGGTGCTCACAATGAGCGGTGCTTTTTGCCCGCCAACTGTCCGATATCTTAGTGTAGCCAGGTCGTCGCTTAGTACCTGCAGCCCATACAGCAGGTAATCCAAATATTGAATTTCGGCAATAGGCCGGAGGCCTCTCATGGCCAGGCCGATACCCTGCCCGATAATGGTAGCTTCGCGAATACCCGTATCGGAAATACGAAGGTTGCCGTATTTTTTCTGAAGCCCTTCCAGGGTTTGATTTACACCTCCGATATGCCCCACATCTTCGCCAAAAATCAACGCTTCGGGATACTTGCTGAAAAGCTTGTCGTAGTTAGCCAAAAGTATCTCACGTCCGTTAAGTACCGGACCATCCTCTGCATAAACTATAGGTGTAGGTTTTATCTTCAGGGCCGAAAGGTCTGATTCGCTATAGAGGTGCGAGTTGTAGCGCTCATGGTTTTCTTTAAGGGTTTCGTTGAGCCAGTTCATAACCCTGACTTTAAGCGATTTTTCGCTCGAACAGCTGTGGCATATCAAACGCAGGATTTTTTTTGCAGTCGAAATGACATCCTTTCGCACAGGCTCGCCGATGCGGCTCAAATCTTGCAACAGATTGTCTATCTTACCGGCTTTAATACAATTGCATTGTTCTATATTGACCATTTTAATAAAATGGGCACGCATTTTCAGGATAGGCTTCTGAAAACTATCCCATGCCTTGTTTCGGGCCTCTTTAACCCTGAGGGCAGCCTGGGCTTCGATTTTGTCAAGTTCCTCGGCCTGTGCTAAACCCTTTTCCAGAATCCAAAGACGCATCTGCCTGACACAGTCGAACTCAGCTTCCCATGCAAGCTGTTCTTTGCTTTTGTACCTCTCATGCGAACCCGACGTGGAATGACCAAGGGGTTGCGTAACCTCAGTAATATGAAAAAGTACCGGAATATGTTCGGCGCGGCATCGTGCGATACCCTTCTCATAAATTTCTATCAACCCTTCATAATTCCATGCTTTCTCCTTGAAAATAAGTATTCCCCTCTCCCCTTCCATGCTTATCTGCATGCCTTGGAGGGCTTCGGAGATACTATTTTTTGCTGTTTGAAATTCTCTAGGGACGCTGATGCCATAGCCATCATCCCACACCGACACCGCCATAGGAACCTGCATTACAGCAGCGGCATTCAGGGTTTCAAAAAAATGTCCTTCGCTGGTACTGGCGTCTCCAATTGTGCCGAATGCAACTTCGTTGCCATGGTCGCTAAATCGGTAATTATCGTGAATCTGATCGTGGTGCCTGAATACCTTTGAAGCCAGGGAAAGCCCCAGAAGTCTGGGCATTTGCCCGGCCGTGGGCGAAATATCGGCCGATGAGTTTTTTTGCCTTGTGAGTTCTTTCCAATTGCCCTGTGCATCGAGGCTACGTGTGGCAAAGTGGTTGTTCATCATGCGCCCACCGTTGTCGGGGTTTGCCTCCAGATCGGTATCGCCATAAAGCTGACTGAAAAACGATTCGAGTGTCAACATACCCGTGGCCAGCATAAAAGTTTGGTCGCGATAATATCCCGAGCGCCAGTCGCCGTTTCTAAAAACCCGGGCCATTGCCAGTTGGGGCACCTCCTTCCCATCGCCAAAAATGCCAAATTTGGCTTTGCCCGTGAGTACCTCACGTCGCCCAAATATACTTGCCTGCCTGCTTTCATGGGCAATTCGGTAATCATTGAGTACCTCGGCAATGTACCCGGCAGAATGCATGTTCGTAGAGCTTTGCATGGGCTTAGTTGTTGGCAATGAGAGTGTTTTGTATAAAAAGGTAGCCCTTATGGGTAAGGGCTACGCAAATGTAACAAATATGCCTGTGAAGTGTTCAAGGTGGCAATTCCAGAATAGTCCAAAAAACCATTTTGTCGCAGAATTACATCAAAGCCACAGAAACTTTAAAGGTAGATACTTTTACTTTTTGGCGTTTATATTGTCATCCATTACATGTCTAATCTTAGAAACTCACCATTTCTGTTGAAAATCAGCGACAGTCCGTTGTCGAGTTCAACATGCTGGTTTCTGCCCTCCAGGTCCCATTCTACTATTGAGGTACCAGGATAGTTGGATTTAATATATTTCTGGAGCGGTTCAGGTAATATAGCACCGGAAATTGCAGTTGCGCTTTCAAGATAGGTTAGTTCACGGTTGCGGTTGAATTCAAGAGTTATGTTGCCTTCAAGTAAGATTTCGTAGGTGTGGGAAAATACATCCCTTTCTTTTATGCTGTGTAAGATGGGATTGCCCGGAAAATGAGTTGTTACAAAGCCGGCTATTTCCTGAGGAATTTCAGCCGATGAAAGGGGTTTTTCAGCCTTGCAGCCTGCAAGTGTTACCTGCGCAAAAGCCATAACTGTTGCGATTCCGATAATGCGAAGTTTCAAATTTTTCATTTTTGGTTTTTTTGTTTTTAACATGATGATACTTGTTGATTACAATTCATAGTTGAGTTAATTATCAAAAGATTTTTTAAAAGTTTGTGCTGGCAAGGTTGGCAGGTTTGAGTTCCCCATTTATTTAATCCACAACAGGCCAGGAGACTTCCATTCGACTACGGGGATAAAAAATGTCTAACGATTCCTTCAGTTCGCTACTCATGTAAACATGCACGGAGGCAGGCACAAGAATTTCAATTGTTACCCGCTGGGCACGCCATCCATCGGCTTCAGCAAAAGCGAAGAAAGGGTCAAGAATTAACCGGTTTTCTTCGTATGCAAATGCATAACTGATGTTTTCGGCATTTTGCCACGCAATCTGAGGATTGTTTCCACGGGCCCTTTTGTGAACGATTACTTCAATCTGCTCACCCGATGTTTCCACAATCCTTACCTGCGGCTTGAGGTGCCTGTAACCGTTGTGAACAGTCCAAAGCAAATCCCAACTATCGAAGTCGTAGGCCCTCATTACACCTATATCGCTGTATCTTTTGGTATTTAAATGAATTTCAAGAGTATCCAATGTAGATGCGATCGGTGCCGACTCCTCGGTTACGGTACGCTGGTGCAAATAGTTTTTGGTGCCGCTGGCCAGCGAAAATAGCCCCATGCCCAAACCCACCAACCAAAGTGTAATTCCAACCCGCCCAAAATATTTAATACGTGCCCGGGTTCCAACAATTAGTAAAGTTCCAGTGTAAAGCATTGCAATAATTGGAATCACAGTTAGCAGAAAAAGGCTGGCAAGGGATATGGATGAAGTTGTCGGGTCAGTAAAGATCAGATTGGCAAGAGCCTCAAAAGAAAAGGCTTGTAAGCCTTGATCGGCATCAATGGCAATGGGGCCTCCGGCAAGCACCCAAATAAACCCAATGAGCAAAAATATTCCCGTAAAAAGAAAAAACAAACCAACCAGTGCTGCAACAACCTTAGCCAGGGTTTTTATTACTTCGCCAAATCCGGTGGCGATTCCACCCAAAAAAGCTTCACCAGCAGTTCGATCGGATGCTTTTTGCCGGAATGCCTTCTCAGCCTCAGATGAAAAATTCTTTACATTCTTTTTTACTTCCTCCAACTCCTCTTTAATGGATTTTTCAATGTTGGAGATGTTTACCTCCTCGCCTTTCATTTCGAGTTTCTCGGCTGTTGTGTTGGCGCGAGGTACCACAATCCACATGACCAGGTAAGTGATTATGCTAAAGCCGCCAACAAAGGCAAACAATACAAAAGCAAGCCTTACCAGGGTGGTGTCAATCTGGAAGAATGCTGCCAGGCCACCTGCCACACCGCCAAGAATGGCTCCGTCGGGATTGCGGTATAATCTTCGTGGTCCTTTGACTGTTTTGGAATTTGGAGCTGCTCCGGGGCTTGGCTCGGCTTCATTGTCGATTTGTTCTGGCTCGCCAAGCTGTCCAATTACTTCCCGCACGTCGGCAAGAGTAATCACCTGTCGGCCATCCGTCAGTTTTGCCTGCAGGGTCTCGGCAATTCGGTTTTCAATATCCCACAATATCTCATCACATCCTTCCTCCTTCGAAAAATGGTTGCGAATTTTTGCCAAATATTGATACAGAAACTCATAAGCGTCCTCATCTATGTGAAAGACCACCCCACTGAGATTTATTGTCAATGTCTTTTTCATTTGTAAAATTTTTTTGAATTAATGTCGGATACCCTCCTGACCAGGCAGAAAAGGAACCCGCATTTTGAAATTACATCCTTGTTTGAGTTTTACGAGTCATGCTGGCCAACGGTTTAAGGTCAATGTACCAACTGAAATTTATGCAATGTTTAAATGGTTGCTGATCCATTACCGGCAGTAGCATTGGCCACAGCTGCAGTAAGTTCTTCCCAGGTTTGCCTGAGTTCTTTCAAAAATGCAACTCCATCCTGGGTTGCAGAGTAGTACTTCCGGGGTGGCCCACCGGTGGATTCCACCCAGCGGTAGGTCAGCAACCCTTCGTTTTTCAATCGCGTAAGCAAAGGATAAATAGTTCCCTCCACCACAAGAAGCCTGGATTCCTTCATACTCAATATTAAATCGTTGGCGTATGCCTCCCTGCCCGACAGCAGGGAAAGTATGCAAAACTCCAGTACTCCTTTTCGCATTTGTGCTTTGGTATTTTCAAGGTTCATGCTTTGGGAAATTTGATGGCACAAAGGTAAAACAAAATTTTAGTACTATGCAATACAAGGTACTAATTTTTTTAATATTTTTTTATTTCGTTGAAAATTAATGGTATAAATTTGCTGCAACATTGGCCAGCCAGGACAAGAAACAGTCAAATTGGCAGTTGTTTGTCGCTGGCATGCACTTTGAAGCTTCATAGTTTTTATTATATAATTTTTCTGTATATGCAAAAAGGTAAGATTGCCGTCAAAACGGAAAATATTTTTCCCATCATCAAGAAGTTTCTGTATTCCGATCATGAGATTTTCATCAGGGAGCTGGTTTCCAACGCAGTTGATGCCACCCAAAAATTAAAAGCCCTCTCCTCGCTTGGGGAATATCAGGGGGATTTGGGCAACCTTTCCATAGAGGTAAAGGTCGATGCCCAGGCCAAAACCATAACCATAAGCGACAAAGGGATTGGCATGACTTCCGATGAAGTAAAAAAATACATTAATCAGATTGCCTTTAGCAGCGCCGAAGAATGGATTGCCAAATACCAGAAACAAGATGGTGCGGGCGCCATCATTGGTCATTTTGGTCTGGGATTTTATTCTTCGTTCATGGTATCCAAAAAGGTGGAGATTTTTACCCGATCATATAAACCCGGCTCACAGGCAGTTAGATGGGAGTGCGATGGTAACCCCGAGTTTCTTCTGGAAGAGGCAGAGAAAGCCGGCCGTGGCACCGATGTGATTTTGCATATAGGAGCCGACTCCGAGGAATTTCTTGAGGAGGGCCGCATACAAGGTCTTTTGAAAAAGTACTGCAAGTTCCTTCCGGTCGAAATCGCCTTCGGTACACAAAAAAAGACCATAAAAGAAAAAGACGATCAGGGCGAAGAAAAAGAAATTACTATTGAAGAACCTCGCATCATAAACAATATAAAGCCGGCCTGGACTCAAAAGCCAGCCGATCTAAAAGAAGAGGACTATAAAACCTTCTACCGCGAGTTGTACCCTTCAAGTTTCGAGGAGCCACTGTTCAATATCCACCTAAATGTCGATTATCCGTTTAATCTTACAGGGATATTGTACTTCCCCAAAGTGAAACAAAACTTTGAAATACAGCGCAATAAAATCCAGTTGTATTGCAATCAGGTTTTTGTAACCGACTCGGTCGAAGGAATAGTTGCCGATTTTCTGACCCTGCTCCACGGGGTAATCGATTCGCCCGATATCCCGCTAAATGTTTCGCGCAGTTTCCTGCAAAGTGATTCCAACGTAAAAAAAATCAGCAGTCATATTACCAAGAAAGTTGCCGATAAGCTCGAAGACCTTTTCAAATCGAACCGGGCCGACCTGGAGTCAAAATGGGATGATATTAAAATTTTTATTGAGTACGGCATGATTTCCGACGATAAGTTCAGGGAGCGCGCCAAAAAGTTTTGCTTGCTCAAAAACGTGGACGGGAAATATTTCACATTTGAGGAATATCAAAATCACATAAAAACCAACCAGACCAACAAGGACAAACAAATTGTTCACCTTTATACCAACCATCCGCACGACCAGCATAGCTTTGTTGAATTGGCCAAAGAAAGGGGTTATGATGTTCTCATAATGGACACACCCATCGACAGCCATTTTGTAAACATGCTGGAATCGGAGCTTGAAAAATCGAGTTTTGTAAGGGTCGATTCCGACATCATTGATAAACTGATTCCGAAGGATGATGAGCTTCCTTCGAAACTTTCCGATGAGGAAAAGAAATTGTTGGCTCCGGTAATCGAACGCATGGTTGACCAGGAAAGTTTCAATGTTAGTTTCGAGAACCTCAGCGAATCGGAGCCTCCCATGATCATTACCCAGCCAGAATTTATGCGGCGCATGAAAGACATGTCGCTTTTCGGAGGCATGAATTATATGAGCAACCTGCCCGATAATTTCATGCTCGTAGTAAATTCCAACCATCCGTTGATTTACAAAGTTGCCTTTGAAAAGGACGAGGCTGTCCGCGACCGGTTGATCAGGCAGGCTATCGACCTTGCAATGCTCTCACGAAACCTTTTGAAAGGCGAAAAACTGACTGAATTTATTAAGCGGAGTGTCGAGCTTATCTAACCTTATGCTGGACACCCAGGCATCAGGAAAAAGCGCCTTTAGGATTTTTTAACTATAAAATTTCAATTTACAAGTTACTAACTCGTTACCTTCGAACTCTTAAACCCGCAGTATAAAATGAAAGCACCTGTTTTTCCGAAAAAGTGGATTACCATAGGGGTAATTGTATTGATTGTTTTGATTGGCTATTTTTACATAAGTGGCGTGTACAACAGAATGGTAAGGCTCGACGAAAGCGTTTCAGGGCAGTGGGCTCAGGTTGAAAATGTTTACCAGCGCAGGGCTGATTTGATTCCAAACCTGGTCAATGTAGTAAAGGGTTATGCCGCTCACGAACGCGAAACTCTCGAAGCAGTTGTGGAAGCACGAAACCAGGCCATGCAAATGCAACTCGACCCGGAGAACCTTACTCCGGAGGCAATAGCACAGTTTCAATCGGCTCAGGATGGCCTTTCTTCTGCACTAAGCAGACTCATGGTAGTAGTTGAAGCATATCCCGACCTGAAAGCCAACCAGAATTTCCTCGATTTGCAAACACAACTAGAAGGGACCGAAAACCGCATTTCCAACGAAAGGCGCAAATATGCAGAGGTAGTCAGAGATTTTAATACCAACGTAAGGCAGTTTCCAAGAAATATTTTTGCCGGCATGTTTGGATTTGAGCGCAAACCTCAGTTCGAAGCTGACGAACAGGCACATATTGTACCAACAGTAGAATTTTAACCATGGCAACAAGTGCAAGGAAGTTTTTTTCAGGAGCCGACGAAAGTTTGATTGTACAGGCCATAGCCAAAGCCGAGTCGGAAATATCGGGCGAGATCCGCGTGCATATCGACAGCGAATTTAAAGGCGATGTGCTCGACCGTGCCGCTTACATCTTCAAAAAGCTCGGCATGACCAAGACCATTCACCGTAATGGCATACTTTTTTACCTGGCCGTGCAATCGAGAAAGTTTGCCGTCATTGGTGATAAAGGCATCAACCAGAAGGTTCAAGAAGGATTCTGGGAAGCAATTACCGACAGTATGGCCGAACAATTCAAGCAGGGAAATTTTGCTGCTGGCCTGGCTGAAGGCATTGAAAAAGCCGGTGTTGAATTGAAAAAACACTTTCCTGCCGAAAAAAATAATTTAAATGAGCTTACCGATGAAATATCAATTGCATGAGCCCACTTGCCCGAAAAACACTTTTTCTATTGGTCGTTATATGAGGCTCTTGCTACTGTTGTTCTCGGGGAGCTTGGCAATGTCAATAAACATGGCCTTGGCTAGGATTCCTGAAAAGCCAAACCCACAAACGTTGGTAACCGATTTAGCGGGCATACTTGCACAGGATCAAAGATTTGCACTGGAAGCAAAACTTACTGAATACGGCAATCTGCATGGCACTCAAATTGCCATTGTTACCATAAGTGATCTTGAAGGGATGGCACCTGCCGAATTTGCCGACCAGTTGGCCGAAAACTGGGGCATTGGCCAGGCAGGGAGGGAAAATGGCGTGCTGATACTTGTGAACCCTCCCGAAGGAGACTCCAGGGGCAATGTTCACATTTCTGTTGGATATGGTCTCGAAGGAGTGATTCCTGATATTGCCGCCAAAAGGGTTGTTGACCGTGAAATCCTTCCCAATTTTCGCGAAAATAGGTACTTCGAAGGGCTCGACCAGGCTACAACCGTGCTGATGCAACTTGCAGCAGGCGAATTTCCTGCGTCTGATTACCTCCGGCCAACAGTTCCTGATTATTCGGGGTTTTTGGTTCTGGGTATTTTCGTAATAATTTTCTTGTTCTCGCTTTCAGGGAAGAGAAGGTCGCATTACAGCCCGGGGCGACAAATACCAATGTGGACTTTGCTTATGATGATGGGCAGCGCAGGCCGCGGAAGCAGGGGATCATGGGGCAATTTCAGCAGCGGCAGCGGAGCCTTCCGTGGAGGCTTCGGTGGAGGTGGCTTCGGAGGTTTTGGTGGCGGAAGTTTTGGCGGAGGTGGTGCAGGGGGCTCTTGGTAGCCACTCACAAACATTGTTGAGCCAAAATAAATTCACATTAAACAGATATTTAATTCTTTCCATAACCAAATTAAAGTATTTGTATTTTTGCTTCAAATTTTGAAAAGATGTTTGAAGCGTTGGAGTTAATGGATGCCATCAGGCTTAATTTTTCAGCAGGTGGCCTTTTTGTTTTAAATATTGCCATAGCCTTTATCATGTTTGGCGTGGCCCTCGAAATCAAAACCAGCCATTTTCTTGAATTGATCAAGAACCCAAAACCTGTTTTATTGGGTGTGGTTTCACAATTTGTAATATTGCCATTCCTTACCACTGCCCTGGTTTTTGCATTTTGGAACAACCTTACGGTAGGCGTGGCAATGGGAATGATTTTGGTCGCAGCTTGCCCCGGAGGAAATGTTTCTAACTTTATTTCGACAATGGCTAAGGGTAATGCCGCCCTTTCGGTGAGCCTCACCGCTATTGCCACCATTGCCGCTATTGTGATGACTCCCCTCAACTTTTTCTTGTGGGGAAGCATCTACAGCACCTTTGGACCTCATGCCGACAACGCCCTGCTCAAGGAGTTGTATATTAACCCGTTGGAAATGTTTCGCATTGTCCTTATACTGCTAGGCATTCCAATATTGATTGGTATGCTTACCAATCATTTCCTGCCACGGTTTACCGCAAAAATCAAAAAACCCATCTGGATTTTCTCCGTGGTGTTTTTTGTTGGAATGCTCATAGTGCTGTTTACCAACAATTACGACCATTTTGTAAGGCATATTTATTGGATTTTCATCATTGTATTGCTTCACAATGGCTTGGCATTAGCTACCGGATATAGTGTGGGCAGACTTTTCAAACAAAGTTTGCAGAACCGCAAAACCCTATCCATAGAGACCGGGATACAAAACAGCGCATTGGGACTGGTGCTTATTTTTAACCCCAACATTTTCCCTCAAGACTTACCAACCGGAGGTATGGCTATAGTTGCTGCCTGGTGGGGGATCTGGCATATTGTTTCCGGGCTTGCATTGGCTTTTTACTGGCGCTATAAATCTAGAAACACCTGAATATGAAGGTGAAAAATAAGGAGCACTTTTTCCGCCACTCGCGAGGTTGGTTTTTGTTTTCAAAAGTTATTTTCTTTTACCTGAGGTTGTTCTACAAGAAGATTGTTGTAGAAGGGAAAGAAAATATTCCAAACGACAATCCCGTAATATTCGCTCCCAACCATCAGAACGCTTTGATGGACCCCCTTGTCCTGATTTATGCAAACCGAATGCAAACAGTATTTTTAGCCCGGGCCGATGTGTTTAACATCCCGGTGCTACGCGATTTCTTCCATTGGCTGAAAATGTTGCCGGTGTTTCGCATCCGCGACGGAGCGGAGAACCTGCACAACAACGACAAATCATTCAATTTCGCCTTAGAAGTTCTGGAAAATAGCAGGTCGGTTGGCATTTTTCCGGAAGCTACACATACCAACCTGCGGCGATTGCTGCCCCTTAAGAAAGGAATACCGCGGCTGGCATTTCTTGCCGAATCGAAAAATAATTTTTCGTTGGGAATAAAAGTGGTTCCTGTGGGTATCCATTACAGCGACTACGAAAAAATGCACAGTGTAGTACATATCCGGTTTGGCAAACCTATTGATGTTGCTCAGTTTCAGCAGGACTTTCTGCAAAACCAGCAAAAAGCAATGCTTTTGTTGCGCGACGAAATAAGCAGAAAACTTTCGGAACTCACCATTAACATCAGAGATACCCACAGGTACGACACCATCTACAGGGCTTCAGAATTGCTTTCCAAGTCTCTTCTGCTACACTCAGGCAAAAATAAGATGAGCCATAAGTCGGAATTTGCTACCCAACTTGCTCTTACCAGAATATTGGAGGAGCAAGGAGTTTCGGAGGCAAATCATACCGCCCAGCTTATGGAGCAAACCGAGAACCTCCTGACTCTACTCGACAAGGCAAAAGTAAGAGCCTTGCCCTTTGGTGTTAAGCCGGGTATAATGAAAATCTTTTGCCTGAAAATAGGCTTGTTATTGATGTTTCCGGTCTATTTATATGGCGCTGTAAACGGCATCCCCAAATCCTTTTTATTGCAGCTGCTTCTCAGAAAATTTAAAGACCGTCAGTTTCACAGTTCCGTTAAGTTTTTATGGGGTCTTGCAGTTGCTCCATTGTTTTTTCTCATTCAGGCAGCCCTGGTCTGGCTGTTTACAGGTAGTTTTTTCATAGGTCTTGCCTACCTAGCAAGTTTGCCACTTGTCGTAATATTTTCGAAAATCTACCGCATTTGGTTCCAGCAGTTTTTATCGGCCATTCGTCTGCTTCACCAAAGATTTTTCCAACCTCAGGATTTCAGCAGGCTATACAATTCCTTTAAAACAGTAATGGATGCTTTGGTAAAATCTTTTCAAAGTACCTGAAGCACTTCTATTCGCCAGAAAGCTACTGGCCCTGATTTCCCAAAACAATTATTTGCCTTGATCTCAGCAGGCAAAACATGTGCATTCTCATTCCCGAAGAGATTGTTTCTGATTAATTTTTATATTTGTATTAATCCCAAGGTTTTAACCTCCTGATTGATAACAACAACGACCATGAAAGCATTACTTCTGTCGGTATTCTTTTGTGTGGGTTCAGGCTTTGTATTGAGTCAGAAATTAAACGATTTTGAGGATACCTTTTTAAACAATACGAAAAAACCTACCGAAAACATTGCTGCCTTCCCCTTTACTAATCTAAGCTTTATGCATGATGGCATGGCAGGTACATGCAATAACGCAGAACCTCAAGCCCTCTTGGTACCATTACCATCGAGCCCCGACACCCTATCGACCCCCAAGCAGGATAGGGTACCTGAAAGTGCAACATTAAATTTGGAAAATTTTGAAGATTATGGTAAAGAAAACGTTGATATTACAGCCAAATCGCACTTCCCAAGATTTGTATTTATCGGCTACTTTGCTCAGGCGGATTTTATCTTCAAGGACTTTGGGGAATTCAGAGCTGCATTAGGAGATTCAAATATCGACATATTGAATGTGAATCTTGGGAGCATTACCTTTGGGTTATCCGGAATGTTTAACAGGATTTATGCCGGCATTTCGTATGGGCTCTCAAATTCCTTTGCGGATATAAGCGATTCGCTTAGTATAGATTTAGAGTATTCTAAATACGGATTGCACTTTGGATACAATCTGGTTTACTCGCCTCGATTTATCATCACCCCGAAGATTGCAATAAAATGGAACAGGCATAGATTGATAAACAGTGCTTATGACCGGCGAATTTCATTAGATGAATACTTGGCAGTAAGAGATCTTGACATCAGGTTTAACCAACTCACAGGTTTTGCAGGGTTGAGGTTGGCCTACAAGATGTACAACCCCATTTTTTTGGGACGGGGTTACTTGACTGCCGGAGTATTTGCAGGTTATTGTTTTAAAATAAATGACAAGCCCTGGATTTTCTCAAGAGAAAACAGATTGACTACTGATTATAAGATACATGTAAAAAACCTGAACTTTGGCCTGTCGGTTTCTATTAATTTAAGTTATTACTAGTCAGGCTCCTTCCCTTACGTTAAAGAAAATACCTGCGACCAGAAAGAATATCGGTTTCATTTCAACAACAGGTTTTGCTGCTCAAACATTTTTGCATAAAAATTATCTGCTGCTAAAAGCTCTGCATGAGTTCCCTTTTCAACCACTTTCCCTTTATCCATCACAATGATCTGGTCCATTTTGTCCATATTAACCAACCTGTGTGTAATCATTATCAAAGAACGGTGACCCAGATTTGACCAAATTCCGTTCATGATTTCTCGCTCGGTAGTTCGATCAAGATTCGCCGATGGTTCATCGAAAATCCAGATTCGGGCATCATCATTCAGCATAGCTCTTGCCAAGGTCAACGCCTGTTTCTCACCACCTGAGAGCCTGACAGCCCTCCTGGCATCAAGGTGATTGGTGTTACCACTTGTAAAATCTTCCAACCCTACCCGGGTCAATACCCTGTCGCACTCGTCCAGGCTGGCAGATGGATTCCCAATCTCGAGGTTCTCGCGGATACTTCTAGAAAAAATGTAAGAATCCTGTGCAGCCACAGCAAATTGTAACCGGAGCTGGTCAACAGGGTACATTGATATGGCAGTTCCACCTAAAGTAATTTCCCCCGAATCAGGTTCCCAAAGTCTGAGCAATAAATTTACCAATGTGCTTTTCCCGCTTCCCGATGGCCCCACAATAGCTGTTTTTGAACCTTCCGAAATATTTAAAGTAATATCCTGAAGCAGAATCTGTTCTTCTCGGTAAGCAAATCGAACATTTTCAAAATTCAGGTCGTACGATGCGGGTAAATCCAGCAAAACAGATGTTCCAATCGGATGCACCGATTGATCTAATGCGACCAATCTGGAGAAAGCGGCCTTTGTTTTTTCCTTGTACTGCATTGCACCTGCAAGAGTCTGAACAGCCTCAAAACTACTGAGTACACCAAAAGCCACCAAAGCCAGCATGGGACCTTCCAGGTCGCCTGAAAGCACCAGAGGAATCATAAGCATCAACGACGCAAACATGCCCAAATGTGCTGCAAAGTGGTTCATACCTTCATTTAACCCAGATACCTTTGCATGCTTTTTCTGAATTGTATCCAGTTTATTCTGAAGACTTGAAAATTCCTTCAAGGTGGCTTCACTTTTCCCCAGCCAGAGCACCTCGGCCAAACCGTTAAGGTTGTCAACCAAACTCGTTTTTAGCTGAGCTTTTGCCTCCACTTCCATTATTCCTCTTCCCTTCGAAATCTTTTGCACCATCCAGGAATAAAGAAATCCGTTTATTGCAAGAAAAATTAAGGTACTGAGTGCTATGATTGGGTCAAAAAACCACAACAACCCACAAGTAATTATGGAGACCAAAATTGCAACTATCGCGGGAGCTATTACCCGCAAATAGGCATTTTGTAAAGTTTCGATATCGGCAACGACGTTTGCAAGCAAATCGCCAGGTCTTCGGCCCATAAGCCACATCATTGGCCGTTCGCTAATACGATTGTAGAACCAGATTCTGATCGATAACAGGATTCTGAATGTAAGGTCGTGGGCTACAACGCGTTCAAAGTAGCGCAAAACAGCCCTCGAAATTCCAAAAAATCTTACAGCGGCTGTAACCACAAACAAATCAACAATCATGGGCCGAAGAGCTGCCTTCGAAATAAGGTATCCCGACGAAGCCATAAGTCCAATTCCAGCCAAAAGAGTTGCTGTAGCAAGAACAATTGCTAAAAAAAACCTGAACCGATAGTCCTTCAAAAACCCTGTAAAATGCCGATGCATATTTTACTTAAATAAGGTGGTAGGTTTCAAAAAATCCAGCATAAATACCCTTCTGCTTAATCAATTGATCATGTGTTCCCATTGCAGCAATTTGTCCTTTGTCGAAAACCAATATCTGATTTGCCTGGATTACCGTTCTCAGGCGATGGGCAATTACGAGTGTAGTACGATCCTGTACCAGGCGTTGGGTAGCATCAGCGATCAGAATTTCACTTTGGGGATCAAGGTTTGAGGAGGGCTCATCCAACACAAGCAACGGAGAATCCTTTATTAAAGCCCGGGCGACGGCCAACCTTTGTTTCTCACCGGCACTAAGCCCGGAAGCATTATCAAAAATTAACTCATGATACCCATTGGGAAGGTTTAGAATGAATTCGTGGATGCCAGCAAGTCTGGCAGCTTCATAAATATGCTCTAAGCCCGCACCCTTGTTTGCAACAATGAGGTTGTCGTGGATGGTTCCGTTAAAAAAATGCGGGTCCTGTGCAACATAAGCCAGGTTTTCCCACCATTGCGCATTTCTGATGCTTTCAAGGGAAGTTCCGTTTACAAAAATGGCACCTTGTGTTGGGTTAAGAAATTTGAGCAATAGCTTGGCAAAAGTGGATTTTCCGGAGCCAGTTGGTCCTACCAGGGCAGTTAAAGTGCCATGCTTCAATGTGCAATTGACATTACTCAATGCAAATTGGGTTTCAGTATAATAGGTGTACCCAACACCTTTGAATTCAACTGTAATCAGCGGTTTTCTTTCAAAATCAAAGTCTCCTTTGGGTTCCAATGCTGGCTGCTTTAGGCAAGTATCAAAAATTCGCTCTCCTGCAGCAGCTCCTTCCATGCCGGCATGATGATGGGAACCCAATGCTCTGAATGGTAAATAAAATTCAGGAGCTAACAGCAGAATGAGCAACCCTGACTCAAAAACCATCAATCCTTCGATAAGCCTGATGGAAACCTGAAGTGCAACAATAGCTATACTTAGGCTGGCGGCCAGCTCGAGCACAAATCCCGACATAAAGGCCACTCTCAAAACCTTCATTGTCAAAATTCTAAGCGAATTGCTGGATGTAAACACCCGCTGCGATTCCCTTTTCTCAGCCACAAAGACTTTAAGGGTTTTCAGACCCTGCAAAACATCCAGAAAGTAACCCGATAATCCTTCGAACGACTCCCACTGCCTTTGGGTTATGGTCTTGGCATGTGTACCAATCATCCACATGAAGAACAAGATGAGCGGCCCGGTTACCAACAATACAATTCCGCTTAACGGGTCATAAAAGAATGTAAAAACCAATAGGATTGTTGAAAAAACGAAAAGATGTAAAATTGCCGGAATGTACTTTGCATAGTAATCGTCGAGTTTCTCTACTCCTTCGGCAACCACAGCAACCAACTCACCTGTATTAACTTTTTTCGAAAAAATATCATTGTGATGAAACAAATGATGTACCAACGAACTCCGGATCGAAGACTTTATTTCTACCGATTTTGTTTGAGAAAATCTTTCGCGCCAAAACACAAGTGCAGCCCTGATCAAAATAACTAGAAGTAAAAGAACATACGTAGCATATTCAGGAGTTTCAGAATTAATAAAAACCTTAGAGATGCATTTGCTGATCAGATACATCTGAAGGATAACCGTTGCAGCTATCAACATACTCAATGCTGATAATCCTGGCAAAAAACTACGAATATTCCGGGAAAAGCCGAACAGTTTCCGATGGATGTTCATGGCTTAGAAATAACTGACTGATTCTAATCTGGAAAACCTGAGGTTTTTCAACTGGTGCTTAAACTCCTTCGCTTGGAATGGCATCACGGGAAATTCTGGTTGAAAAAATCCGATAGCTCCATACCTGATAAACCAGAATAATTGGAAGAAAAATCAGGGCAACAATGCTCATAATCCGCAGGGTCAATGGACTTGAAGAAGAATTATAAATGTTCAGGCTGTAGGCAGTATCAATCGAGGATGGCAAAACATTTGGAAACATTCCGTAAAACATGATAATCGTACCCAGAACGATTGTCATGGCAATACCTGCGAAAGCAAATTTGAAAAACTTTAGCCGTATCAGAACATAGCTTGAAGTGAAAATGATCAGAGCCAGGAGCGGCAACAAACTTATGGTAAATCCATCGTTCCCAAAAATTATGGTTAGCCAGTAACCCAACACGGCAAACAAAATGCTTGCAACAGCAGTAGGCCACCAAAGAAACCCTGCCAATTTTTCGACTCTGTTTTTGATTTCGCCAGTAGTTCTCAAGCATAGGAACAATGCTCCATGCAGCATAAACATCAGCACCACCACGACGCCTCCAAGCAATGCGTATGGATTGAGGATTTCGACCAGGTTGCCGGTAAAATACATATCTGCTCCGATAGGAAGGCCCATTACAATATTGGTAAAAGCAACGCCCCAGAGGAAAGCAGGAATAATGCTTCCGGCAAAGATGAGCCAATCGGCAACTTTCCGCCACCAGGAATGAGGCATTTTACTACGAAATTCGAACCCGCTGGCGCGAAAAATAAGTGCAAGAAGCATGATGAGGAACGGAATATAAAAACCACTGAAAAGGGTGGCATACCAGTGCGGAAAAGCTGCAAACATGGCTCCTCCAGCAGTTATTAGCCAAACTTCGTTGCCATCCCAGAAAGGCCCGATAGTATTTAAAACTACCCGGCGATCAACATCATCTTTGCCTACGAATGGCATTATTATGCCTACCCCAAAATCGAACCCCTCGAGAAAAAAATATCCAACAAAAAGGACAGCAATCAATACGAACCATATCAGTTGAAAGTCCATAGTTCCAAATTTTTATAAAATCGTTCCTGTTAATATGCGTTTATTACTTCGTCGTGCTCAGAAACACCGGGTTTGGCGTATTTGTAAATCAAAAAAACTGCAACACAAGCCAGGAAACCATAAACAATGGTAAAAGCTATGGTGGAAGTCAGAAGACTTGCGGCGGTAACATTTGGCGACAACCCATCCCGAGTAAGCAACAACCCATAAACCACCCAAGGTTGCCGCCCTATTTCGGCAACGATCCATCCCAGTGAATTGGCCACAAGGGGCAGGAACATGATTATTGTTGCAAGGCGCAAATATATTCGGCTTACCTCAAGTTTTTTCTTCCACCATAGCACAAGCCCTATAAATGCAAATAAAATAAAGAGCATTCCAAATCCAACCATCAACCTGAAACTCCAATAAATAACAACCACAGGGGGCTTATAGTTTCCAGGGCCAAATTTCTCTTCATAATACACCTGCAATTCGTTCATACCCCTCACCTTTGCATTCACATCATTGAATGCAATAAGTGAAAGCAGCTGTGGTATCTTCAATTCAAAGCGTTTGCTTTGATTCTCCTCATCAATGAGAGCAAACATCGAAAAATTTGCAGGTTGCTCAGTTTCCCAAAGCGCCTCCATGGCAGCAAGTTTCATCGGTTGATGCTCAGCGGTATGTTGGGCATGCCGGTGCCCTGTAAAAGCAACCAGAATACTCGACACAATCGTAAACACCAGAGCTAGTTTTGCCGGTTTGGCAAATACTTCAACCTGATTCTTTCTAATGATATTCCAAGCACTGATTCCCAACATAAAAAGCCCTCCGGTAGAAAGGGCGGCAAGAATGGTATGCTGGGCAGAGATCAGGGCTCTTTCATTCAGAATGATTGCAGCAAAATCGGCCAGTTCGGCCCTGCCATGATTCAAAACAAACCCTACCGGAGCCTGCATCCAGGCATTTGCAATGAGTATCCAGAGTGCCGAGAGGTTCGATCCAATAGCAACCAGCCAGATACTTGCCAGATGGATCCCTTTTGGAAGCCTGTTCCAGCCAAAGAACCAAACAGCAATAAACGTAGATTCCAGAAAAAATGCCATCAAAGCTTCAATGGCAAGAGGAATCCCAAAAACATCACCAACAAACCGGGAATATCCTGACCATGCCATTCCAAACTGAAATTCCAATACGATTCCGGTTACAACCCCAACCGCAAAAATGATCAAAAAAAGCTTGCCAAAATATTTTGTAAGCCTCCTGTAAACAATGTTGCCAGTTCTAAAATACCAGGTTTGCAACATAGCTATTAACAACGACAGCCCCATGGTAAGGGGACTGAACAAAAAATGGTAAACTGTTGTAATACCAAACTGCCACCGTGCAATCTCCAATGCTTCCATTAGCAAAAGGATTTAAAAAATTCAAAAAGTAGAATTATATTTTTTGTTTCAATAGGTTCTGCAATGTCATATCCCGAAGGCATCCAAAGATTGGGGAAAACATAAATTTAGGTTCTGTTTTACTGCCATTCGTTGACACGCGAATTCACAAGACTAATGTAGAAAAATTTTAATTAGGCAACCCGATGCTGAACAATATTTTCATTTTTCTTTTTAGCAATTTTCGCATTTTAGCTCCTTGTGGCGGACAAAACCCAAACATTCTAAATTTCCGGTGATAATAACAGAAGAGACAGATTATCTCATTCAAATTTAGTTCCTTTCAAGTCGGTAAATATTCGAAATTGAGACTAGATTTTGCCATTGGTTGACACCATGCTGAATCCCGCTCCAGGGGTGATCAAAACCTGCAACATCCAAAAAATACTCAGATTACCAAAACACAAGGAGTTTTTACTTCACCCTTAATGTTGATATTCAATGTGTAAGCAATTTTTTATTTTTTTTCTTGAAAAAAGCTTTTGTGACTAAAAAAAGGTTTTTACCTTTGCACTCCCCAAATGCGGGGAAAAAGATCTTTGAAAGAATGGGAAAGCCAAAAAAGTAGCGCAAAAGAACAATACCTGTTAATTTCTATGAAAGTAGTAATTGGCGCAATTGGTTTACTTA
>DATIKH010000079.1:0-6632 GCA_035477775.1 Bacteroidales bacterium | reverse complement strand
TACCTCCTCGGGCCTGCGCTGGGTGATATGCCAGTTGTGGCATTGTTTGCAGCGAAAATTGCATCCGGCAGTGGCAAGGGCCAGCACTTGGGTGCCCGGCAAAGCATGCTTCATGCCGTCTTTTTCGATGGGTGCCATGGTGGTAGATGCCAACTGCCCGTAAACAAGAGAGTAGAGCCGGCCATCGCGATTTTCACGTACCCTGCAGATACCTCGCCTTCCGGGGGCAATTATGCAATAGTGCGTGCAAAGGGTACACTGCACCCTGTTATTGTCAAGTGGTTCCCAAAAGCGGGCCTCAACCGGACGGTTGGGCAAAAACGCAGGAGACGGAAGACTGGTGAGCACAACCGGCGTTATATTCTGTGTAACCCGTAAAGCCCTTGGCAGGTAGGTTATTACAAAAGCTGCTAATACTACTGCTGCAATGATTATGCGAATCGTTCCGGGTTTCATGGGTGGGGGTTACAGGCGTTACTGTGCTAAAATTTGTGGAGGTTTCAGCAACCCGCTCCCACCGGTTCCTGTCCTACCTATTGCCAGAGTTGCATCAACAAAACCACCTGATAAATTTACAAAAATTTGGGAAAAATCTGAAAGGGAAATACTCTTATTGCCCCCTTTGCTGCCGTTGGGTGAAATCGCGGACAATCTCGCCCTGAAAGTAAAGTTGGGTTACATTGGGCAACACCATACCGGCGTTAATTGAGCTTTCGTTGGTTACCATGAAAAAAACCACTCCTTCTTCCGGGAATCGGAACAATTGTGCAAAGAAAATACCGTTGCTGCCGCCGTTGCTGATTACTTTGGTGTTTCTTCTGCTGGTCGAGATATTGCAGCCATAGCCAAAAAACGAGCGCCCGCCTGTGCCGTCTTCTACTATAAGGGGGCTAAACATTTTTTCGACCGATTCCCTGGTCAAAACTGAATAATGGTTAAGTCCTGTGATCCAAAGGTACATGTCGTTAAGTGAGGCCAATAATCCACCATTGCCTTTCAGGTTCCAGAATGGGCCGCCACCGGCCTTTTCAAATCGCTCCTGATGCGTTCCCCAACGGTTGCCGTTACGGTAGCCAACAGCTATGGTGTTTTTAGTTTTTGTTGGAAAATGATACCCTGTTTCTTCTATACCCAAAGGCCTGAAGAGCTCATTTGCTAAAAACGTTTCGTAATCAGTGCCAGAAAGTTGTTCGATGATGATGCCCAAGATGCTGTAGCCCAAATTGGAATACACAGCTTTGGAACCGGGTTCGAAAGCCATAGGCTCGGCGAAAGCCCTGGCGAGAAATTCATCTTTTTCCACCCTGGCGTAATCTCCGCCATCGTTGGTCAGAAATTCCCCAAACCCCGATGAATGGGTAAGCAATTGGTGAATGGTAATATTTGCCTTATCCGGTGGAACCTCCTTAAAAAACTTTTTGAGGCCATCATCGGTAGAAAGTTTATTGTCTTCGGCCAGTTTCAGAATTGCTGCCGCGGTGAAGGCTTTGGTTATACTGCCTATGGAAGCCAGGGTAGAAGGCGTAAAAGGAATGTGGTTTTCCTTGTCGGCCAATCCGTAACCCCGGCTGAAATATTTTTTACCATCTTTTACAATCAAGAGTGCTCCCGAGAAATTTCTTTCGCTTGCGAGCGATTCCAGGTATTGGTTTATTACCCGCACAGTATCTATTGGGAAAGTATTTTCGTAGGCTTGTACGGTACTGGACATAAGCAATTTCATGTTTATCAGAAACAAAATTGAAATTGCGTGACCGGTAGATTTGATTTTCATAAGGAAACAAATATTAATGTTTTATGGTTAGGCTCGGATTGAACCCGAATTTTTATCATCATTGAGGGCTGAAATAGGTTCTTTTGACTGCTTCGAAATTTTTCAGAAAAATACTACTTCCATTTTTGAAAACCCCCAAAGCCTAACCCACAAACGAAGTCACTGATTCGAAATGAGAGGTTTTCTTCTGAATGCAAACAGTAGAAGTACTGAAAGACTGGCCAGTTTAAGCATCACCACCACCAGGCTTGTTTGCTCCAGACCAATTACCGGCAGCAGGGCAACGCCTCCAAGCAGGCCACCAATCCAACCGCCTAACAAATCGGCCCCAAACAGTTTTCCGGCGGTGTGGGTCACGCCATCGCGGTTATCGAGAATGATCTTGCTTGCCAGTGGAAACTGGGCACCCAGTAGGAAGCCTGCCAGTGCCGACAACAAAAAAAACATCCCATTCACAATGTATGAATTGCCAAGGTCGAAAATTCCGGGAACTATTACCATAAAGACCACGGGCATAAACAACGCAAACAAAAGCATCAACAATTCCAAAACCAGGAAAAGCCGGATACCGTTTTTAATTGAACTTAACCTGGCCGTGATTACCATTCCACCGGCTCCGATTCCAATCATGAACGCAGTAACTAAAAGTCCAATATGATGGAAAACATACCCGTGAATGGTCTGAAAGGTATAAATTATAGACAGTTCGAACAGCATGCCTGCGAATCCCGATGTGGCAATGGCAAAGGTAATGGCGTTATTGGCCGCTTTGGTTCGGTTTTTTATACCCCAAAGCAACAAAACCATCATCAGTGCAAAAATCGGAATAGCCAGATGTTTCAGCTTTATTTTTTCCAACCATGCGAATAATTTGGCAGCGCCAGGCGAAAAAAGTTCATTCCAGTGGGCAATGCTGTAGAACATGGCACGGGGCCTGAAATCGTGATTTGGCTGGTTGCTTGCTCCCTGCATGGAATCGAAGAACCAATCGGTCCATCGCGCATCCAACTTAAAATCAATATAGAAAGGGTTCATCAGTCCGGTTTGAATATTCCTTTCATAAAGCCTTTGGCTCAATGCCGGGGTAGAAACCAGGGAGTCGAGGTTGGCATTGGAGGCCAGAAAAAGGTTGATGTCGCCGGGTATAACACGTACATCTTGGTAAACAGCATTTAGACTTGTCAACACTGAAGCGTTGATGTTTTTCATTTCCCTGCTGAGATAGGTCAACGACCCTGGGAGAGACAGGGCTAAAATTCCGCCATCGCCGAGTCGTTGTTCAGCCAGGGCAAAAAATTCTTTGGTAAAAAGTCTGTTGGTTTGCAGGTTTACCGGACTTGTTGCGCCAACAAGTATCACATCGTAGTACTCGTTAGTTTGTTTTACAAAGAGGCGTCCGTCGAGGTATTCGACAGTCACGCGGGGGTCGGCCAGTTCAGCCTTCGAAACCGGAGTGGGGAATTTTTTAACCACTTCCAGCAACATCGGGTCGAGTTCGGTATAAACCACCCGGTTTACCGGATGCTTCAAAATTTCGTTGATCATGCCGCCGGCACCGCCGCTCAGTACCAAAACCGTTCGAGGATCTGGATGCGATAGCATGGGAAGGTGCACAAATTCTTCAAGGAAGAGCAGGTCGGGGTCGGGGGAGGTAATGATTGGCTTCCCGTCGGCAAAAAAGGTGTATTGCCCGTTGCTGCTGGTTACGGTAATATTTCCATGAAATGAATTCCGGTAATGTACCACCTGCTGGCCAGGCCATTGTTGTTGAACCGTGTTACGGTGAAATTCCGACGAGCCGGGTCCAATAAGCAAAATAGCGGTGGTTATTAATATCAATACTGATAAGCCGGCCAGCAGCTTAGCCGAAAATGAATGTTTTACCTTGCCAGCCACCAGAAAAAGTCCCAAAAGCAGGTTTAAAAACATCACCAAAAATGCAATCTGAAAGGAGTTGAGAAACGGGATAAAAAGATAGGTAAACACCACCGCTCCTACAATGGTGCCAAGTGTTTCAAAAATGTATGTGTTGCCAACTGGAGAGGCCTTGTGGGTGGAAGCAAAACTTTTTGAATGCAACCTGCATGAAACCGAAAACAAGGCTCCGTGCATGAAGCTCAGAGGTGCAAACAGCAGCAGGGATGAGATAAAGATTGGTGCCAGACCTATTCCTTCGCCGGGCAAAACTCCCATGATTTCTTTCAGAAGTCGGGTAGCATAGATGATGAAGGGAAAGGATAATGAAAAAAGGATGTTGATTCCCACAAAAACTTCCACGCTGTCGGTGCTGCGCTCAATCCATTTGCCGGCAGTGTAAGCCCCCAAGGCTTCGAGCAAAAGCCAGTTGGCTAAAATAATGGCAATTACCAGTTCGGTGCCCGCGAAAACGATGAGAAATTCCCTAAGAAGCAGAATCTGAACTACTATACCACTAAACCCAACAGCCAGGATGGCCAACAAAACCTGCTTCCTCATGTGCCTAAATTAACTCCATATTCCTGGAATAACATGTCGACAATTTTGGCAACGCCCATTCACAATGTTGTTGTCCAATACCCTGAAATGTGTTCGGTGAATAAGCCGGTGGTTGCAGGAAGGGCAATAAGTGGAATTGAAGCGGTGGCCAGGAACATTTCCAATAGTTACAAAGTCGAGGCCTGCATCTTTGGCTATTTTATGAGCCCTTTCGAGGAGGCTCACCGGTGTTTGAGGCACATTGGTAAGGCGGTAGGTCGGTGTGAAGCGCGAAAAATGTAATGGGGTAGTTTTTCCAAGATTATCTCTTATCCAGATGCACATGCGCCTGATATCGTCGGGGTTGTCGTTCAATGTGGGTATGAGCAGGTTGACAATTTCGAGCCATCTGTCGGCAGCACGTATTTCTTTTAAGGTTTGAAGGACGGGTGCTAATCTGGCTGTAAGGATTCCTCGATAGAATTCCTCCGTGAAGCCCTTCAGGTCGATGGTGGTAGCGTCAGTAAACCTGAGCAACTCCCTTGCAGGTTCAGGGTTCATTGCCCCGTTGGAGTGCCACAGAATCTTCAAGCCCCTTTGTTTTGCAATTACAGCTGTATCGTATGCATATTCATAAAAACTCGTTGGTTCATTGTAGGTAAAGGATATGGTGGTAAGGTTATGACCAATTGCCGTGTTGACCAACTCAGCAGGGGGGAGATCATAAACACGCCCCATTTCTTCGATACCCCTTTGCGAAAGGTGCCAGTTGTGGCAAAACCTGCACCTGAAGTTGCACCCGGCTGTTCCAACACATAAAATGTCGGAGCCTGGAAACATGTGTAGTGCAGGTTCCTTTTCAATAGGCTCAATATGAACAGCCGATGGCCTGCCGTGCACAAGCAAAAACAACCTGCCACCTTGGTTTTCTTTGTTGAAACAACGTCCCCTCGCTCCATCCCGAATTGTGCAATTGTGAAAGCAAAGTTCGCAACGCACCATGTTGTTGGTCAGCCTGCTGTAAAACATGGCTTCACGCAATGGGGCCCTTCTCCTTTGGGCAGCAGCGTTTTGCGAAAAAACAATTGGGAGGCTGGTATAGGCACCGACACAGGCCAGAAGCCTGCAACTTTTTCCTAAAAAGTTTCGCCGGGAAGTGGGTTCATTAAAAGGGTTTTCCATTGCAATCCTGTTTAATGTGATTAAATAATACTCCGGCATTTACCCACTTCACAACCAACCTGGTCTTTTGCCGGTTTTCAATTTGCTGTTGAACCAGCTGCCTTCTATTGGTCGCTGGTTCACAAATTTAAAAAAAATCGGGTTGTTTTTCCTTTGGCAACTCTGAAATGGATTTAGTCAGAAGACATACAAATGTCGTGAGCTCAAGCCAATCATTTGGTTATCAATGGTTAAGCAGATTGGATGTACTAAGCTGGATTTGAGTTTTAACTTTTTTTGTGCTTAGGAGGATTGGTACATTCCATGAGGCAATATTCGAATATACGAGGCCTTCGCCTTCGGATTTTCATAGTTTGCAAAAGTTTAAATTTGCTTAATACAGCTTTTACAATACCCTTAGGCTAATATCCAGGGCTTTCACGGAGTGGGTCAGGCCTCCAATGGAAATCATATCGACTCCTGTTTTTGCCACATCAGCCAGGTTTTTTTGTTCCATATTCCCCGAAGCCTCGGTAACCGCATTCCCGTTTATAAGTTCAACAGCCTGGCGCATTGTGTCCAGATTCATATTGTCGAGCAAAATAATATCGGCGCCTGCAGTCAGGGCTTCCTGTACCTGTTCCAAATTTTCTACCTCTACCTCTGTTTTAAGGGTAGGGGGTGCATTTAACCGAGCCTGTTCTATTGCTTTAGTTATGCTTCCGGCAGCCTTAATGTGGTTGTTTTTGATCAAGAGGCCATCCGACAGGTTCATTCGGTGGTTGGTGCCGCCGCCGGTTCGTACCGCATATTTTTCGAGCCAACGTAATCCGGGGATGGTTTTGCGGGTATCTAGTATTCTTACTCCTGTGCCTTCGACTGATTCCACAATCCGGGCAGTTTTAGTTGCGATGCCCGATAGATGTTGCAAAAAATTCAGCGACACCCTTTCGCCGGAAAGGATGGACCTTGCCGGTCCTGAAATCTGGGCAAGAACCTGACCGGATACTACACGTTGACCGTCTTTTACAATGGGAAGTATTACTACCAAGGGATCGATTATGGCAAAAACCCGCATTAACACTCCAAGCCCGCAAACTACCCCATCCTCCCTGGCAATGAATTGCCCGCTAATTTTGGATTCTTCAGGAATAACACTGTTTGTGGTAATATCGCCTGTGCCCAGGTCTTCAGCAATGGCCAGGGCGATCAGCTTATCTGTTGAACTGTCGAATATCATCAT
>DATIKH010000078.1:0-1827 GCA_035477775.1 Bacteroidales bacterium | reverse complement strand
ATGGCAGTATTGAATACGTCAATCCTGTTTTTACGGTTCAAACCGGATATCAGATTTGGGAGGTCATCGGAGAAAATCTCGGAATTTTGAGTCAGGGATTAAATGAACCTGAAATTTTCGGCGAAATGTGGAACCAGGTTCTCAAGGGCAAAACTTGGGAGTACGAGATTCAAACCAAGAACAAAGATGGTCGTCTGCGGTGGGAGCAGGTTTTGGTATCTCCAATAGTAGGTGCTGGGGGCGAAATTACAAACATTGCAGATTTCAGAATTGATATTACCGATAGGAAACTGGCCGAAGAAAAATTGACCGAGCGCGAACGTGCATTTTCAACCCTGGTGGCCAGCCTTCCGGGAATGGCCTACAGGCAGGCTTTTGACCGCCATTGGACGACCCACCTGATAAGTAAGGCGTGTTTAAACCTTACCGGATACTCGCCCGAAGATTTAGTTGATAATAAAACGATAGCTTACAACGACTTAATTCTTGAGGAGTTTCAGCAGCCCATCTGGGAAAAATGGCATGATGTTGTTGCTTCGAAAAAGGTGTTTGAACATGAGTACCAGATCCGCAGGGCCGACGGTGAAATCCGCTGGGTTTGGGAGCGCGGTCAGCCTGTTTATGCCGAAAACGGGGAAGTATTGTACCTCGAAGGCTACATCGAGGACATTACAGAGAGTAAAACTGCTCAGGAAGAAGTACTTAAGAGCAGGGATCACCTCCTGCGGTTTTTTGAAGAGGATATTACAGCCGATTACATTTCCTCTCCCGAAGGAAGGCTTTATTTGTGCAATGACACCTTTGTAAAATTGTTTGAATTTTCTTCGAAAGAAGATGCTTATGGTACTTCCGTTCCTACGTTGTATAAAAATGAAATGGACCGCGATAAATTTCTTGCTTCAATAAAAAGCACAGGCCGAATATATAACTATCAGCTCGATTTTATTTCGAAAAAAGGAAAAACGATTCATGCTTTGCTCAATGCCAGCGGAGATTTTGACTCCCACGGCAATATGCTTCAAATCAGAGGCTACATCAACGACATCACAGCCCAGTCCCAGGCCATGGAGCAGCTTATCTTTGCAAAGGAGAAAGCTGAAGAGGCCAACAAACTTAAAACCGCTTTCCTGGCCAACATGAGCCACGAAATACGCACACCCATGAACGGTATTCTGGGCTTTACCGATTTGCTCAAGGAGCCTGATCTGAGCAGCGACGACATCCAAAGTTTCATTTCCATTATTCAAAAGTCGGGGCGCAGGTTGCTCAAAACAGTTAACGACCTCATTGATGTTTCGAAAATTGAGACAGGAATCATGGATGTGGAATTAAGTACCATCAACATCAATGAACTTTTGGAAGAGCTTTATAAATTCTTTAAACCTGAAACCGATCGCAAAGGAATCAAATTAAGTTATACCGCAGCCCTGCCAAACGAGCACGCCAATCTTGTTACCGACAGCCTGAAGTTTCACGCTGTGCTATCCAATCTTTTGCACAACGCAATAAAGTTTACCCGCGAAGGAACAATTCAGTTTGGCTATGAGAAGAAAGGCGAAATCCTCCAGTTTTACGTAAAGGACACCGGTGCAGGAGTTCCACCCGATCGGTTGGACGCCATCTTTGAAAGGTTCGTGCAGGCCGATCCCGAAAACAGGCAGGCATACCAGGGAGCCGGTCTTGGTTTAGCTATAGCCAAATCGTATATCGAAATGTTAGGCGGTACCATTTGGTTGGAAAGTGAACTTGGCAAAGGTTCGGTATTTTTCATCAACTTACCGGCCTCCGCCTTGCACTTATCCGATGTTTCAAGAATGGTAAACCCGG
>DATIKH010000077.1:0-32351 GCA_035477775.1 Bacteroidales bacterium | reverse complement strand
AATCGCCGAAGCAAGCAATTCAGCACCTGTAAGCACATTGTTTGGAGGTGCACCTTCATTGAGGCATCCCGGGCGTTCAAAATTAAAATAAAACTGCCATAGCTGCATATCGCTTTCAGAGGCGCCGTTACCACAATGGTGGGCAGTTAAGAAAAGCATGGCGCCATCGTTTCGGGTATTGTTAATTAAAGTGCCGGTACACCAAAACCATGAACCTCCTACCCGCAGATACATCCTGGCTACTCCGCGCTTCTGCTGTTGCCAAAGGAGGCCTTCGGGGCAGTTGATATTCACATTGCATGGCCCTGCCGCTCCTATGTTCTTTGTTGTAATAGAACCTTCAAGCCCGCCTCCGTAAACGATATGAATCAGGCTGTTAAGCCGGAAAGAACCCGGATTTGGGCTGCCACCACCCAACAACCGGTAAGGAGACTCGAACTCAATAATCAATGAATCACCGGTGCTTATCGGGATGCTCACCATGCCCGATGGGCTGTTGTTGCGGTTATCAAAAGGCCCGTGCACAACCTGCCTGTTGGGTGTATAAACAAACAAGCGTTCGCCTTCTTTCAGTTCAAATGAGTCGAAAACCAACCCCAGCCCCAGTGCGCCCGGACTGTGCACCACAAGCCTCCACACGGAAGTATTTCCATTTACGAGTTCCTGTTTGCTTTCATGGATTGGAAAAATTCCCAGATCTATATTAAAACCTGCAAACATAGCTGTTCCGGGCTTGTGGATGCCTGCCCTTTGTTCCCTTTCGGCAATCTGGTCAGGGGTTAAGTCCCGTTGGATTACCGGCAAAGATTCCTGCGATAAATTCCTTTCAATTCCTAATGGAATAGCGTCATTGCTTTGCCCATTCAGGGAGGGTAGAAAAAAAAGCCAAAAGGTAATTTTAACCAGAAAGGACAGGGTAGAGATTTTCATAATGGTTAGGAAACTATTGGCTGTTTATTACAAACTCAAAAATAGCAAATTTGTTTTATGGAAACCTTCCGTGCTGATACCGTAAATTAAAAGCTTGTCCTGTCCTTAGGTCATTATAAGTTTTGCATGGCAGTCAAGGGTTTCGATTACAACCTGCCCCGATGGAAAAATAAAAAAAGGCCTGCTTTCTTTCAGGGCAGGCCTTTTTCAAGTATGCTTGAGAATTACTTTACTTCCTCAAAATCCACATCGGTAACATCGCCGGTCGATTTTCCGGCCTGGTCATGATCAGGTCCTTTTGCGGCATCCGGGCCGGGTTGCTGCTGGGTGGCCTGGTACATTTCGGCGCTTGCCGCTTGCCATGCATTGTTGAGGTTGGCCATGGCCTTGTCAATATTCGCTGCATTCTTAGATTTGTGTGCTTCTTTCAATTCTTCCAACGCCTTTTCGATAGCTCCTTTTTTGTCGGCAGGAATTTTATCGCCAAACTCTTTGAGTTGTTTTTCGGTTTGGAATATCAGGCTGTCGGCTGCATTGAGTTTATCAACTTCCTCCTTGATTTTACGGTCGTTTTCGGCGTTTTCTTCAGCTTCTTTTTTCATTCGTGAAATCTCGGTGTCGCTCAGTCCGCTCGAGGCTTCTATTCTGATTTGCTGCGATTTTCCGGTGGCCTTGTCTTTGGCCGAAACATTCAGAATCCCGTTGGCATCAATGTCGAAAGTAACCTCAATCTGCGGAATTCCTCTTGGTGCCGGAGGGATGCCGTCGAGGTGGAATCTTCCGATGGTGCGGTTGTCTTTGGCCATTGGTCTTTCGCCCTGTAAAATATGGATTTCGACCGTGGTCTGGCTGTCGCCGGCTGTTGAGAACACTTCCGTTTTCTTGGTGGGGATGGTGGTGTTGGCTTCAATAAGCTTGGTCATTACCCCGCCAAGGGTTTCAATACCCAGCGAAAGTGGGGTAACATCGAGCAACAGCACATCCTTGATTTCGCCTGTAAGAACGGCTCCCTGAATAGCAGCGCCAACGGCCACCACTTCGTCGGGGTTTACCCCTTTTGAAGGTTTTTTTCCAAAAAATTTCTCTACCGTTTCCTGGATTATCGGGATACGGGTGGACCCGCCCACCAGAATCACTTCGTCAATGTCGTTGGGAGTATATCCCGCGCTTTTTAGGGCAATCTTGCAGGGTTCAAGTGTTTTCTGTACATACTTGTCTATTAGCTGCTCGAATGCACTGCGGGTAAGGGTTCGTACCAGGTGTTTCGGTATCCCGTCAACCGGCATAATGTAGGGCAGGTTGATTTCCGTAGAGGTGGAACTGGAAAGCTCGATCTTGGCTTTTTCGGCTCCTTCTTTAAGTCTTTGCAAAGCCATCGGATCTTTTCGCAGGTCGATGCCTTCATCTTTCTTAAACTCACCGGCTAACCAGTCGATAATGGCATTGTCGAAGTCATCGCCTCCCAGGTGGGTGTCTCCATGAGTTGATTTTACCTCAAATACTCCATCGCCAAGTTCCAGAATGGAAATGTCGAAAGTACCGCCGCCGAGGTCGAATACGGCAATGCGCATGTCCTTGTTTTTCTTGTCAAGGCCATAGGCAAGCGATGCCGCTGTAGGTTCATTAATGATACGGCGCACCTTCAAACCGGCGATCTCGCCGGCTTCTTTGGTGGCCTGCCTTTGAGAGTCGTTAAAATAGGCAGGAACCGTTATTACAGCTTCGGTTACTTCATGTCCTAAGTAGTCTTCGGCCGTTTTTTTCATTTTTTGAAGGATAATTGCCGAAATCTCCTGCGGGGTATAGTTTCGGTCGTCAATTTTTACCCTGGGCGTGTTGTTGTCGCCTCTCACCACAGTATAGGTTGCCCTGGAGCGTTCTTTTTCCGACGAATCGAAGCTTTCGCCCATGAACCGTTTTATAGAAGAAATAGTTTTGGTTGGATTTATAACGGCCTGCCGTTTTGCAGGATCTCCAACTTTGCGCTCAGCGTTCTCAGTAAATGCTACAATAGAAGGTGTGGTGCGCCGGCCTTCGCTGTTAGGTATTACTACGGGCTCGTTGCCCTCCATTACTGCAACACAGGAGTTGGTAGTTCCTAAGTCTATCCCGATGATTTTTCCCATTTTATTAGATGCTTTATAATTTACAGAAGTTTTCCTCCCCGTTTCAAGTTCTATGCCAAGGTCAGATTTTGGTCATATTTTCCAGAAAAGAGAATTCTTTTTAGAAATGACTGCCAGCAAAATGACAAAAAGGCAGTGCGCTTCAAAACCTGGCAACAATCTTCAGGTTAATGAGCCTTCGGGTAAGGTAATTGGGTACGGCGAAAAGCCTGTTCTCCACATCGCGGATCCACTGGTAAGATATGGTGTTGTTTATTTGCAGCAGGTTAAACACTTCAGCGGTAAGCCATAAGCTGTTAAAGTGCCTTAAAGGACTTCGTTCGGAGATGGTGGACTGCTCCCCGATAAGAATTTTTGAAAAACCAATATCTACTCTCCTGTAGGGAGGCATGCGCAAGGTGTGCCTATAATATTCGCGCGAAGGAGGCCCGAACGGCAGGCCTGAACCGTAAACAAATGCCAGATGCACTTTGTATGCCGGATTTCGGGGCAAAAAATCCTGAAAGAACAAACTGAAGTTGAGCCTCTGGTCGGTAGGTCTGGGAATAAAGCCGGAAAATTCTTGTCCTCCATCAGGAAGCATGCCGGTTGCCCCACTGATCTTTTCGGCAGTTCTCATGATCGAGAGGCTTGCCCAGGATTCAATTCCCGGAACAAATTCTCCATGCAATTTTAGGTCGAGGCCGGTGGCAAAACCCCTGGCAATATTTTCGGCAAAATATCTGATTCTTACGTTGTCGAGCCGGTATGGAATAAGATTGTTGAGATGTTTATAGTAAATTTCTGCAGTATGTTTAAACGGTCTTCCCCAGGCAGTAAACTGATATTCGGAACCCAGCACAAAATGAATGGATTCCTGAGCCCTGATGTTTCGATTCAAACGGCCCTCAAAATCGCGAAGTTCGCGGTAAAATGGCGGTTGGTGGTAAACTCCCGCCGCGGCACGAAAGGCCCACCGTGGAAGCGCAGCAGGTCGGAAGCTGACTGCCCCCCGCGGGCTGAAAACGGTTTGGTCGTTGAAAGTCCAGTGATGCATCCGAAACCCTGCCGTAAACGAGAATCTACCCAGGTTGTTTTCATTTTCCCAGGCATGCTGCAAAAAGCCCGCAACCCGGGCCGATTGCATTCCCAAATGAGCAAAAAGGGTGTCCTGGAGCAGGATGGCATTGTATGGGCGGCGGGGCAGCGAAAACCCGGATGAATCGACCATGGTCCACTCGTTGAGGCGGTCGGTAATCGTCTCGTTGCGGTACCTCAACCCCCATCGGAAGCTGTGTTGATTCAATGTCCATTGGCCCTGAAGTTCGGCATTCCATACCTGGGCATTGAGGTTGTTTCTGGCATGTCTTAAAAATGTTCCAACCCCAAGGGGCTCACCAACCGGCTGGCCAAAGTCGTCTCTGCCCAGATCTGTTTGCACCCGGTGAAGCCAGTATTGTCCTAAAACATCAAAAGTTTCCGACTCGTTGCTGTGAAACATGCTGAGGATAAGCCTCAGGTTTACATTATCATGGGGCCTGATATTGGCCGAAAGGGCTCCAAGTGTTGTTGCGAAGCGGTTTACCTCCTGACCGTCGAAATAAACAGTAAGTTGTCGCACATCAGCTACCGTACCGAATCGGGTGTTCTGCACTTCCGGCTGAAACAGAAAATGATTGCGGTTGTAACTTGCCAGAAGGCTTAATTCGATCCGGTCGGACAGGCGGTGGGTAAACAATCCCTGGAAATCGGAGAAGGAGGGCTGGTAATCGCCCTGGGTGTCCAAAGTTCCCAAAAGGTATTGGTTTGATTTGTGCCGCAACCCCACCAGATAGGTAGTCCGGCGGTTCCTTGAAATACCTTCTAAATGCAAAGATCCTTCCAGAAGGCTTAACGAAAACGACCCGGCAAATTCCTGAGGTCGCCGGTATTCAATATATAGTGCCGACGACATTTTATCGCCAAAACGGGCATCAAATCCACCTGCGGAAAATTGAATGGAGGATACCATATCGCTGTTCAGAAAACTCAGACCTTCTTGCTGTCCCGACCTGACCAGAAAGGGCCGGTGGATTTCAATACCATTGACATAAACCAAGTTTTCGTCGAAATTGCCTCCACGGACATTATACTGAAAAGAAAGCTCCTGTGTGGAATAAACACCGGGCAGGGTTTTTAGCAGCCTTTCGACACCTGAAACAGGTCCTGCCAGTCTTTCGATATGTTTCGGGTCAAGCCTTATAAGGCCGCTTGGCGGGGGCAGGTCTTCCCTGATCTCAAAATCAGGAAGCATGGCGGCGGTGGGAGTAAGGACTATTTCCATAACCGAAGGCTGCCCAGGCAAAACCGTAACCGGCAACCTTAACGATGCATATCCCATGTGGGTGATTACCATGTAGCTTGTTCCGGTGCGAACAGAAAGACTAAAAAACCCTAATGAATCTGTTACCACGCCTGTGGTGGCTCCTTCAATTGCCACATGGGCATTCGCTACACGAAGCCCTTGCTCATCCCTTACTACGCCTTCTACAAATGAATATTGGCCAAAAAGTTGGCTGCTAAGGGCCAGGTTTAGGAAAGTAAGAAGGAATAGCCTCGAAAAATGCACCAGATTATGCTGTTAATTATAATAATGAGTCTTAAGCGGTTTAATCCAAACAAGCCCCGAAATGGGCTAAATCGCTAATTCGGGGAAAGCAGTTGTTGAACCAGAAAACTTCTAAGTTACTAACCATTTGCGGGCTAAAATATTGCCCTGTCAGGGCATTAATCCGACCGCCTGAAACGGCCTTCGCGCCAGGCCCTGATAAACTGCGCCCAGGCGAAAGGATCGAAAAGCCTGATCGGCGGTGTTTGCCCTGCATAGTAGAGTCGTTGAGCATGTTGATTCATAGCATGGCGAAAATTGGCCGCTCCATCCATCGGAAAGTTTTGCATCCGCTCCCTCATTTCGGCCCTTGCCAGATTGCGCATGGCACGGTCGTAATCATCATCGGGGATCTTTGTGTGCAGGAATGCATGCCGGAATTGTTCCCGTGTTGGCCAGGGATATATCACTGTTTCGGGAAGGTAAATCGTGTCGCGGGTCAGGATTTGAATTACCGAATACCGGCTTTCGATTAATGTATCAGGTACTACGTAATAAACCGGGTCAAATCCAATTGAAGTAAACCTGAGGGTGTCCTTTATCTGCACTACGATGGAGAAAAAACCAAAAAAATCTGTAATGGCCCCACGGTGGGTATTCTTAACCCAAATGTTGACCAGGGGGACGGGCTCCAAATTGTCGCCGGTTACCACCAATCCTGAAAATTGGACAGCCCTGCGGGCCTGAATCTGTCCCAAAGCTTCTCCATGCCCTAGACCCAACAGGCTAAGCCCTGCAAGCGACATAATTATAAACAAAACCCTGATCCTCATCCCTGCAAAATTAGCCGTAAAATTAACCATTAACCACAATGACTCCGATAATTTGCAACAATATGAACAACGATTATAAAATTTTAACAATATTTTCAGGAGATACGAGAAAAATGAGACTTCAACGCGGACAAAACTTATCTGGTAATGTTGCGAAAGGGTGTTGGGATGGAAAGTGCAGAAATAAAAAAAGGCTGATGCTCTAATGAACTCAGCCCGTGCTTGTCGGTTTCTTATTTGAAAACCCTATACTAATTTATTTTTTTTGGCTTCCTGCATGCAGGCATAAATCCCTTTTTTGTTGATGATCTTGATGCCTTTGGCCGACACCTTCAAGGTAATCCAACGGTTTTCCTCGGGAACAAAGAATCTTTTTTCCTGAATATTTGGGTAAAACCATCTTTTCGATTTAACATTCGAATGCGACACATGGTGCCCAACTATGGGTTTTTTTCCGGTTATCTGACAAATCCGCGACATGATCAACTAGATTTTATGCTGTGTGAATAATATGGTCTGTTTTAAGGGAGTGCAAAGTACGGTAAAAAATTTTATTTCACCAAAATTTTTGAATAATTGTTTTTTACCCCCAAATGAGAATTTTTATTTGGAACAAAAATCAGCAAACACGCTGACTTTGCCATTTTGGTAAGGATGGTATTTTCTACCCCACACAACCTCCACGGTTTAACCTTGTATAATCCTTGCAAATAGTATAAATTTACTTGAAAATTCTTTTGGCGTGGCTGATCTTTACCAAATACTTGGAGTTTCGAAACTTGCAACGGCTGATTGCATAAGGAAAGCCTTTCGTGAAAAAGCAAAAAGAATGCATCCCGATGTGAATCCCGATGTTTCGCCAGACGAATTTCTCCGGATCAACGAAGCCTATCGGATTTTATCTGATGAGACCAGGCGGCGCCTTTATGATCTGAGGCTTAAGCACGGCATCACAAGTCAAAGGGTATATTACCGTCCCGGAAATATGGGAACTGCTTACCGGGCGCAATATCAACACGCTAAAAAGCCCGAAAAAGACGAAATGCCTAAAATTCTTGAAAAAATAATCAACTACTTTTTGTTTATTTCCCTGATTTTAGCAAGCTTGTTTGCTGTTTTTTTTGGTATTTACAGGCTTTTCCAGGAGCCTATCGATGGAGTAAATCCCTATCATGGACTGCTGCTGGGAATAGTATTGTTAAGTTTGATGACGGTTGCATTCCTGACCTATATTAAGGCAAGTAAGGGCTAGTCAGGTTTATCGCAAAGAGAAAGACCTGTTTTATCAAAATTACCCGTTCCAGATTTCCCAGGCCGCTTTCGCCTGGCCCGTAAGCATCCCCAGGCCGTTTATTACCTGACAACCTTTTTCTTTTCCGATTTTAAGAAAAAGTGTAAGGGGCGGATTGTAAATCAGGTCAAAGAGAATATGATTAGATTCAAGCCACTGATAGGGAAGTGGGGGTGCAGAAAAAGTATCGGGGGCCATGCCCACCGGGGTGGTGTTTATAATGAGCCCATACTCCCTGAGCAGCCGCTGGTCGAGTTGATTGTACTGAATGGTATTTGGCTGACTGGAGTTCCTTGAAACCTTAAGATAACCGATTCCATTTTTTCGCAATACCCATTCAACTGCTTTTGAGGCGCCCCCGGTACCCAGAATCAGCGCTTTAGGGATGGTTTTATTTACCTCCTTAATGAGGCTTTGTTCAAAGCCTGCAACATCTGTATTGTATCCAATGAGTTTCAGATTACCTCCGCTTCTTTCGAACCTGATGGTGTTTACTGCTCCGGTTTCGGCTGCAGCGCCTTCCAACGCATCGAGGTATGGTACAATTTGCTCCTTGTATGGAATGGTAACATTGAGCCCCCTGAGTTCGGGCTCTCCTTCGATGAGGGCTTTGAATTCCTGAATGGTTTTGAGCGGAAAGTTTTGGTAAACAGAATCGGCAATGTTTTCGTTCCGAAATTTCTCTGCGAAATGCTTTGCCGACCATGAATGCTCGAGCGGGTAACCTATGAGTCCGTATTTTGCCATGCTGTTGTAATGATCAATCGACTCAGGATAAGCCAATGTTTTTCTGAAGCAGCGCTAAAACAAGCGCAGGTTTACGGCGAATGCAATTTGAATCTAAGTAAATCTTCGGGTAGAAAATCAAAAAAAGTGTCGCCACGCAGACCCATTCGCAAAGTTTCGAGTGGGATAATGTCGCTAGGTGCAATGTTGCCAAGGTTCACCTGGTGGCCCAGGCGCTTCAGAAAATATACCTGTTGGGGTTTGTTGGGCGCTTCCCAAATAATTTTATCAGCCGGAACCGAAGCCAGGATGTCGTCGATGAGCGAATCATCCGCTTTCCCGTTGTTCTGGTAAATACCCACGGTGCCGCTTTCGCGGGCTTCGGCAATAACAAAGCTGCTTCCAGCCGCCAGCTCCGCATTCATTTCAGTAACCCAGGTACGGTGGTCATACACAACTTCTGCATCTTTGGCGCCTACTTCGGACAGTACCGTGAAATTTTTCGAAAGCATTGAAATATAACCGCATTTTTTATCGTGAGGCAGTTCCATCGACCCATCCGAAATCTCGGCAGCATCCACTCCTAGAAAATCTATCCATTTCAGGTAATCATCGAATTGGCCTCTTACCAGAAAAGCTTCAAAAAGAGTTCCTCCAACATAAACTTTTGCTCCAGCTCCGGTATATACCTTAACTTTTTCCCGAACATTTTTCGTAAAAACAGACGTTCCAAAGCCTAGTTTCAGATAATCTATCAGATGTCCGGCTGTTTCCATAAGGTCTTGGGCTTCTCTGAGGCTAAGCCCTTTATCCATAACCATGGTAACTCCCGTTTTTCGGGGCTTTGATTCCCGTGAGGGAAGAGGCTTTAGTTCCATAAATTGGAGTTTTATCGGGGTTTAGAAAACACGGTATTGCTCCACAATCTGGTTGAAGCGACCAAGTTTGGCCAGATCCGGAAATGTTTCCACCAAATGGTTGTAGCCCTCAAAGTCGCGCACAAGTGCTTCTTCAAGAAAATAGGATGCCAGGCTTTCTTTTCCTGTTAAAAAAAGGAATGCAGCCAGCTGAAAATGTAGCCTTGCGTTATCCGGAAGCGGGTCGAGCGAGCGGTTGGCCACTTCCACAGCTTCCTTCGAAAACCCATTCTGCCAAAGCGCTTCGCTATATTCTAACCAATTTTCGGGTTCGATCGGATTGAGTTCAATGGCTTTCTCATATTTTTCTATCCCCATTTGGTAATTACCTGCCATAAAACTGGCATCTGCCATCAGGCACAGGTAAACCGGGTTTTCGGGATCGAGTTCCAGGCCCTTTTCATAGTAGTGGAGAGCCTTTGTGGTATTGCCCATTTCCATTTCGCATACCCCGGTGCCAATCCAGGCATCGGCAATGGTTTCGTCAATTTTTATTGCCTGGCGGTAGTGTGTGGCGGCCTGTCCGAATTCTTCAAGTTTCTCATAGCACTCCCCAATGTGGTAGTACTTGATGGCATCGTCATCCTCACCAGAGAGGGTTTTCTTAAACGCTTCCAATGCCTCCTGGTGCCGGTTGAGTTGGGTGAGGCAAATGCCGGTATAAAACCAGGCGTTCGGGTGGTCTTCGTTGAGGGTAATGACATAATCGAAGGCTACTAAGGCCTTTTCAAACTGGCCTGCATTATTGTAGGCAGCCCCAAGGTTGAACCAGGCTTCCACATGATATGGGTTGCGGTCGATAAGTTTTTTAAAGAAATTGATGCTTTCTTCGGTCATTGAAAGCAGGTCGAAACAATAAGCAACCTCGAAAATGGCCATTTCGTTTTCGGGGTTTAATTCAATTGCTTTGCCTAAATAGTCAATAGTCTTACGGTAGTTGCCCAGATTTTCGTATTCAAAAGCAATGTTCATGTAAACATAATCTGGTTCTTCCGAATCCTTCAGGGCTTTTTCGTATTCGTCGATGGCCATTTGGTAATTGCGCAACTGAGAGTGTATGGCGCCTTTGGTCAGAAAGATTTCAGGATTCGAAGGACTCACCGATTCGATCTGAGCCAACAGGGAAAGAGCTCGATCTTCGCGGTTCAGGGCGGCAAGCAGTTGTGCTTTTTTTAAAAGAACCGGCAGAGCCCCTTCATGGATTTTCAGTACGTAATCCGAAACCTTTAAGGCCCTTTTATAATCACCCTGATAAATGTAAAATTCGATGATCTCCAAAAAGTCATCAATATCAAAATAAATAGACTGGCTGAGCTTTTCCAATTCCTCGAAACGCTCAACCTGCCAGGGTGTGGGTATGTGTTCTTCCATCTGTTGGTTCATTCCACGTAATTTTAATGGAACTTCACAAAAAAAATGTCTGGGATGTTCCGGTTAAAATTTCTCTGCAAAGTTAACAATTTTCAACCTGTAATAATTTTTGATTATGGTTCATGCCTCAGGCAAAGGTCGCATACTATGTATTGCAGTCAGCCCGCGTAAGCCTCATCGGCAAATGGCTTTGCAACTCTTGTATAACACAGGGTTTGTCAGGATAAAATGATAATTTTGCAAAAATTTTCACCAACATGTTCGATAGTTTAAACGAAAAGCTCGATAGGGCTTTCAAGCTCCTCAAGGGCCAGGGATATATTACCGAGATCAACGTAGCCGAAACCCTCAAGGATGTCAGGCGGGCGCTTCTCGATGCCGACGTGAATTTTAAAATTGCCAAGAGTTTTACAGATTCTGTAAAAGAGAAGGCTTTCGGGCAAAACGTGCTAACGGCCATATCGCCCGGTCAGCTGATGGTAAAAATCGTGCATGAGGAACTTACAACCCTCATGGGAAGCTCAAACGTTGAACTGAACCTGAAAGGCAGCCCGGCCATTATCCTGATTTCCGGTTTACAAGGTAGCGGAAAAACAACCTTTTCGGGCAAACTGGCCAACTATCTGAAAACCAAAAAGAGCAAAAAGGTGCTCATGGTTGCCGGCGACGTGTATCGACCCGCTGCCATTGAACAGTTGAAAGTTCTGGGAGGGCAGATTGAGGTTGAAGTATTTGCGGAAGATTCCGGCAAGGACCCCGTAGGCATCGCAAAGCGCGCTGTTTCACATGCCAAAACCATGGGGCACCAGGTGGTGATCGTAGATACCGCCGGACGCCTGGCCATCGACCAGCAGATGATGGATGAAATATCGGCGCTGAAAAAAGCCCTGAACCCTCACGAAACCCTTTTTGTGGTTGACTCCATGACCGGCCAGGACGCCGTAAACACCGCCAAAGCCTTCAACGACCGTTTGGACTTCGACGGGGTGGTGCTGACCAAACTCGATGGTGATACCCGTGGTGGGGCAGCGCTCTCCATCAGGGCAGTAGTAAATAAGCCTATTAAGTTCGTCGGAATTGGCGAAAAACTCGAAGCCATCGACGTGTTTCACCCGCGCAGGATGGCCGACAGGATCCTGGGAATGGGCGATATTGTGTCGCTGGTTGAGAAAGCTCAGGAACAATTCGATGCCGAAGAAGCACGCAAGCTGCAGAAAAAGCTGGCAAAAAACCAGTTCGATTTCAATGACTTCCTTTCCCAACTTCAGCAAATCAAGAAGATGGGCAATGTTAAAGACCTCATGGGAATGATTCCGGGAATGGGGAAGGCTTTGAAAGACATTGACCTTGAGGATGATGCATTCAAGGGTATTGAAGCCATTATTTACTCCATGACTCCAGCCGAACGCAACGACCCTGCCTTGCTTAATGGAAACCGGCGTAAGCGCATAGCCATGGGAAGCGGCACCAACATACAGGAAGTGAATCGGTTGATAAAGCAATTTGAGGACGTTCGGAAAATGATGCGCATGATGACAACCGGTGGCGCCAGCAAAATGATGAGCATGATGCGGGGTGTGCCCGGAATGAGAAGATAGGCAGGTCTAAACTAAAAACCAAACTGAACACCGTCCGGAAGAATTTGTTTATTCATCACACTAAAACCTACCATAAGACATGACCCTGATTGACGGAAAGAAAATTGCCGAAAAGATTAAGGAAGAAATTGCAGCTGAAGTAAAAGGCATAAAGGATCGTGATGAAAAAGTGCCGCACCTCGCGGCCATTTTGGTTGGGGAGGATGCCGCCAGCCAAACTTATGTAAACAGTAAAGCCAAAGCCTGCCACGAGGTTGGATTCGATTCATCAACATACCGCTTTCCTGATGATGTATCGGAGGAAGAACTCCTCGAAACCGTTCGGTTTATCAACAACGATCCTGAGATTGACGGTCTGATAGTGCAATTGCCCCTGCCCAAACACATCGATAATCATAAAGTAATCGAAACCATTGCTCCTCAAAAGGACGTGGATGGGTTTCATCCGGTCAATGTAGGTCGAATGACCATAGGACTTCCGGCATATATTTCGGCAACTCCCAATGGCGTTTTAGAACTGCTGAAGCGCTCGGGCATAAAAACCTCAGGGAAAAGTTGCGTTATCCTGGGTCGAAGCAATATTGTGGGAAAACCCATGAGTATCCTTATGGCGCGAAACACCGAGCCCGGCAATGCAACAGTAACGGTTTGCCACAGTAAAACCAGCAACCTCAAAGCCATTACATCCGCTGCCGATATTCTGATAGTGGCAATGGGCCAGCCCGAATTTGTAACTGCCGATATGGTGAAGAAAGGGGCAGTAGTAATCGATGTTGGTATTCACCGGGTTGAGTCACCAACTTCCAAATCAGGGTTTCGTCTAACAGGGGATGTTAAATTCGACGAGGTGGCGCCAAAGGCATCCTTTATAACACCCGTTCCGGGTGGAGTAGGCCCTATGACCATCGTTTCACTGCTCATGAATACCCTGAAAGCTTCCAAAAAAGAAATTTACAGCTAATTGCAAAACACCCGACTCTCTAATCTTGACCCCACCCAGCAACGCCTTCATGAAGAAGGGCTGCTGCTTCCTGTAATGGAAATATTTTATTCTGTTCAGGGAGAAGGCTTTAACACCGGTAAGCCGGCTGCCTTTGTGCGGATAGGCGGTTGCGATGTGGGTTGTCATTGGTGCGACATCAAGGAGTCGTGGGATGCTTCGGTTCATCCACTTACCGGGGTTGACCAAATCGTGGAAAATGTTTGCGCTTTCCCTTCCAATGCTGTGGTGATTACCGGCGGTGAACCCCTGATGTACAATCTGGATGTGCTTTGCCAAAAGTTGCAAAACAGGAATATCCGGATTTTTCTCGAAACTTCCGGCGCTTATCCTTTAAGCGGTGCGTTCGACTGGATATGCCTTTCGCCCAAAAGCAATCATCCGCCACTCGAAAGTATGCTAGCCCTGGCAGATGAATTGAAAGTAATAATTCACGATGATTCTGATTTCCATTGGGCCGAAGAGAATGTCCCAAAAGTGCGCAAGGATTGCAAACTGTTCCTACAGCCCGAATGGAGCCAGGTGAAAATGGTCTTACCCCAAATTATTGCTTACGTTAAAAGAAATCCCAGGTGGATGGTTTCGATCCAATCGCACAAATACATGAACATTCCTTAAGCTTTGTTACTCACGAAACTTTCTTTAAATTTGACTGGCCTGAAATTTTATTAGTCCCGGCGGATTTATAATTTGGGTTGGTAGAATTCCGGCACATGTATTGCTTGCTGGGTAAGTATCTAAAATTTTTCTGATGCTGAGTAAAGCCTGTTACTTTTTATTGTTGGTAGCTTGCTGTAGCATTTTCCCTGTGCAGGCAAAAGATCAGCTTTCGACCCGTAGCAACCGGGCACGGAGGGCTTTCGAGCAGGCGACAGCGGCATGGAGGATGAGGGACTTTAACCAAACAGTGGCCTCACTTCATCAAGCCATTGGATTCGATAATAATTTTTTCGAAGCTCAACTTCTCCTGGGAGAGGTTTATTTCACGTCGGGAGAGTTTTCAAAAAGCATTCAACCTTACCGGAGGGCCATCGAAATAAGACCGGGCTTGTTTCCTCAGGCAAGATTTTATTTGGCTTCTGCACTGCTTAGGACTGGCGGTTACCAGGAAAGCAAAGAGCAGTTTCTTGTTTTTATTGAACTGCCTGGTATAAGCGAAAGGCTCAGGAATGCCTCCCTTGCAGGTATTGAAACCAGCAGGTTTGCTCTGCATGCCATGGCCAACCCAGTACCTTTCGAACCAAGAAACCTCGGCCCTGAAATAAATTCTCCCCTGCCCGAATACAGCCCAACCCTCACTGCCGATGAGCACACCCTGATTTATACCCGAAAAATCCCTTCCGACAACCGCCCTGGGCAACCTGACCGGTTTCAGGAAGATTTTTTTATCACACGCCGTGATAATGAGCAATGGCTTGCCTCCGAAAATATGGGCAATACCATCAACACTGCCGGAAACGAGGGCGCTCAGACCCTCACACCCGATGGGCAGCATCTCTTTTTTACCGCATGCAACAGGCCTGATGGTTTTGGAAGTTGTGATATTTATTATTCGCAGTGGACCGGAAATGGCTGGAGCACCCCAAGAAACATTGGTCCCATGATAAATTCACATGTGTGGGACTCCCAGCCATCTATCTCGTCCGATGGCCGCAGACTGTTTTTTGCCAGCGCACGTGCCGGTGGTCAAGGTGAAATGGACATTTGGTATTCGGAAAAGAATCATTCAGGTGAATGGGGCTCCCCGCAGAATCTTGGAGCTACTTTAAATACATCAGGGCGCGAAATGTCGCCTTTTATCCACTCCGATGGCAAAACACTTTATTTTGCATCCAACGGACATATCGGGATGGGAGGCCTGGACCTTTTTATCAGCCGGGCGGATGATTCAGGAAACTGGTCAACGCCGGTCAATCTGGGGTACCCCATCAATTCGTTTGCCGATGAATTTTCGCTCATAGTGGGCGCTTCGGGCATCAATGCTTATTTCGCTTCCGATTTCCACGAAGGGTTTGGCGACACGGATCTTTACCATTTCGAATTGTATAAGGAGGCCAGGCCGACCTCGGTAACATATATGCGCGGCGTGGTGTTCGACAAGGTAACCTTGGAGCGGTTGCGGGCCGATTTTCAGCTTACCGACCTTGAAACAGGTCTTCCATTGGCGGTTTCGGCCTCTGATCCAATTACCGGCAAGTTTCTCGTCGCCATACCTACCGGAAAGCCTTTAGCATTGACGGTGGAGCGGTCTGGTTACCTGTTCTTTTCAGAACATTTCAGCTATGCTGAAACCCGAACCGGGGCTGATCCTTACCTGCGCGATATTCCCCTGCAACCAATTTCGGTTGGAGAAACTGTTGTGCTTAGAAATATCTTCTTCGATACCGGAAAATTCGACCTTCGGCCCGAGTCAGAAGTAGAGTTGCACAAACTCGCCGAACTGCTTCACCGGAATCCCGGCATGAAGATCGAAATCAGCGGACATACCGACAATGTGGGCACGCTCGACTACAACCTGGTTCTGTCGCGAAATCGCGCCAGAAGTGTGTTGCAATTCCTGGTCAAATCTGGAGTTGACGGGGGTAGGTTAACCTACGAAGGGTATGCCGACACGCGTCCGATCGACACCAACCTCACAGAACAGGGTAGGGCAAACAACAGACGCACCGAGTTCCGCATTACGCAATTCTAACACCCAAAGTATGCTGGCTAATATCAATCTGTTTCGGATCCTTTTTATCGATATTGAAACCGTGCCCATGATGCCGACATTTCAGGATTTACCTGAAAGGTTTCAGAGTTTATGGACACACAAGGCATCTCATCTCAAAAATGATGAAGGCTTAAGCCCTGAGGACCTTTTCCCCCGGGCCGGTATTTATGCGGAGTTTGGAAAAATAATCTGTATCAGCGCCGGCTTTTTTCACAAAGAAGAGGGTGATCTTACTTTTCGGGTAAAGGCCTTTTACGGACATGATGAGAAACTGATTCTCAGCGAATTTTCCGGTCTGCTCAATGAGCATTTTAATTCGGCAGCACATTATCTGTGTGCACACAACGGCAAAGAATTCGATTTTCCATATCTTTCGCGGCGCATGTTGATAAACGGCCTTGATTTACCATACCTACTCGACAACTTCGGCAAGAAACCCTGGGAAACCACCCTGCTCGACACCATGGAACTGTGGAAGTTTGGCGATTACAAAAGCTATACCTCCCTCGACCTGCTTGCAGGCGTTTTTAACATACCCACACCCAAAGATGATATTTCCGGCAAGGACATACACCGGGTTTACTGGACCGACAATGATCTGGAGCGCATTGCCACATATTGCAGCAAGGATGTGGTTACCATAGCACGCTTATATCTGCGCTACCGTACGGCGGGCGACATTTCCGAAGAGCAGGTTTATTACCTTTAATTCGGTCCAAAAAGTGCAATTTAATATTCTTTTTGAAACAGAATTCAGGAGCTCCTAATATCCTGTTTGTGTTATAACCAATCCATTCAGAATTTTAATTTTGGAAGGCAAGGGTGGTGCCATTCTTTCGAAATCAACCTTTGTTCGCGGCCTCCAATGCGAAAAATCATTGTATTTGCACAAACAGCGTCCGTTTCTGCGCGATGCCCTCTCACCTGAGCAACTCGCTAAATTTTCACGGGGCACCGATGTGGGGCTGTATGCCAGGTCGCTGTTTCCCGGCGGGGTAAATGCAGCGCCCAAAACCCATTTTCAGATGCAGGCTTCGGTCGATCTGGAAACCCTACTCATGTATGAACGGATTGTACGCTTTGATCAGGGGTTTAATTGCAGATCAAAACACAAGGTGCTCTAAATAAGCGCTTTGTACGATTGTTAATAATCTTTGATTAAAAATAGTTCAAGGCAATTCTGTTTGATTATTTTTGGCTCATGGAAAATAAAGAATCCCTGCCGCGTGAAACTGTTGCCCGCCAAAGGAATAAAGTTAAGAAGGACTTCGATTTTTTAAAGCACGGGCGTGTTCCCCCGCAGGCTGTTGATTTGGAAGAAGCCGTACTTGGAGCCATGTTGCTCGAGCAGAATGCTTTGAGCAACGTTATTGATATATTGAAGGAAGACGTATTCTACCTGGAAGCACACCAAAAGATATTTTCCGCAATCATTTCATTGTTCTCAGGTTCAAAGCCTGTCGATATTCTTACGGTTACACAGGAGCTCAAAAGGCAGGGAACCCTTGAGTTAGTGGGCGGCGCTTATTATGTATCGCAGTTAACCAATAGGGTTGCCTCTGCTGCCAATGTAGAATATCATGCAAGGATTGTACTTCAGAAGTACCTGCAGCGGCAGTTGATTTGGATTTCATCCGAAATTATCCGCGAATGTTACGATGATACTACCGATGTGTTCGACATCCTAGATAAGGCAGAGCAGGACCTTTTTGCAGTTAGCGAAACCAACTTGCGACGCAGTTACAGCACCATGGTCGATCTGGTGCGCGAAGCCATTCAACAAATCGAAAATGCCAAGCAGCATGAGGGTCACCTGAGTGGGGTGCCTTCAGGGTACTCCAAGCTCGACATGATTACCGCCGGTTGGCAAAAATCAGACCTGGTTGTATTGGCAGCCAGGCCCGGTATGGGAAAAACCGCCTTTGTGCTTAACATGGCCCGAAACATTGCAGTAGATTTCAGACGACCCGTGGTCGTGTTTTCGCTCGAAATGTCGGCAGTTCAGTTGATTATGCGTCTTATTGCCAGCGAAACCGAACTGGAAGCCGATAAGCTGCGGCGAGGTAAACTCGAAAGTTATGAATGGCAGCAGTTGATAGCGCGTATTACAGGCCTTTCCGATGCGCCCCTTTTTATTGATGATACCGCCTCGCTTTCGATTTTCGAATTGAGGGCCAAATGCCGGCGTCTGAAAGCCCAGCACGACATACAGCTTGTAGTTGTAGATTATCTGCAACTGATGACCACCGGTACCGAAGGCCGCGGCAACCGTGAACAGGAAATCAGCAATATTTCACGCTCCATGAAAAGCCTTGCAAAAGAACTGAATATCCCTATCATTGCCTTGTCGCAGCTTAGCCGCGCAGTCGAAACCAGGGGTGGTTCCAAAAGGCCTATTCTGTCAGACTTGCGCGAATCGGGCGCTATTGAACAGGATGCCGACATGGTTCTTTTTATTTACCGCCCTGAGTATTACCAGATTACCGAAGATGAGAAAGGCAATAGCACCGAAGGACTTGCGCAGGTGATTATCGCCAAGCACCGCAATGGTTCCTTAGGCAATGTGGACCTGAGGTTTATCCCCAAGTTTGCCAGGTTTACCGATTACGAAAGTTCCGATTATGCCTATACAGGAAACCTCAAACCATCAGCATCGTTCGATTCGGGTGCAAAAACCATGACCTTGCCCTCTAAAATGAACCTCGACGACGACAAAGAAGTTCCCTTCTGATGTGTTCGCGCTTGATGAAAACGGAGTATTAAACCCCAGGGTCATTTCCTGTGATAAGTCAGAAAAGTAAAAGGATACGGGTTTTTTTCGTCGGGTTTGTGGTCGAGGCGTTCCACAAGTTTCCATTTCGCAGGTTCCACTGAGGGGAAAAAGGCATCACCCTCGAAGCATGCAAAGATCCTGGTTATATAGAGAACCTTCGTATGGGGGAGATTTATGGTTTGATTGTAAAGATCTGCCCCCCCAATAACATATACCGTTTCACCTTTGTTCGACATCTTTAATGCTTCCTCCAACGAGTATGCAATCTCGCATCCGGGGGCGTTAAATTCTTTGTTGCGTGTTATCACAATGCTGCGGCGTCCGGGCAGGGCTTTGCCAATCGATTCGAAAGTTTTTCGGCCCATCACTATGGTGTGACCCATGGTAAGATTCTTGAAGTGTTTCAGGTCGGCCGGAAGGTGCCAGATCAACCTGTTTTCGGCGCCTATTACGTGATTGTTTGCTACTGCGGCTATCAGGGCTATTTTCATACGTGGTCAGAAAGCATTAATTTTTAAACAAACCTCTTGTGTCGCCAATACAATAAAGGTAATGGTATTTTCGGGCTTCAGGGTTATTATTTTCCCAGCCATCATGAAAGTTTTGCGATATTTGGACAGTCTTAAATACCGGCCTTCCATGCAAACAAACGAATTCGAAAATCAATACCTTGTCCGCTATTACGAAACCGGCCTGAATTGCGAATTGCATATCACCACCCTGATGTGTTATTTCGAAGAAGTGGCGCTGCTGCAGAGCGAAAGCCGCAATGTAGGATTGCAATATTATAACGACAACAATGTTATTTGGATTCTGAACAAATGGAATATTACCATACAAAAAACTCCGGTTTTTGGGCAGGTAATTCGGGTAAAAACCCTGCCGGTTTCTTTGTACGGGTTTATGGGCTACCGAAAGTACTGGGTCTTTGATCAGTCTGGAAACTCCCTGGCCACAGCCGATTCGGCCTGGATTTTTCTGAATTCTGCGAACAAGCGCCCTTTGCGGGTTAATGACGATATGAAAAGGGCATACGGACACGATGGACAGCCTGAATCGAAACTCGAAATGCCCGCAGTTCCGGCCATCAATAAACCAATGTATGTTAAAGAGCTTGAGGTGCTGAAAGCAGATATCGACCTTGCCCGTCATGCCCACAACACCCGCTATGTGCACTGGGCGTTAGAAACCCTGCCCGACACTTTTCTTGCCGAAAACAGGTTGATAAACCTCACTGTTGAGTATAAAAAGGAGACAACACTTGGTCAGGCAATTATTGCCGAAACCGAACTTGTGCCCCAGGGTGGCAATACATTATGTATGCACCGCATCACTGCCGGCGATAAAGGGGTTGCATGTGTTTTGTCAACGCTATGGGAGCCCCGGAAGGTTAATCAATATTGAATCCCGAATAGTTGCCAACATCATTTCGCAGTTTATTAATAATTACAGCGCTGGTTTCGGTTTTCCCCCATGGCGGCATTTTGCGCAGTTCTTTGTAGCGGGCATGGGCTCTGCGTTTGGATTCGCTGCTCCGAAAATGACATTTCAATATCCCGGGTGCGCCCAGGCATTGAATCAGTTTCCAGGTATCGGGCTGAGGTTTCCTGCCATAGATCAGCACCCTTTCCAAATTCAACAAATCGGGCCTGAGCATCTCGGGTTTGAAAATCCGGAATCTGTAGCCCGTTGGAATCCCCAAAAAGGAAGTTTTAACAGCCTCAATCATCCTGTTCGCCACCATCCACTCAACTTGTTGTTCGAGCAATTTTTGAGCTTTTGTTGATTTGTTTATTGAAAACCATACGGCTTTTTTGTCATTGCTCGGCATTAATATTTTGAGTACTTTGTCGAGAACGGGATCGCCAGTTTCCTTTTCTGTAACCTGCCAATTTCCATCTGCGATGCGGACCAGATTTTTTTTCGCCAGATCAACCAGCGATGCATAAAAAATCAGGAGATAGAAGTTGTACCAGTACCTTAAGTTTCCATTTTCCTGATTAATGCTCAGCAACATCAATTTTTCCTTAAGTCCCATTTCCATTGCTTACATCTTTTTTTGGTGCAGCGGCGCCAGAGTCGCCCTTGTTTTGTTTTAATCGCTTGTTTTCTGACAGTGCTTTGTGCAAAAGAAACTCAATCTGGCCGTTGACACTCCTGAAATCGTCAGCAGCCCACTTCTCGATCGCCCCCATCATGTCGGGATGGAGGCGCAAAACAAATGGCTTCTTTTTGGTCATAACCACATTATTGATGTAATGTGCCGGTGTTGATCACAGGGCTTGCATCTTTGTCGGAGCAGAGCACCACCATGAGGTTGCTTACCATTGCCGCCTTCTTTTCCTCGTCAAGATTAATTATTTCCTTTTTCGACAATTGGCTCAATGCCAGTTCCACCATGCCAACAGCTCCTTCGACTATTTTCTGGCGTGCTGCCACAATGGCGGTTGCCTGCTGGCGGCGCAGCATGGCATTGGCTATTTCTGAAGCGTAAGCAAGGTATGCTATACGCGCCTCCATTACCTGAATGCCTGCAATGGCTAAGCGTTCTTTGAGTTCATTTTCCAATTCCCCATTCACTTCTTCGCCACCCGAACGCAATGATATTTCAGCCTGCTCATCGTTGAAATTATCATAAGGATAGGCTCCGGCAAGTTTCCTGATGGCAGCTTCGCTCTGCACATCTACAAACCTGATGTAATCGTCAACCTCAAAGGCGGCCTTAAAAGTATTTTCTACCTTCCACACCAGGACAATCCCAATCATGATCGGGTTTCCCAGCTTATCGTTCACCTTTATCGGATCGCTGTTGAGATTTCGCGCCCTGAGCGAGATTTTTTTTCTTACGTAAAACGGGTTAATCCAATAAAAGCCATTTTGCTTGATGGTGCCGGAATATTTCCCGAAAAGAACCAGTACCACCGATTCGTTTGGATTTACAATAAGCAGCCCGGTCCAGCAAAAGACATTTACTATCAGCAGAAGAAACAACCAGTGAAACCCCGTGAGAAAAAATAAGACAACTGGCCCCACAAGTAACAGAAGAGAGCAAAACAAGCCCAGGTAGCCCATTGACGGTGACAAACGTTTTTCTTTTTCCATGACAATGATATTAAAATGATATTGCAATGATAACAAAATTTTTGTTTGTCAATACTTTTTGAAAAAAATTTTTTGGATTAAAAGGGGATGTAATGTTCACCTTCATTGCGCCTTTTGCGGTAGAATAGAAATTTTACGCAAAGCCCGCAAAGGAAAAACGCAAAGAGCGCAGGGATTCAGGTTGCCTACCCTTCGTGTCCATTGTAGTTATCTTTGTGCCCTTTGTAGTAAAGGAGTTTAATTGGTGCAACTGCAAAGAAGATGAAGCTTGTCAACCGTAGCTAAACTCGGTAATTATACTGCCACCGGCGCTTTAATGGCGGGGTGGGGGTCGTAGCCTTCGAGGGTGAAGTCTTCGTATTTGAAAGAAAAAATGTCGGTTACCTTCGGGTTGATGATCATCTTTGGCAGAGGCCGCGATGCACGGCTTAACTGCAGTTTGGCCTGATCAAGGTGGTTCAGATACAGGTGGGCATCGCCAAAGGTGTGAATGAACTCGCCGGGTTCCAGGCTGCAGACTTGTGCTATCATCAGGGTGAGCAGGGAATAGGAGGCGATGTTGAATGGCACACCGAGAAAAATATCGGCGCTGCGCTGGTAGAGCTGGCACGACAACCTACCGTTGGCTACATAAAACTGAAACAGCACATGGCAGGGTGGCAGTGCCATTTTTGGGATTTCGCCCACATTCCACGCGCTGATAATCAAGCGGCGTGAATCGGGGTTCGTTTTCAGGGTTTCAATCAGGTTGGTTATCTGGTCGATGGTGTTGCCATTGGATGACCAACTGCGCCATTGCGCTCCGTAAACCGGTCCTAAGTTGCCCTGGGTGTCGGCCCATTCGTTCCAGATGGTAACACCGTTGTCGTTGAGGTATTTAATATTGGTGCTGCCGCTGAGAAACCACAGCAACTCATGAATAATGCTTTTGAGGTGGAGTTTTTTGGTGGTTACCAATGGAAATCCTTCCTGCAGGTCGAATCGCATCTGATGGCCAAAAATGCTGAGCGTTCCTGTTCCGGTACGGTCAGCTTTAGTTACTCCCTGTTCTAATACTTTGCGTAAAAGGTGGTGGTAAGATTCCATGCATTTTATTTCTTTCAAATTTAGCCTTTTGATGGTGAAATATCAAAGCTATTTTTTCTGAGAATAATTTTTTAAAGTTGAATATTTACTATCAACTAGTTGTGAAGGCAACCATACACATTAAAATGTTTGACACAAGTTAAAGCGCCTTATTTAGCTGAATATACTTCTATGTGCTACATTTTAAGCCTCGAGCAGGCAGGTTACTTCGTTTTTTAATTTAGGTAAATGATTGATTACTATACTCCAAATCAAATCATCTGAAATTTTATCATAGCCATGAATAATCCTGTTTCTAGTACCAATAATTTTCTCAGCGTTGTGCAATATTAAACTCTTATCTTTTTTAAGTATTCTGTTAACAGCTTCACCGATAATCTCCAAGTTTCGCTCAACTGCCCTTTTTGTCTTGATATCAGATACATAATCATCAAAAATCTTTGGTTTGTTATGAAAGTAACTTTCAATCTCATTTATTGATTGTAGAATATCATAAAGCCAGGTTTTTATAGAATTATCCATAAATCATCTTTTTAGAGGAGTCTATGGAATTCCTTAAATATGGATTTTTTATAGCTTTATCTTCCAGGAGATCAACATGTCTTTTGAGCAATTTCTCCAATGATTTTTTTAAATCGAAATAATTGTCAGCATAGTCGTAAAGATCAACCCCTGAAAAATCAACCAACAGGTCAATGTCACTAGACTTATTAAAACCATCAGTCAAAATTGAACCGAACACGAACAATCGCGAAACCTTATGTCTATTACATAAAACCCTGATTTTGTCTATATTTTTATCAATGAGTCTCATAATTCAAAAATACAAACTTTTTTGATAATACTGAAGTTAATCAGTTTGTATAGGTTTTACAGGATAGCTCTTTGATCTGACATAAGTTAATTTAAACAAAAAACGGACAGGATTACCTCCTGCCCGCCTGGTTGTTTTGGTTGGTTGAAAAAATGTCATCCCAATATTATGCCCACAATGGTAGCGCTCATCAGCGCTGCAAGGGTTCCCCCGAGAAGGGCACGTAGTCCGAACTGCGAAAGCAGTACCCGTTGGGTAGGAGCCAGTGAGCCTATTCCGCCAATCTGGATGCCGATACTGGCAAAATTGGCAAAGCCGCAAAGCATATAAGTGGCCATGATGATGGTTTTCGGGTCGGCAAAAGCACCGGCATTTTTAAGTTCGGCAAGGCTTACATATCCGATAAACTCTGTCATGATTATTTTTTCGCCAAGCAGCCTTCCGGCCAGGGTGATGTCGGGCAGGCTAATCCCTATAAGCCACATTATTGGTGAAAAAATGTAACCCAACATTAGCTGTAATGACAACCTGCTGTATTGTCCGTTGGTTACTTCTGCGATTATGGGGTTTAGGTTTGTCCAGTCGCCAATCTTTCCGGCAATGAAATTGAACATTGCTATAAATGCTATAAAAACCAGCAGCATTGCCGCCACATTGGCAGCGAGTTTCAGGCCTTCGCCTGTTCCGTTAGAAATGGCATCGAGAACATTGTTGCCGATTCGATCCTTGGGTACCTCAACTGTAGTGTTGATTTCTTCGGTTTGAGGCACCAGAATTTTGGCGATTACTACAGCTCCGGGGGCGGCCATAACCGAAGCGGCCAGCAGGTGTTTGGCAAAAATCAGGCGCTGCACCGGGTCGTCTCCGCCCAGGAAACTTATGTAAGCCGCAAGCACCCCGCCTGCCATGGTGGCCATACCGGCCGACATTACCAGCAGAATCTCAGAGCGGCTCATTTTTGGCAAGTACGGCTTGATCATCAAGGGCGCTTCGGTTTGTCCAAGAAAAATGTTGCCTGCCACTGCAAGGCTTTCAGCGCCCGAAAGACGAAGCGCCTTGGTTAGCAGCCATGCCATTACAAAAACAACCTTCTGGATTATTCCCAAATAAAACAAAAGGCTTGTCAGAGCCGAAAAGAACACGATGGTTGGTAGTACCTGGAAGGCAAATATAAACCCAAAGGTCGAGGTATCGAGGAAACCCGCAAAAAGAAATTCGGTTCCGGCGCGGGTAAAGTCAAGCACCTTGACAAACATTTGCCCCACAAACTCGAAGAATATTTGAACCGGAGGAATTTTTAAAATAGAAAAAGCCAACAAAGCCTGTATTGCAAGGCCTATGCCAACAACTTTCCACTTCACCGCTTTGCGGTTTGTGCTGAAAATCCATGCGATGAAAATGAGCGAAATCATTCCCAATAGGCCGCGAAGAAGTTGGTAAACGGTAAAACCCTGTGCAAAAACTTCGGCAGGAGCTTCATAAATTTCATCTGTGGCGACCATCAATGTGTCACCGCCAAGTTGGTTAATGCTGTCTTGTTGTTCCCAGCCTTGGGCAATGTCGGTGGCCGGTTCAGGGGCAGCCTGGCTGGGAAATGACAACATGAACAGGATTATCGGCAAGGCCCAAAGTGCATGCCGCAAAAGCTTTCTTCTATCCATAACTATAATATGTTTCGATAATTGTTCGAAAAACGATTCCTGCCTAAACTGCAGGGGTTGCAAACCTATAAAAAAAATGTATTGATACGAAGATGTTTGTGAATAAAATCACAAACGATTAGGATTTGAAGATCGCGGCAACAAAACAGCATACTTAGGGATTTCTTTCAGCCCACTGCTGTTTCAAGATCATTTGCGGATTAAAAAGAGAATATTTTCTCTATCGGTAAGGACTTATTTCTGGGACTTCCGGCGGTTGATTTCGTCCCTGATTTTTGATGCTTTTTCGTAAGCTTCGTCATTAATAGCCGTGGTAAGCATAGTTTCTAATTCTTTGATGCTTAGTTGGGCATATTCTTCCTCATGGGTAGATTTTTCTGCAAAAACTTCCTCCTCTTTGCCTTCGTTTTCTTCCAGCATAATCATGCCGGCTTCCTTCAAGATGGATTCGTAGGTATAAATAGGACAGTTGAACCGAACTGCCAGGGCCACGGCATCGGAAGTGCGCGAATCAAGTTCGACCTCCCTGGAGCCATCAAAACAAATCAGCTTGGAAAAGAAGATGCCTTCGCTGAATTTATAAATAATGACTTCTTCAATCGAGATATTGAAGTTTTGGGCAAAATTGCGGAACAGGTCGTGGGTAAGCGGGCGGCTTGGCTTCATCTTTTCCAATTCAATGGCAATGGCCTGGGCTTCAAAGCTCCCAATAATGATAGGAAGCCTGCGCTTATCACCGGTTTCGCCAAGTACAAGGGCGTAGGCACCAGCTTGCGCTTTGCTGTAAGAAATGCCTATGATCTCCATCCGAATTTTTTTCATACACAGGGTTTAGGCTTTTTTACCTGCCTGATGAAGCCAATTTTCACCTAGCGACAAAATTAGCCTAAATATTTGATAACTCAAATGTGTTTGTAAATGCCCCGGCAAAGGGTTCGAAACGAAACCACGGTGATCATTTCAGACTGACAAAACCCAAAAATAATCAGACATAGAAATTATTTTTGCAGGTTGTTTAAAATGTTTTACTTTGGCGCACTTTTTCTCCAAACCAATTTAAATTAAATCAAAACCAAAACAGGAGGTATTTATGCCAATTTTTTTCTGGATCGTACCATTGAGTTCCGTGGTGGCCTTGTTGTTTGCTTATATTTTTTACAAACAGATGCTTGGTCAGGACGAAGGGTCAGATTTGATTAAAAAAATTGCAGGGCATGTTCGAAAGGGTGCCCTTGCCTATTTGAAGCAGCAATACAAAATAGTATTGCTTGTTTTTTTATGTCTCACAGCGCTTCTGAGTATTATGGCGTATGGACTTGGAATTCAGAACGAATGGGTTCCGGTTGCCTTTCTTTCGGGAGGTTTTTTCAGCGCATTGGCCGGCTTTTTCGGTATGCGTGCGGCCATTTATGCTTCTTCCCGTGTAGCAAATGCTTGTCGCCATTCGCTCAACCGGGGGCTAAAACTGGCATTCAGAAGCGGGGCCGTTATGGGCCTGGTCGTTGTTGGCCTGGTATTGCTCGATGTTTCTATCTGGTTCATGATTCTGAACCTGTTTATTCCCGAAACAGAGCCCGGTTTTAAGCTTCTTACCATTACGGCCACAATGCTTACTTTCGGAATGGGAGCATCCACCCAGGCATTGTTTGCAAGGGTAGGAGGGGGTATTTATACCAAAGCAGCCGATGTAGGAGCCGACCTGGTTGGCAAAGTCGAGGCCGGAATTCCTGAAGACGACTACCGGAACCCCGCCACCATTGCCGACAACGTTGGCGACAATGTGGGCGATGTGGCCGGAATGGGGGCCGACCTGTTCGAATCATTTGCCGGGTCTATCCTGGCAACTGCCCTTCTCGGCGCAGCTGCATTCAACGGCTATGACGGGTATGTGCAATTTAAGGCTGTTGTTACTCCTATGGTAATAGCAGCCATCGGTACACTATTATCCATTGTAGGTGTTTACCTGGTTCGCACCAGGGAAGGGGCTTCGCTGAAAGAGCTGCTCAAGTCGCTTTCGGTGGGTGTCAATGTCAGTGCTGTCTTAATTGCCATGTCTTCGCTGGCAGTGTTGTACCTGATGGGATTCGAAAACTATCTGTGGATTTGGGGCTCTATTGTAGTTGGACTTTTGGCTGGAATCGGTATCGGACAAACCACCGAGTACTTTACAGCCTCATCATACAGGCCTACACGCAAAATATCGGAGGCGTGCCAAACAGGGCCTGCTACTACCATTATTTCCGGGATGGGTGTTGGACTTGTATCAAGCGCTATTCCTCTTGGAATCATAGTGGTTGCAATTACCCTGGCTTACTTGTTTTCGGCCGGGTTTACCTTCGATGTGGCCAACCTGAACTATGGTTTGTATGGTGTAGGGATTGCTGCCGTGGGTATGCTCTCTACCCTGGGGATTACTCTGGCTACGGATGCTTACGGGCCTATTGCCGATAATGCTGGTGGAATTGCCCAGATGGCAAAACTGGGCGATGAAGTAAGGAACAGGACCGACGCCCTCGACTCGCTGGGAAATACTACTGCTGCTACAGGCAAAGGATTTGCTATTGGCTCGGCTGCTCTTACCGCTTTGGCGCTTTTGGCCGCTTATTTCGAAGAAGTAAGAATGATGTTCGTAAAGTTCCTCGGTACACCTGAGTATATCATCATGGGTAGAAATGGTGGAATTCAGGCACAGGATGCGCAATTTATTGACTTCATTTACCATTACGAGATTCACCTGATGAACCCCAAAGTGCTGGTTGGTGTCTTTCTGGGGGTCATGGCGGTGTTTCTGTTTAGTGGTATGACCATGAACGCAGTTGGCAGGGCCGCGCGCAGCATGGTTGAGGAGGTACGCAGGCAATTCCGTACCATGCCCGGAATTCTCGATGGAACAACGGAACCCGACTATGCAAGGTGCGTGGAAATTTCTACCAAAGGCGCCCAACGCGAAATGTTGGCCCCGGCAATTGTTGCCCTGCTCATACCAATCGTTGTTGGATTCGTTTTTGGGGTAGCCGGGGTTGCCGGGCTGCTCATCGGAACGATTACCTCAGGATTTGCCCTCGCCATATTTATGGCCAATGCCGGAGGAGCTTGGGATAATGCCAAAAAATACATCGAAGCAGGCAATTTTGGAGGTAAGGGCTCCGATGCGCACAAAGCTGCTGTGGTGGGCGACACCGTTGGCGACCCATTCAAAGATACTGCCGGGCCAAGTCTCAATATTCTGATTAAACTGATGGCGATGGCTGCAGTGGTTACAGTTGGGGTAGCAGTTTCTTACAGCCTACTTTAATGATGTAATTATAAATTTTGTTAAAAGACCCTTTCGCGGATTGGTTGCGGAAGGGTCTTTTATTGTTAATGTCTTAAAGGTTTTTGAGTAATGGATCGGGTCTTCCCGCTGCCCGGCGACAACCTCCTTGCTTCCTGCCAGGTGCTCACATTGTTTTTCTTTTTGTACCTTTGCAAAAACTTAATTTACAGACTGAATGAACCATCAGATGGAAATTTGCACCTTGCGCGATATGATGAGCCGAAGCGCCGGCTTGCATGCCAACCTGCCGGCATTGGGTTACGCCGGAGAGAAACCACTAACCTACCGGGAAGCGGCTTTGCTTGCTGATCAGATTATTGGATATCTGTCGGCCAATGGCGTTCAGAAAGGCGATAGGGTTGCCTTGTTGAGCCAGAACATGCCGCACTGGGGGATTGCCTATCTTGCGGTTACTTACATGGGTGCTGTTATTGTGCCAATCCTGGTCGATTTCAGCGAAACCGAACTGAATAAGATTCTTGCCCACAGCGAAGCAAAAGGACTGATCGTTTCGGAGAAACTTTCTGTAAAAATCAAGGCCGGATTACCCGAATGCGTTCAATTCGGACTTTTACTCGACAATCTGAGCCCTTTCAATCTTGAGGCACAGAAAAACCAGGGTTTGCTTGAGTTTTCTGGCGATCTTTCCGGAAGTACCCAACCGGATTCGCTGCCCGAAATCAACGAGAATGATCTGGCTGCTATCCTTTATACCTCAGGTACCACCGGCAACCCCAAAGGGGTTATGCTCAGCCACCTCAACCTGATATCCAATGCAGTGAATACAATGGGCATACAGCAGGTTGACACCAACGACCGCCTGCTCTCCGTTTTGCCCCTGGCACATACCTACGAATGTACCATAGGATTCCTGATACCCTTCATGAACGGCGCAGCGGTGTATTATCTCGATAAGCCCCCGACGGCTTCGGTTCTCTTGCCCGCCATGCAAAAGATCAAACCAACCATGATGCTCACTGTTCCCCTGATCATGGAAAAAATTTACAACCTCCAGGTAAAACCCAAACTCCACAGATCGGGTCTGGTGCGTTTTCTCATGAGGATGGGCATATTCCGGAAGTTTTTTCACAAGCTGGCAGGAAAAAAAATATACAAGGCTTTTGGCGGACACCTGCATTTCTTCGGTATCGGTGGCGCCAAGGTATCGGCCGACACCGAGCGGTTTTTGCGCGATGCAGGATTCCCTTATGCTATCGGATATGGACTTACCGAAACTGCTCCCTTGTTAGCCGGCTGCAGTCCGAGTCTGACACGCTTCCGCAGTACCGGATTCAGCCTGCCAAATCAGGAATTGAAGATCATCAATATCGACCCACAAACTGGCGAAGGTGAAATCGTTGCAAAAGGTCCAAACATCATGCTGGGCTATTACAAGGATCCAGTGCAAACCGCAGCAGTCTTTACCAGCGATGGTTGGTTCAAAACCGGTGACCTGGGCATGTTCGACGGCGAGGGATACCTTTACATTAAAGGAAGGCTCAAAAACATGATCCTTGGGCCATCGGGCGAAAATATTTATCCTGAGGAGATCGAAGCCCTGATCAACAGCGAAGACCTGGTGCTCGAATCGCTCGTGTATGAATGGAAAGGTAGCCTGGTAGCCAAAGTGCACCTGAATTATGAAGAACTCGAACCCAGGTTCCAGGCCCTCAAGGGTTCAGCACATGAATTGAGCGCCGAAATGCGCAGACAGGTTGATGACAAACTGAAAGATATACGCGAAAAGGTGAATGCTACCATGAGTAAGTTTTCACGCATCAGCGTAGTGGAAGAGCAAACATCTCCTTTCGAGAAAACACCCACCCAGAAAATCAAAAGGTTTTTGTATTCCAAGCCTGCTAACGGCAACCGTTAGAAACTTGAAGTATAAAACCGCGTCTTCCTGAGCAAGCAAGCCCTGCCCTCTTTTGGCAGGTAAAAAAATTGCTTTTGACCCAAAGCTAATAGCCCAAAAGCCAAAAGCCAATAGCCAATAGCTATTAGCTAACAGCCAATCTCCAACAACCAACAGCTCCTGGTATTTTATCCATTCGGGGTCTGTGTGTATTGAGTCGTTTCCTTTTCTACTCCCATCATGGCACCCCTTTGGGGATTTCTTTATTGTATGGTGGCATGTTTTTCATTCAATTCGAAAAATCGATTATTTTTGTGTGGCTAAATGCCGTGATTGTCTCATGTTTTAACCCCCTTTCAGATGTGTAAAAGACTAAAAATAGCCCTACTGCCTTTGGCGCTTTCCATTTTCTTATTGTTTTCGCACACATCCTGCCTCGATGTGGAAGAGGAAGCGCCACCTACGATTCAAACTGTGGAAGCGAATCTGCCTTTGCTGGCCAGCAACATAGTGCAGTGGAGGTCGTTGGATTTTACGCGCTTTCAGTTGATCTGGATGCAGCATCTGGCCGGAGTAAGGGGGATGCCAAGTGATATTGACCAATACATTATTATGCCCGAACGGGTTGACGACTCATGGGGGATTTTCTTCTCATTCATTCTTACACCACTACAGGAAAACACGGTTGTAGCGCTTAGTCTCGGCGCCCGAAAGCATGCCGGCATGATGAACATATTACAGGCATACTCCCTTGGCCTGATGATCGATACATGGGGCGATCTTCCGTATTGGGAAACTGTTGCCTTTGGAAGCTTTGTTCAGTTTCCCAGATACGAGCCGCAGCAGGAACTGCTCGAAGAGGTTTTCAGGCTCATAGATGCAGGAATAGCCAATCTGCGCCATGCCGAAAGTCCTGCCATTGCTGCTGCCAGCGATCCTTTTTTCGGGGGCGATACCGACCGGTGGATCAGGGCAGCCAACGCTTTGAGGCTGCGCTATCTGCTTCGCGAAGCCCATCAAAGCCAGGGTTATATGGGAGTGGCAAATCAATTTGCTGGCATGCAATTGATGCGCAACAACGGCGACGACCTGCTCTATAATTTCACTGCGGCTTCCTCACCCATAAACCCGCATTTCGACTACGAAACCCGCATAAGGAACACCCGCGTGGGTGCCCAATTTGCCAATATGTTGCATGCAACCGCCGACCCCAGGCTGCCCAGACTGATCGCTGCGAATACCCAAAATCAAAGGATCGGCTCAGCACCAGGCCAGCGCGACCTCAATGCGTCTCATATCGGGCCGGCTCTGGCTTCGCAAACATCGCCCATTATCCTGATTTCGTTTGCCGAGCAAAAATTTATAGAGGCTGAATTCTTCCTTAGGAACAACCAGCAAGCACTTGCCGATGCAGCTTTCAGAGAAGCTGTGGAGGCTTCGCTTACCTTTTTCAATGTTCGCAATGCAGCCTGGGAACAAACACATGCACAGGTAACCAACGTAACCCTGCGGCAAATCATCGAAGCCAAGTATGTGGCCCTGTTTCTTCAGCCCGAAGTATGGTCGGATTTCAGGCGCACCGGGTTTCCGCAGCTAACTCCCTTCAATCCCGCAGAAAACACCATCCCCCGAAGGATGCTCTACCCCCAGAACGAGTTGAACAACAATCCCGA
>DATIKH010000076.1:0-9367 GCA_035477775.1 Bacteroidales bacterium | reverse complement strand
GACCGCGGTAAAGCTCCTGATCCAGATAGCCATCGTTGCGCTGGGCATAAAACAATATATAATCGCCCGGACTAAACTGGCCTGAAGATTCATTGCGCACCATAATGGGTTGCTCCATGCCCCTGAAAAATATTTGAAAACCTCTTGGGTCGAAACTCCCCACAGGCACTCCCGCACTTCGCAGTACATCGTAGCTCAGGCGATAAATCCCATTTTCGTGAATCTTAATGGCAAAGTATTGTTGATCGTAATTGATCCATTCATTACCAAAAGGTTGGCTTTTTGCCGATGTAATCCCCGACAAAACTAAAAGCAGAATGTAAAATACCTTTTTCAATACTTTTTGTTTTTGTTGAAATGGTTTATCAGTCTTGTTCCTGCCGCTCACGCCTTTCGATGCTGTACCTTAATGAGAAAATATTTGAATACAACGCAACACTTTGGTTTCCTGCATTGGCCAGGGCATAGTCGATAGTAAGCCTGTCGCCCAGATTTACCCCCAGACCCATATTGAATTGCACAGAGGTTCCAAAATTCAAATCATTTAATGTATGCCTTTGAATATTGCCTACTCCTGCCCGAAAAAAAATCAGGTTGTTGTACGAAAGCTCGATTCCTAGGTTGGGCTCCAGACTAAACGGATCGCCCTGAATGAGCACGTTGCGGCGGCCGTCGGTGGTAATCACCATATCGACTGAAGCCAGCATCCGGATGGATTCGGTAAAATTTACCCGGCGTGCCACTCCAAGGATTAATCTTGGCAAAGTAATTTCGAGACTGCTTTCGGGGATGCGGTTACCTGTCAGGGTTAAGACTTCACGCATTCTTGCATCAAACTGGTAGCTCCACGCATTAAAGGTGGTAGTAATATCGCGGCCTACCGCAGCAAAGCTCCAGTTGCCAAACTGATACTGCAAGCCCAAATCGAGGCCGAAACCCCAGGCGCTTGCAAAAGTTCCTGCAGTGCGCCGGATCACTTTGGCGCTGGCGCCAAAACGCAGATTGTCGAGGGTTGGGAAGGTGCGGGCAAAAGAAAACAGGAAGGCATTATCAGAAGCAGAAAATGACCGGATACGGTCGTAATTGATGTTTCCTTCGGCGTCGATAAGTTCTGAGGTGTCGGGTATGTCGTCAACACCAAACCGAATTACGGTAAGCGAAAAAAACTGATCATCGCCTGATCGAAACGCCAGGGAGCCAAAATCGTAACGGGCAATTCCTGCAAAGTATTGCGCATGCATAAGTGAAAGCTGCAGATTTGCTCTCAGGTGGGTAAGACCGGCAGGATTCCAGTACCCGGCTGTGCCATCATCTACAATGGCCGTAAATGCATTCGACATGCCCAGCGCCCGGGCGCCAACACCAATAGATAAAAATTCGTTGCTGTATTTTGGAGCCTGGCCTTGCACATGCAAAACAATAAGGGCTGCCACAACCGTCAGGCATGAAATTCGGAGCAACTTCATCGAAAAAAGATTTGAACAAAACCAATTTTATGGCTGTTCAAAAATACGTAAATCAGCCTTAGCTTGTTACGTGTATTTACTGAATGTAATATATGAAAAACCAGGTGTTATTCAACCCACGTACTGGCTGTGCCAAATTTGCCTGCGAAAACCAATTCCGATGCTTTTTTCCGGCTCCTTTCGGCCAACTCAAGCTTTTTGAAAGGTTCTGCCAGGTTTTCAGCAGGCCCTTGGTACCCCATAGCGGTTACTGTAAGGGGTTCGAAATCATCGGGTATTTCAAACAGTCTTCTGGCTTCCTGCTCCGAGAATCCTCCCATCTGGTGCGCCACCAACCCCTCATGTACCGCCTGAGCAGTAAGCCAGGCTAAAGCCTGGCCTGTGTCGTACCGGAAGGCATTATTCGGTTCGCCGGTTTTTGTTAAAGTTTTTTTGCCCATAGCAAGTATTAGAACCGGCGCTTCGCGAGCCCAAAGGCGGTTCCATTCAACAAGGCTTTGAAGTATTTTTTCCCAGGTGCTGTCGGCCTTCAACCCGGCAAAAAACCGCCAGGGTTGCTCATTGTGGCTGCTTGGCGACCACCGTGCTGCCTCAAAAACCCGCTGAAGTTTTTCCGGTTCAACCGCCCGCTTATCGAACGATCGCGGACTCCAACGGTTTTTTATGATGGGATGCAGATCAAGTGGTGTAATAGCTGGCTTTTGCATATTTATACGGAAATTACAGTGATTTAATTTTGAATGATTTTTTATGAAACAAACTGCCTGAAGTTTTGTTCTTAAGCACTTTTAAATCTGAGGATGTGGGATTAACACACAAAATAACAAAAAATCACTTAATTTTGAGACAGTACATACATCGGCAAATATTACTAAACCAAATATTTAACCTAAAACTATTTACCATGAAGATTACGAATCTCCTGCTTCTTGTATTTGTTGTTTTACTTACGGCCGCCTATCCGCTTTCGGCTCAGGTTAAGCAACCGATCACCCCGGAAAAGCTTTGGCAAATGAAGCGCCTGGGCAACCCCGAAGTGTCGCCCGATGGCATTTGGTCGGCATTCACGGTTACAGAATGGAGCATCGAAAAAAACACTTCCACAACCGACATTTTTCTGGTCAACAACCAGACGGGCGAACAGCGCCGCCTGACACACACGGGCAGGGAAGGCTCACCGGTATGGAGCCCCGACGGAACACGACTGGCTTTTGTATCCCGCCGGCACGACGGACCCGGCCAAGTGTATATTTTGCCCGTTGCCGGTGGCGAAGCCGAAAAAGTTACCGACCTGCCGGTGGGTGTGTTTAGTTTGCAGTGGTTTCCCGATGGACAAAGGATTGCTTTCGGGGCCAATATACATCCCGACTATAACGGCGACTGGGCAAAACTGCGTGACCTGCTCAGGCAAAGACGCGAAAGCAAAGTAACGGCAAAAGTTACAGAAAATTTCCTGTTCCGATTTTGGGACCGTTGGCTCACCGACGGAATGTATCCCCGACTGTTTTCGTTGGATCTGGCCTCACGTAAAGTAACCGACCTGATGCCCAACACCGCCAACTTCTTCAACATGATGGGCGGAGTGAGCTACGACATTTCGCCCGACGGTAGAACCATTGCCTTGAGCATGAATGTTACCAAGCCTCCCTACGAAAGGCTCAATTATGATATTTTTCTGCTGGCTACCGACGGCAGCGGGAACTTAACCAACATAACCCCCGAAACCATTGGCGATGAAGGCTCCCCTGTTTTCAGCCCCGACGGCCGTCAAATACTTTTTGGCAGGCAAACGATTTATCATTTTTATGCCGACAGGGTGGTGATGTACCTCTACAATGTGGCAACAGGAGCCACAAGAAGCCTCACCCAACATGTTGACCTTTCGTGTCAGGACTGGTTCTGGTCGGCCGATGGCAGCACCGTTTATTTTGTGGCCGAGCATCTGGCAATGCAATCAATTTTCAGCATTCCGGCTGCCGGAGGTCAACACCAACTCCTGTACCATTCGGGCACCAACAGCGGAGCAGCCCTTGCAGGACCAAACAAGATCATTTTCAACCACCACAATCTGAGCAATCCCGCCGAATTGTACCGCCTCGATATGGGCCGGAGGGGAGGTGTAACCCGGCTTACAAGGTTTAATGATGATCTTGTGAATAGCATTCATTGGGGGAAAACCGAAAACGTAACCTACACCGGAGCCAACGGCGCCCCGATACAGATGTTCATCAACTACCCGCCCAACTACGACCCGAGCAAAAAATATCCGCTGGTGGTAATGATCCACGGCGGCCCGCACGCCACCTTCGGCGATTTCTTCCATTATCGCTGGAACAGCCAGCTTTTTGCCTCGCGCGGCTACATTGCCATTCTGCCCAACTTTCACGGCTCAACCAGTTTCGGGCAGGAATTTACAAAGAGCATTCACGGGGAGCATGCCAACAAGCCCTTTATCGATGTGATGGAGGCTGTTGACTATATGATCGGACGCGGGCTGGTTGATTCGACCCGTATGGCTGCTGCCGGCGGAAGCTACGGCGGTTACCTGGTGAGTTGGATTGCCGGCCACACCAACCGTTTTGCCGCTCTGGTAAACCACGCGGGCGTTTACGACCTGCACCTGCAGTTTGCAAGCGACTATGGCGCAAACCGCCCTTATCAGTACGGCGGGTCGCCCTGGGAGAACTTCGATGTGCTCAACAGCCAGAACCCCGGGCAATTTGCAGCCAATTTCCAGACCCCAATGCTCGTTATTCACGGCGAACTCGATTACCGGGTGCCCGTTGCGCATGCATTCCTGGTTTACAACATATACAAAGGCCGTGGTCTCGATGCCCGCCTTGTGTATTTCCCTGACGAAAATCATTGGATACTTACCCCTCAAAACTCCATATTCTGGTACAACGAGGTACTCAACTGGTTCGACCGCTTTCTGAAATAATAGACCAGGTTTATTACTTTTCCCTCCGATGGGCTGAATCCGCTCATCGGAGGTTTTTTTTATCCCACACAAAACCAAAAAAATTACGTAAAACGCGTATTTTGTACTACAAAAAAATAAAATACTTTTGTGCCGAAAACACAAGCAGATTCGTTTCGGGTTGTTTTTTCAAAATTTGCCAGACAAAATAATCCGAAATCAACCTCAAAACAATGAATATTTCGACAAAATTTGTTTTTATCATGCCAATCCGGTGTAACAGGCTCAAAATCAAGCAAATCCTGGTGATAACTGTTTTTGTTCTTACCGGTTTCAATGCATTTGGACAAACTTTTAACACTACTCAAAACGGCAGTTGGAATACCTCATCTACCTGGTTGGGTAACAACAGGCCCGGGTTTACGGTTGCAGGGAATCCTGGAATAGTAAATATTTCACATCAAGTGACAGCAAATCAGCAACTTATTCTTGGAGACAAAAATGACGGAAGAATTAATATTTTGTCAGGGGGTAGGTTGACTGCAAATAATGGCATTCTGGTAGATAAAAACCATTGGGAAATAAATGTTAGTCCCGGCGGCCAGTTAATTGTAGCAGGTGGGATTCGATTCCAAGCTGGAGGCGGGGAAGGACCGAGTCCAGACCTTATAATTAGTGGAGTGGCACGAATTGCGGGAGGTATTACTGGAGTAGGTTATATTCGTGGAAATGGCACCTTGATAGTCGATGCTATAGGGGCAGGCGTTACTTATGCTACTGGACCCGGAGGTTGGGCAGGTACGGTTGTTGTTTCCCCCGATCCTCTTCCCATAGAGTTGCTTTCTTTTTCGGTTAATGCAGGAACGGAATCCGTGCTTTTGAACTGGGAAACTGCCACCGAAACCAACAATGATTTTTTTACCATTGAGCGCAGTACCGACGTTCAAAACTGGGAAATACTCGGATATGTTGACGGGGCAGGAAACAGCAACAAGCCTTTGAGCTATTCGTTTACCGACAGTCAACCACTCGAAGGCATTTCTTACTACCGCCTCAAGCAAACCGATTTCGACGGCAAGTACGAATATTTCGGTCCGGTGGCCGCCCAATTCAAATTAAGTCAACACAGCCTTTCATTCAGGGTCAACAGGCAGTTCGACCACTGGGTAATCACACTGCCTGGTGAGGGACTGCACCATATTGAGGTTTACAACCTGCAGGGCCACCGCCTCATCAGTCAGCCTGCTGAGAACAACCTGACCATTCCGGTGCAGCGTGGACCGGTAGTGATAAGGGTTGTAGATCAAAACTCCCGCAGCGCCTCGCAGGTGGTAAATTAGAGCCTGTAGGAATTGCATTGGAGCATGGTGGCTCCGCCCGCCTTACATAAAAGTCAAAGCCCACTTCGGTTCTCCGGAGTGGGCTTTTCTTTATAGTTTCATTGAATATGCAGCTCTATTAAAGGGACATATTGCAACCCTCTCCTGCAAAATATGAATTTTGAGGTATAGCCGATAATTTCAGATTATCCTAACCCCGGGAGGTGTGACCCTGCCGGATATTTTCATGAAAAAATTTGCGGGATTTATAGACATCCCTTCTACAAAATGATGTTTTTGCCCATTAAAAGGGTATTTTTACCCATAAAAAATCAAAAAAAGCAAGCAAAACTCGTAAAAATTCACACAAGACTTGATTTATATTTGTTTTGAAAATTAAAGACAAAATCCAAATAATGTTCCGACAGAGTTAATTCTATTCTACAGGTGAACCTAAACAGTTCTGTAAGAACTCAGTTTAATGAAAACCTCAAAAAGAATTTTTCTTACACTAAATTCCGAGTGCTGTAAATTAAGATTCAAACCAATCCTGATTCTTTTACTACTATTTCTTTCCAACGCCACATTATTTGGTCAAATTTTCACTCAGACGAATGGCAATTGGGAAAGTACAGCAGTTTGGCCTTCCGGGCAGCATCCTACGCATAATTTACCCGGAAACCCTGACGTTGTCGTTGACCACGATGTCAGGGTGCATCTGGAAAATTTACGGCTTGGAAGCGACAATAATGGGCACCTGATTATAAACGGAGTGCTAAATATTGAGACACAATTGAGGGTTACGCGAAACAATTGGGAAATAACTGTTTCTCCCAATGCCCAGTTAATTGTTGCGGGGGGTGTTTATTTTGTAAATCCGGGTGGGGGGCAATCGACCCCTGACCTTGTAATTAACGGCATGGCACGTATTGATGGTGGTATTACCGGAACAGGCGATATTAGCGGTAGCGGCACCCTGATTGTCGATTTTATTGGTCCTGGCGTAAATACAGGCCCATTTACCGGGAGTGGCGGTACTATTCATGTTACGCCAAACCCGCTACCAATTGAGTTGCTTTCGTTTTCAGTAAATGCAGGAACGGAATCCGTGCTTGTGAGTTGGGAAACCGCCACCGAGACCAACAACGACTTTTTTACCATTGAGCGCAGTACCGACGTGCAAAACTGGGAAATACTCGGGTATGTTGACGGGGCAGGAAACAGCAACAGGCCTCTGAGCTATTCGTTTACCGACAGCCGCCCCCTCGATGGCATATCCTACTACCGGCTCAAGCAGACTGATTACGACGGCCAGTACGAATATTTTGGGCCGGTGGCAGCCCAATTCAATTTAAATCAACACAGCCTTTCATTCAGGGTAACCAGGCAGTTCGACCAATGGATAATCGTCTTGCCAGGCGAGGGACTGCACCATGTTGAGGTTTACAACCTGCAGGGCCACCGCCTCGTCAGTCAGCCTGCCGAAAACAACCTGACCATTCCGGTTCAGCGGGGGCCGGTAGTGATACGGGTTGTTGATCAAAACTCCCGCAGCGCCTCGCAGGTGGTACCATAACGCCTTAAGAAATTTCCCCGGCGCAATGTGAATTTGCCGCCCGGAAAAAATTTAAAGCCCCCACAGGTTTCTCCTGCGGGGGCTTTCTCTATCCAACAGCTAAAATCAGGTGAACAGGATGCGTATGAGTCTTTTGGCTTTAGACATACTACTTTCGAATTACCTGTGTGGTGTCATTATGGTAGTGTATCTGGCCTGTGCTTTCACGTCCTGGCGTAGCCACGGTTTGGTATGGTAGCGGTTTTCGATGAAAAGCTGCGTTTGGTCCAGGTAGTAAGGGCTTGCCGGGATTCCCGATGTTCCTGTTGGTATAATTACAAAGTTCTGATTCCAGTTTCCCGGTTGGTAAATGTGGCGCTGGGAGGCACCATGTACGGCATCGAACGGCCTCCGGTAACTGTAGCCAAGCGGGTTTACCGTGTGATAACTCCCTCCGATGGGGAATGGCCCCCGGTTGAGCCCGAACAGTCGGTCGAGCATGCGCACCTGCCCCATGGGGTGGTTGATGCTGAGCCTGTGAATACTTCCCCACTGCCATGCGGCCAGTTCCGCTCCCAAAGTTTCTGAAAGCATTGCCACACTTTCCTCCAGGCTTTTTATCAGGAGTTGATCGAATGTTTCAGCCTCTGGTGTCAGTACATTGTCGATCCATGACGACTGGCGGTTGTTACATACGTGCTCCACAATGTTATTGACGGCCGACCGGTCGCCAAGGAATTCCTGGTAGAGCTCCTCGCCCATTTCGTCGTGCAGCAGGTTTTTAACAAACTGCAGGTAGAACTTTTCAAATATAGGCGCTGCGCTACTGTTGGCGTTATAAACCATATCCCAGTCCTGCAGCAGCATGAGGGCTTGCTGACCGGATGCGCTAAGCGAATTGTTTTCACCGGCTTCGAGCAATGCCGGCAGATACCTCTCGACCAGCTTCGAACAGAAATCCCCTAACATGGCCTTGAAGCTTTCATGATCGTGCAACTCCTGCTGGCTGAGCATTTCGCGGATGCGATCTATCCTGAACGGCATGGCAAACTGGTAGCCTATATGGTGCGGATATTCCTCGCCGGTGGTGCGGTTGTTAGCAGAGGAGATTGTGCCTTCGGGAGGGTTGAAAGTATAAGGTAGCTCCGTAAAGGGAACAAGTCCTGTCCAGTTGTACCGGCTGGTATGGCCCGGGTAGATAAACAGTCCGTTACCATCGTTTCGCATGGGAACTCCCGCAGCGGTCTGCAAGCCGATGTTTCCATTTATGTCGGCATAGATTATATTCTGGCTTATGGATGTCATGGTGCGAAGGGCGTTGCGGAAATCATCCCAGTTTCTGCCATGGTTGAGCAGGTACATTGCCCTTACCTCGTTGCTTGGCAGATTGCCTGTCCATTGCATAGATACGGCCTGGTCTTCGATATTCCGAAATTCGGAAATGATGGGCCCGCGGTGGGTAAACCTGAGTTCGCGCACCAGGGTATCGCCCCCACCCAGGGCAATTTTTTCCTGTCGGATGTCCATGTCGAGCCATTGGTCGTTGTAGAGGTACCTGCCGGGGTTTTGCGGGTCGAGGGTTTCTAAGAAAAAGTCGGCATCGTCAACATACACATTCGTCATCCCCCAGGCAAAATAGGCGTTGTGTCCGACAATAACAAAAGGTTGCCCGGGCAGTACCACTCCGGCCACTTTCATGCCGCCCTCTACCTCATGCTTCATCTGGTACCAGATGCCCGGCGCACCGAACCCCAGGTGCATGTCGTTGGCCAGAATGGGGGTTCCGGTTTGGCTTCTTGCTCCCGAAACTGCCCATGAATTGCTTGCGCTGAACACTTCAAGACCCATTTCTCTGAGCTTTCCGGCAGGGTTTAAGAGGCCGGTAATATCACCAGGTGATTTAAATTTTGGAGCGGGGTAAACGTAAGTAGGGTGATGCGCCTTATTGGGCATCAGTTGCAGGAACTTTTCCTCATCCAAATGTTGCCGCAACTTATGCATGGTGGCTTCAATTTGCCAGGAGCCCGACAGGTCCCATGCCATATAACCAATAAGATTTACCGAGTGGATGGGCTGCCAGGGCTCGGGTTGATATCCGAGCAGGGTA
>DATIKH010000075.1:0-6923 GCA_035477775.1 Bacteroidales bacterium | reverse complement strand
ACGGTTTCACCGGGATTCTCCGCCCTTTGGCGATTATTGGCATTTACGATGTTGAAAATATCCAAAATAGGTTTTCCTAAGGCATCCTGCAGCGGCCATCCGCAAAGTTTCTCAGCTACAGGGTTCATGTTTACAACCATTCCACGGAGGTCTGTGGCAATCATCCCATCACCTATGGAGTTCAAGGTTACAGACAGAAATTCTTCGCTTGCCCGGAGTTTCCTTTCGATTTCCTTGCGTTCGGTAATATCTTGAATCACAACCCTGATTAGGTTCCGCTCGCCCGTTGTAACCAGGTTGGTTGCAACCTCTGTTTCAAAAAGGGTTCCATCAAGGCGTGTATGCAGCCATTCAAAACGGTTAGGAATTCCTTTTTGTGCATCTTCTAAAAATTTAGAATAAAGCTTCTCCGACAATTCACCATTTGTCTGAAACTCAGGAGAAAACCGGATTATTGACTGGCCAATAATTTTGTCTGTCAGGCAGTCGAACATTTTGGTAGCAGCCAGGTTGCAATCAATAATGGTTTCGCCTTCAAGAACCAAAATGGCATCGTAGCTCTGATCGTAAAGCGACCTGTAGCGGTTTTCACTTTCCTTCAGTTGTTGTTCGCTTTCCTTACGCCAGGTGATATCGGTATGCGAGCCTACGATAGCAACGACCTTTCCATTTTCAACAAGGGGAGCCTCCGAAACTTCAACCCAAACTGAGCTGCCATTCTTGTGCTTCAATTCCAGCTCATACACCGGTTGGGTTACCCCTGTTTCAATGGCTATCCTGGTGCTTTCTTCTCCCTTTTTATTTATGGGGTTATCGGTAAGAAATTTTGTCCAATCCCCCGCAGCTTCTTCAGGTTCGCATCCGACCAGGTCCTTTATTTGAGGACTAACGTAAATCAAATTACCGTTAACATCGTGCGAATAGAAAGTATTGATGCTATGCTCGATGATATTGCGCAGTTTTTGCTCACTCTCGGCAAGGGCCTGCTCTTTTTCGTACTTTTCGGTTACATCCGAAAAAACCATTACCACACCGGCAATGTTACCATCGGCTTTTTCTATCGGAGCTGCGCTGTCTGCAATCTGGTATTCCTGACCGTTTTTCGAAATCAAAACTGTATGATTGGCAAGGCCTACCACTTTACCGGTAGCAAGAACGGTTTCAACCGGATTTTCTGCCGGAAGGCGTGTAAAGGCATTAACGATATGAAAAACTTCAAGCAACGGACGCCCGATGGCCTCGCTCAGCCTCCAGCCGCAAAGGCTTTCAGCCACAGGATTCATATTTGCCACCATCCCATTGAGGTCGGTAGCAATTACCCCATCGCCAATTGAATTAAGCGTAACGGCAAGATGTTCGCGGCTTTCTTTTAATTCTTCAATTGCCTCCCTGAGTTCGGTAACATCTTCTAAAATACCTACCATCCCGGTTGGCTTATTTTGTTGATCTAAAAAAGGTGCTTTAACAATATGCCTCCACCTCCGGGTGTTGTTTATCAAAAATTCTTCAACCGTTTCTTTTGGAACACCCGAACTCATAACATAAGAATCGGTTTCACGACACAAATCTGCCCTTTCCGGAGGATAGAGATCGTAATCGGTTTTTCCGGCAATATCATCTATGGTAATATTAAAATCGTCGGCAAAGGATTTATTGCACGTGATGTATTTTGATTCGCTATCCTTTATAAAAATTTTCTGGGGAAAGAAATCAAGAATTCTGGAATTAAAAAAAGTTGCGCCCTGGGGTCTTTTGCCCGCAACCTGGCCCAGAGCCCGGTTGAGTTCCTCAAATTCCTTTAACTTCTCTTTTAACTCTTCGTTCTCGCGTTGTAACTGCTGAAAGGCAATGACTAGGTCGGAGCCGTTTTTTTCAGTTGTGTTTTTCACTGGCCGGAGGTTTTTTGTTCGAAACTAAACAGGTATGGTATGTCGGTACTCAAATTTCTATGTTGTATCCAAAGCACAACTTTTTGATGCTTTGTTTTTACAAAATTAGACCTTCATTCGCGTGTTGTCAAGAAAAATACGGTCAATAATGATATTTAATTATATTTCACAGTATCAGTATTTCCAACAAAACTTCCTATCATATTGGGCCAGGTCTCTAATTAAAGCAAAGATTTGTGCATTAAACTGTCGCTATCGAAAAATCTACAACTTATTACAAAATATTGTTTCAAATCCTATCAGATAATGAATTTTCGCTGAATCAACTTAGTCACTTGATTTATGCCTTTTAAATTCAGACTTTTAACTTCTAAAGTTTGAATATTAGTATTTAGGCATTAATCCGATTTTACAGTAATACTAAAAGAATTCACTTATGAGTCTAATCAGGTTTTCCTTGTTTACAGGTTTATTAATAAAACCGGTGCAGCCTGCCTTGAAGGCTTCTTTCTTGTCCTTGCTCGACGCCAGTGCGGTTTGTACAATGATTACCACCTTCTGATTCTGCGATCTGATCTTCTTGGTGGCCTCATATCCATTCATTTCGGGCATAAGGATGTCCATCAAAACCAGTTGAATATCTGGTCGGGTTTGAAATTTCTCTACTGCTTCCAAGCCATTCCTGGCAATGATAATTTCAGTAGCAAGATTTCGCAACATATTCTTGAGCATCAATACCGTAAAATCGTCGTCCTCTGCGATAAGAACCTTCATCCTGTTTGATTTAAAAAATTAAAACTCTGTGTCGCTTGGCGTAAAAACCTCACTTTTTCCTGACCAACAGGTTAAGCATTTCAGGCGTAAATCCTCTATGATCAGCGGGGCAAACCGACCATTATGAAATTCTGTAACATTTTTGAATCTTCCCATCCATTTTGATTTTTTTAAAAGACCATCACTAAAATTATCAGAACCCCAATAAGTTTTTAGCTTCACCCTGCTGATTTATCCTTGTATCTAACCCATCCATTAGTATTAAACGATAATGATGAACCTAAAGTTTCACTCCTATGGCAATTAGCTACATTTCTGTTTCGTATCAATTGTTTGAACGCTCCATGTTTATTCCGAATATTCTGCCTTCAGATATTGAAAATTATCAAACAGATTCCTCAAAGCTGCCTGACTCACAGGCTTTGTAATATAATCGTTGAATCCCAATTCCATAGCCTTGTCGCGATCTCCATGCATTGCAAAGGCTGTCTGGGCTACAATTACCACTTTCTTGTTGAACTGACGGATTCTGCGTGTTGCCTCATAACCGCTCATTTCGGGCATTCGGATATCCATCATGATCAGCTCCAAATCAGGATGTTCCTGCATAAGACGGATGGCTTCAACCCCATTGTTGGCAACCAGCAGTTCGGATGCATAGGGCTCAAGCAGGCGCTTCATAAGCGTAACGGTTGTTTCTTCGTCTTCGGCAAGCATAATCTTTATTTTGCCAAGGGGTGCACTCTCAATAAGCTCCTTTTCAATGGCTACTTCGCCGGGTGTGCTTTGTGAGAAAGGAATGGTAAAATAGAATGATGATCCCTCTCCTTCTTCGCTTTCGACCCAGATCTTGCCATCGAGCATTTCCACATACCCCCTTGCAATGGCCAGGCCCAATCCTGCACCCTGGTAGGCATGGCGGTTCTCAACATCCGCTTGAACAAATCGGTCGAAAATAGCCAGTTGGCGCTCCTGCGGAATTCCAATTCCGGTATCCTTGACAAAAAACCTAAGGAAGTCATCATAGCACATATAACCGAACCTGATCTTTCCATGATGCGTATATTTCATCGCATTCTTGAGAAGGTTGGTCAATATGGCATACAGCTTATGATGATCTGTCATGATGAAAGATTCCTCATGCGAAAGCTGTGTGTTCAGATACAGGGAAAGGTTCTTTTTCTGTGCCTCCGACACAAAGAAGGAATACAGGTCGTTGAGCAGGTCGTTGATATTTACTTTGCTCATAAACAACTCCATAGCTCCAGACTCAATTTTGGAAATATCGATGATATCGTTTACCGTATTGAGCATTCGCTGGCCGCTTTTATGGATGATCTCAATGAATTTATTGCGCTCCAAACTGGCCAGATCGGGTTCGAGCAGCAATTCGGTAAAACCAAGGATACCGTTCATGGGGGTTCTGATTTCGTGGCTCATGTTGGCCAGGAAGGCCGTTTTCAAACGGTTGCTCTCCTCTGCCTTTTCTTTTGCAAGAAGCAGTTCCTCATAAAGCCTTTTGTATTCCCTGTTTTGGTTTCCGATTTCGATGGTTTTCTGCATCAACTGTTTCTCGGCCTGTTTTTGCTGGGAAATATCAACTATCATCCCAGAAATGGTTGACCCAGTAAGTGTTGCGGTGATAGAAACAAAAATGGGCTCTCCTTTTACCGTTTTCATTTCGACCTGGTGGCTCGCCAGTACTTTCAATTCGAACAATCTGTTGAGTAACTTTTCGCGGTCTTTTTGACTCACATACATACTGCCAACATTCTTGTTCAGAATTTCTTCCTGCGATGCAAAGCCGAAAATATCGCATAGGGCCTGATTCGCAAACATGAAATCACCCTTCACATTGGTTGTATAAACCCCAACAACAGAGTTTTCGACCAGGTCGCGGTATCGTTTTTCCGATTCCTGAATCTTTACCTGTGAATTGATCCGGTCAGTAATATCGCGCATAAATCCCGCAATACCCATCTGGTCATCCTTCAGGCTGATTTTGAATTTGCGCGTTTCGTATATTCTGTCATCAACCTGCTCTACACCCACCACAACCTTATCGCTGTTGAACGCTTCGCGGTCGCTGATTTCGCAATTCAATGCTGTTTCCAGTTTTAACAAATCGAAGTCAGACTTTCCAATAACTTTTTCCAGTGGTTTATCGAAGAATTTGATTCCTGCCGAATTGAGGAATACATATCTCAACAAAGAATCTTTAATAAAGGCAATATCGGAAGTTGAGTTCAGGAATGCGCTGTAGCGGTCCTCGCTTTCACGCAGCAGGAACTCGGCGATTTTGCGGCCGGTGATTTCCTCGTGGGCAATAACTACTCCAAAAACGCCTCCACCTGCATCGACAATGGGAGTAACCCTGCCGAAAAACCAAACCTGCTTTTTTGTGAAATGGTATTCATATTCCTGCTCATAAAAGGCGCTCTCGCCCGACAATACTGAATGAATTCCGGCAGTAAACAATGCCTCACTCGCCTCATTTTGGCCTGTGATCTGGCCTGCAATCTCAAAATAGTTGGCACCTTCCGAAACCTTTTCAAGTGCAATGCCCTTTTCAGTTGCCCAATGTTCCCAGTTTTTATTAACCGAGATGATGGTTCCATTCAACCCAACCACACAAATATTATCGCTCAGCGAGTTGAGGGTGGCCTGTGCCATGTTTTTTTGCTCTGACAACTGCCTGGTTGCCAAAACCCTTCCGGTTACGTCATGGGCTACTACAATACGGCAATTCTTTCCTTCGAAAAAAATCGGATATGATACTACATCAACATAAATTTGGGAGCCATCCTTCAGTTGATGCAACCATGGGCCTGAGCTCTTAATGCCTTGTGGCCTCAATTGTTGAACTTGCTCCAACTTTGAAGATTCACTCTCCGGGCTAATGTCCTTGATGGTCATTCCCATAAACTCTTCGCGACTAAAGCCGTATCTGGCAACAAACATTTCGTTGACGGCAAGAAACTTCAGGGTTTCAATGTCGTAAACCCACATTGGGTTGGGATTGCTCATGAAAAGCATCCGGTATTTTTCCTCACTGAAACGAAGGGCTTCTTCCACCTCTTTTCGCTCGGTAATATCTATCAGATACTTCCTGATTTGAATCAGCTCCCCTTCCTGGTTAAACTCCCCAATGGCATTCATCAAAACATTAAGCTTGCGGCCTGTTTTGCTCACATATTCCATTTCAAGGTTGAGCACTTTACCGTTCTTTTTGATTTGCTCCTGAATGGTGTCCCTGTCGAGCGGGTTTTGGTAAAGTTTAAGTACCGGATAATCATAAGCTTCCTGCTTGGAAACAAATCCAAACAAATCAACAAAAGTTTTATTGCAAAAAATAAGATTTCCCGACGCTGTGGTAAGATAATCTGCTGAAATATCCTCTTCAAAAAAACTATTCAACCTGTCGCGACTCAAACGCACTTCTTCGTCCGAATTTTTTCTGTCGGTTATATCTTCCATATAACCCTCGAGATACTGAACTTGGTCATTATCATCGTAGATTCCCTGACCCCGTTCCCAAATCCACCTAACCTCTCCATCGGCCTTGGAAATCTGGTATTCAATCTCAAATACCGATTTTTCTTCAACCACCCTTTTTAATTTCTCCCAGATGGGTTGGCGAAATTCTGACACAATGATGTCGGTGAAAGCAACAGTATTGTTGTTGATCAGGTCTTCGGGCTGGTATCCTGTTATGGATAAGCACGCATTGCTTATAAAATAGGTGGTACGTTGCCGGTCGAAAGCCTGGCGATACGCCATACCCGGCAAACTACCCAGCAAGGTGGAGAAAATCCTTTCGCGCTCTTTTAAAAGACTATCTGAACCTTTTTTCTCAGTAATATCCTCCTTGATTGCCAAATAATGGGCTATTTCACCATTTTTGCCCATAATTGGCGATACTGAAGCCATTTCCCAATAAAGTTCCCCGCTTTTCTTTTTGTTTAGGAACTCTCCTTTCCAAGTCTTTCCGGAGGAAATGGTTTTCCAAAATTCTTTGTAAAACTCCTCCGAGTGCTGTCCTGATTTAAATACCCCGGGGGTTTTCCCCAGTATCTGGCTGGATGTGTACCCTGTAAGTTGCGATAGACTGGGATTAATGTATTCAATGATTCCTTTGGGGTCAGTAATGACTACACTGATTGAACTTTGGTCAACTGCCTGGGAAAGTTTGATGAGTTGGTCTTCGACCTGCTTTTGGTCTGTAATATCCCTTACTACACAAGCAATTCCAACCACTTT
>DATIKH010000074.1:0-27211 GCA_035477775.1 Bacteroidales bacterium | reverse complement strand
GCTTTCAGAACGGATTCTGCCGGTTCGTGCCGAAACTTACCGCATCGGGATCGTGTCCTTTTTCCACGAAACCTGTACCTTCTGTCCTGAGCCTGCAACACTGGCTGATTGGCTGGCTACCGGGCAGCCGACCGATCGTTTCCTTGGCGGCAATACCGGCTATGTGGGTGGATTTGAAGCCCGTATGGAAGCCTATGGGGGCGTGGAGCTGATAGCAATCACCTCGCCCGCTGGCATGCCCGTGGGCAGCACTTCACGCAGTTGGAACTCGGCTGAGGTGTGGAATTATTTTACCGATCTGATAATACGCGACCTGAAGGAAAAGGGCCCTTTCGATGGCTTACTGCTGTCGCTGCACGGAGCTATGGCTGTGGTTGGAATAGCCAGGCCTGAGGCCGAACTCCTGCGCATGGTCAGGAGCGTGGTGGGGCCTGATGTGGTACTTATCGTAACCCTCGACCTGCATGCCAACGTGGATGCCAAGCTGGTGGCCCATGACGCTGCCGACGCTGTTTTCAGCGTAAAACGGTTCCCCCACTACGATGATACCCTGATGGGGCAACAAGCTGCCGATGTCATGATCAGAACACTGCAGGGTACCTTCCAGCCGGTGGTTGCCACCCGGAAGCCGGGTGTGATAACTCCCAGCTTTTTTCAGAGTACCGCCCATTTCCCTGCGCGTGAAATCATGGAACGAGCCAGGCGGTGGGAAAACCGTGAAACCGATGTGTATGTATCGGTAAATTTTGGCTTTGCTTATGCCGATGTGCCCGATAATGGCGCTTCCATTTTCGTGGTAACCAACAACGACTACGAGTTGGCCGATCGTATTGCCGACGACATGAACGAATATTTCTGGAGGCATCGCAAAGCATTTGTCTTTCAAGAGATTTACAATGTAGAAGACGGGGTGAGGCGTGTATTGCAGGCTGTTGAGGCCGGCAGAACTCCGGTGGTTGTGGCCGACGGGGCCGACCGCACAGGAGGCGCAACATGGATCACCAACGAGCTGATCAGGCAGGGTGCGTCCAACTTCTCCATCGGAACTCTGACTGACCCGGCATTCTTTCAGTACGTTGTAAACAAAGGGCTAAAGAAAGGCGACCGAATTGGACCCGTTAGTGTGGGCGGTACAACCGATGCCTTTGCAGGAGAGCCGGTAGAGTTGAGTGAAGCTGTTATCGAATACCTTGATGCGCGACATTTGGTGCTGCTCTTTGGCAACAACAACCGCATTGTGGTAACGCCTGAGCTAAGGCAAATTACAGATCCCCGCTGGCACGCACAGGTTGGTATCGACTTCGACGGGCTCGACATAGTGGTTCACAAGACCCGGGTTCATTTCTACAGGGGTTATTTTGAAACTGGCATAGCCGGGGGAGATTATCCGGGCACCATAGTAAAGATCGATGTTCCGGGCTGGGGCCCAGCCGATATCAGACGGTTAACTTTTGTAAACGGAGGCCAATACCTATACCCCATCGTAATGGACAGGGAGATGGGGCATGTATGGGATAGACCTTTTATATGCGCTGAGGACATGATTTTCAAGACAGGCGATGGTTTACGACTCCGATAAGACATGAACCTGCCAATATTTTTGCCAATGATTCAGACCCTGATCTTAATCCTGGCCTTGTTGGGCCTCTCTTTACAGGGAATAGCTCAGCAGCCCATACCGCAGGTTGCAAGCGGTAGCATTGAGCGCATAGAGCACTTCAGGTCGCAGTATGTGGCATCGCGACATATTGATGTTTGGCTGCCCGAAGGCTATTCCGACACCGTAAAACATGCTGTGCTGTATATGCACGATGGCCAAATGCTGTTCGATCCGGCGATTACCTGGAACAGGCAGGCCTGGAACGTAGATGATGTGGCAACAGAGTTGTTTGCAAGCGGGCAGGTAAAAAGGTTTATCGTTGTTGGCATCTGGAATAGCGGACCCACAAGGCATGCAGAATATTTTCCGCAAAAACCTTTTGAGCTTCTTTCGCAAACGGAAAAAGACTCGGTAAACGTCCAACTGTACAGAGTGGGCAGAACCCGGGAGGCTTTCAAACCCACCTCGGACAATTACCTGAAGTTTATTGTTCATGAGCTTAAGCCATACATCGACAAAAACTTTTCGGTACACCCCGACAGGGAAAACACTTTCATGGCGGGAAGCAGCATGGGAGGGCTCATTTCCCTGTATGCCCTGCTTGAATATCCAATGGTTTTTGGTGGCGTTGCCTGTCTGTCAACCCATTGGATTGGAACCCTTTCACTACAAAACAATCCGGCGCCAAACGCCTTCCTGAAATATTTGGAAAAAAATCTTCCACAACCACCAAAGCACCGGATATATTTCGACACCGGCGACCAGACTCTGGATGCGCTGTATCCCGAAATACAGAAGCAGGTTGACCTTTTAATGACCCGTATGGGGTACACCGAAAGCCATTGGATTACGAAATATTTTCCCGGCGAAGACCACAGTGAAAAATCCTGGAACAAAAGGCTCCATATTCCACTAATGTTCTTGTTTGGCAAATAACCGCCAATGCCAATTCAAGGCCTGATTTTGAAATAGCTACAGAGCATTTCCACACAACTCAGGCTGTTAATTTTTGAACAAGTGCTTTTCTTATTTAAAATCTTTCTAAATTTGCAGCGGCAAACAAGCAACTGCAATAGTTTCCATGTTTTATTGTACTACTCAGGGCTTCAAGACATTGAAATCGATTCAGCAACCTTGATTTGGCTGACAAGAATACACGATCCATGCAAACTTTAAAACCTTTATAAAAAATGTTCAATCCCGGTAAATGGCAAAGTACGATTGATGTACGCGATTTTGTTCTTAAAAATGTTCGTCCATACAACGGCAACGCTTCTTTTTTGAAGCAGCCCACCCAGCGGACCAAGGATCTTTGGCAGATCTGTCTGGATTATCTTGCCAGGGAGCGCGCCAACAATGGTGTGCTGGCCATCGACAATAAAACTATATCCGGTATTACTTCACATGGGCCGGGTTACATTGACAAAGACGCCGAAATCATCATCGGGCTGCAAACCGACATGCTCCTGAAAAGGGCTATGAAGCCATTTGGCGGAATTTCGGTAGTAGAAAAGGCATGCCAGGAGCAGGGCGTAGAAGTAGCGAAAGAGGTGAAAGAACTTTTTCGTTATGTCAAATCCCACAACGATGGCGTTTTCGATGTTTACACGCCCGAAATTTTGTTGTACCGTTCGCTGGGAATATTGACCGGCTTGCCCGACAACTACGCCCGCGGGCGCATCATTGGCGACTATCGCAGGCTTGCCCTTTATGGCACCACCCGGCTTATTGAAGCCAAAAAGCAGGACCTCATAGGGCTGACCGGCCCCATGACAGAGCAACGCATCCGCACCCGCGAAGAGGTTGCCGACCAGATAAAAGCCCTGCACCAACTCAAGGAGCTGGGCGACATATACGGTCTTGACCTGTCGCGCCCTGCCGAAACGGCCCAGGAGGCTGTGCAATGGGTTTATATGGCGTATCTGGCGGCCGTGAAAGAACAGGATGGAGCGGCCATGTCGCTGGGCAATGTGTCATCATTTTTAGACATTTACATTGAAAAAGACCTTGAGGCCGGACTGATAACCGAGGAATTTGCCCAGGAACTCATTGACCAGTTTGTGATGAAACTCCGCATGGTGCGCCACCTGCGTATGGAGGCCTACAATGAGATCTTTGCAGGCGATCCTACCTGGGTAACCGAAGCCATTGGTGGTAAACTGGCCGACGGGCGGCACAAGGTTACAAAAACCTCGTTCCGCTTCCTGCAGACCCTCTACAATCTGGGGCCATCGCCCGAGCCCAATATTACCATCCTTTGGGCGAAAGAACTGCCCGAAGGTTTTAAAAAGTTCTGTGCAAAAGTATCGATCGACACTTCCTCCATTCAGTACGAAAACGACGACCTAATGCAGAGCATCCGCCACAGCGATGACTACGGAATTGCCTGTTGTGTTTCGTTTCAGGAAATTGGGAAGCAGATACAGTTCTTCGGGGCGCGCACCAACCTTGCCAAAACGCTGCTTTTGGCACTCAACGGCGGATATTGTGAGTTGACAGGCAAAAAGGTATTGCATAATGTGCCCCCGTTGAAATCCGACGTGCTCGATTTTAATGAAGTTATGGACAATTTCAATCTGGCAATGAAAGAGATTGCACGGGTTTATAATGAGTCCATGAACATGATCCATTACATGCACGACAAGTATTATTACGAAAAGCTGCAGATGGCCCTGATCGACACCAATCCGGGGATAAACCTTGCCTATGGAGCTGCCGGCCTAAGCATAGTTGCCGACTCCCTTTCGGCCATCAAGCACGCCAAAGTAACCATGGTACGCAACAGCGAGGGACTTTCTACCGATTTTATCATTGACGGAGAGTTTCCCTGCTACGGCAACGACGACGACCGTGTGGACATATTCGCCAAAGAAATTCCGGCATATTTCAACGGCCTTTTGAAGGACCTCGACACCTATAAAAATGCCGAGCCGACGCTTTCAATCCTTACCATAACCTCCAATGTAATGTACGGACAGAAAACAGGAGCTACCCCCGACGGTCGCCAACACGGCGTGCCGTTTGCTCCCGGCGCAAACCCGATGCATGGTCGCGACACCAGCGGTGCCATTGCCTCCCTCAATTCCGTGTCGAAAATCGATTACCGGGACTCACTCGATGGAATTTCCAATACCTTCAGCATTGTACCCAAGACCCTTGGAGCCACCTCCGAACAAAGAATCGAAAACCTCGTTTCTATAATTGATGGGTACTTTACAAAAGAGGCTCACCACCTCAATGTGAATGTGCTAAACCGCGAGCTCCTGGAAGACGCCATGAACCAGCCCGAACTGTACCCCCAGTTGACCATAAGGGTGTCGGGCTATGCAGTAAATTTTGTAAGGCTGTCGCGGGCTCAGCAGCAAGACGTAATTGCCCGTAGTTTTTTTGAAACTGTTTAGTTTCAAAGCTCTCTGTTTTTCCGCCCTGACCTAAAACCAAAGGCAGGGCGGAAAATGATTTTTTTCTAACAAGAAAACGATGTTGCGCGTACATTCGATTGAGACTTTAGGCACTTACGACGGCCCCGGAATCAGGCTGGTTGTGTTTCTTCAGGGATGCAACTACAAATGCCTGTATTGTGCCAATCCCGACACCATCGAGTTGGGCACCGGAACCATCATGCCTGCCGAAAACATTGTAAAAATGGCCCGAAACCAACGTCCTTTCTTTGGAAGCACCGGCGGAATAACCGTTTCGGGAGGCGAGCCCCTGCTACAGGCTGCATCGCTGCTTCCTCTTTTTAAAATGCTCAAAAACGAAGGCTTTAATACCTGTATCGACACCAATGGAAGTGTTCTGAGCACCGCCGTAAAAGAACTGTTGCATTATACAGATCTGGTGCTGCTCGATATCAAGCACATCGACAGTCACAAGCATACCCTAATTACCGGCAAGCCCAACACCAAGGTGCTGGCATTCGCCGAACACCTTTCGGAAATTGGCATTCCGGTATGGATGCGATATGTATTGATTCCCGGTTATAGCGACGACGAGGCCGATCTCCACAGCCTGGGGCGGTTTCTGGCTTCGCTGGGCAATGTAAAAAAGCTCGAAATACAACCCTACCATAGGCTTGGCGTGCATAAGTATGAAGCTTTGGGTTGGGAATACAAAATTCCGGATGTGCCTTCGAATACCGTCGAGCAGCTTTCACGGGCCAAAACCCTACTCAGGCAGTATATCGGAGAAGTCATCGTAAACTAAGCCCTGTCAAAAACACACCTTCTCTGCCTCAAAGGCTATTAAAACATAAACTCCTCTAGAACAGAGCGCTGATGTTAAGCCCCCTGAAAATTGAGAAGTTTGCATTTCAATTCTATTTTTCGGCGGAAACAAATGATTCCTTTGCTTAAATTAGCAATCGAAAAACAGGATCATGACCTTCGGTGTAAAATCAAAAGGCCTTTGCCAAGGAATTTTTAACTTCTGGTTAAGAACGCAAATTATTGTCAGCCTGATTCTTGTTTCGGCTAATGTGCAAGGCCAGTCCCCTTTCAGGTTGATTTTTCAACAGGAGCGATTAGGCGAAGTTTCCGATTTTTCGTTTTTACCCCAGGGACTTACCTATGACATGCTTGCCGGGGTGCCTGCCGACGGAAGAAACAACCATAACAGGGTAACCATTCTTTCGCACAATGGCACTTTTTATGCCTTCCGCGATTGTTTCTTTGATGTAAACGTCTGGAGGGATACGGCCTGGGTAAACCTGTATCCCTGGAAACTTTACGGATATAACTGCCTGAGCCGACCCATGCTGATCGGCGGCCAATTTTACTCCCTGGGAGGCTATGGCTTTTACCGAAGGCATAGCGAGCTGATCAGTTGGAGTCCCGGAGAAAGGCGCTGGAACATCGTGCCGGTTGCAAACCTGCCCGACGACTATTCGTCAGCAGTAATAGGCCAGGTAGGCGATACCATAATCAGTCTTTTTGGCACCTACCTCAACGAAAGCAAATCGCTGCTCACAACCGAGCCCTATGGCTTCCTGCTCGATCTGAAAAACAGGCAATGGCGGCCACTGGTTATCAGGCCCAATCCCTTTGTAGATGGTAAAGGTAATTTAAGCACTCCTGCTGATCTCAACGATTATCTGGTATTTGAGAATCACACAGTAAGGCCTGCTTCGGGTTTTTATGTGCTCGACAAGAAAACATTCAGGCTCTACTTCTGGGAAAAACACAACCTTCTAGAAAAATCTCCCATTGTTTTTTCACAAGGAAACACGCTGATTTACAGCAGGCCGGGGTCAAGGCTGGCTTATGTGGATTTTTCTCTGGGGCGGGAGGAATTTGAGCACATAGGAGAAATCAGAATTGCCGAAAACGTTTTCAATCCATTTATTGCGGCAACGGGCGGCCTTTTGGTTTTGGGCGCGCTTGGGGTCCTCTTTTTTAACCGACAAAAACTCTTTCGCCTTTTTAAGGCCAAAAACGGTTTCGATCCCGACCTCATCGACCTGATGCTGAGCAGGCTTTCGAAACACTCAGGAAAAACATTGCAGGTTGACGAACTGGATCTGATTCTCGAAATAAACCAGTTTCAGAATCTGGATTACAGGCGCGTGCGCAGGTCGAAGTTGATCGGCGATATCAACCTGCGCTTTAAGGCCGCGTATGGCCGCGAACTCATTGCCCGCCAACGAAACCAGAACGACAAACGGCTCATGGAATACGCCATTTCGTGAATTGTCGAATCTGAATTTATCTGTATTTACATAATTTTTACTGGTTTTACAAAAGCCCTGAAATATCTTTGGCGTTCGGGAAGAGATGCTTTGCTGACAGGCATAAAATGTCATCGGCAGGAACCATGGTGTTTTTCATCCGTGCCCAGGACAACTGCCTTAAAGGCCCTGACCTGAGAATTGAAAATGACGCGTAACTAAAGCATGAACTGTTGAGAACAATGAAGCACATACCCAAACCAATAACAATGATTAAGCTTTTGGTGGTTTTTGGAACCCTTTCTTTTGCTGTTTTTTTTGGCCAAAGGCATATTGGCGACAGGTCGCTTGCTTCAAATTTAGAAGGGCAGGTGTTCGGTTGCTGGAAGTCTGTTTTGGTTGAATTTCTGCCCGATGGAAGATATGCAGCCTATTTTAAGGAGCCGATTGAAAGGTGGGCCAAGCAAAGCAGGGGATATGGTATTTGGGAGGTCAACGACAGAAAAATCTACCTGTTGCCAAACGACAGTCCATGCGAAGGTGTGCGTAACGTCAAGGGGGTGTACACTTTTGACGGCAATTCGATTAAAAGCAAAACACATTTTCTTCCCCGGTTTCAATAAATTTCATCACCTCGATGCGGGCGGTATTGAGAACGCACCGGCGACAAAGCACGAACTCCGAAAAAAGCATTCCAGAGTAAAATCCAATGGCTGCCTCGCCCCAACGAAGCAGCCATCGGCACGTTGAATTAACCGCAATGCAGGTGCTTCATGACCAGTTTCATGGTTTCCTCGCGGTTGCCACTTAGCTTTTCACGGAGGTTTTCATCTTGGAATGCTTCGAGGCGTTGTGCGGTGGCTTCGATAATCCGGGGGGTAAACACATCGTATTTGAGGTACGTATCGGCTTGCTGGCGCAGGTATTGTGCCGCTTTCACACAGGAATATGGCAATTGATACAGCGACCCTTTGCGGTGTTTGTGCTTTTGATCGAAGATATTCACATCAACAAAGGTTTTCTCCGCAATATCGAGCGCATCAGGCATTTCCAGGCCATGGCGGGCCCCGACACAAATTCCGGCCAGGGTGAGGTAAATGTCGGCGGAGCCGTCGGGCGAGCGGAATTCAAAAGTTTGTTTATGGCTGAAATCCACCGGGTGGTCGTCTTCGAGCGGATTTTCCTTTTTGATCATATCGGCTGCTCCCACCCAGCCCAGGGGAACCCTGATAAGCGCAGAGCGGTTGCGCTCGCCCCAGCAAACATTCGTTGGGGCTTCCTGGTGAGGCACCAATCGCAAATAGGAAGTAGGTATCGTGTTTCCAAAAGCCGACAACGATGGCGCCAGGTCAAGGATGCCTACGATGACTTTGCGTGCTACATCGCTGATCTTCCCGTTTTCGAGGGTAATATTCCGCCCGTTTTTCATGGTTTGCATGTGGATATGCATACCGCTTCCGGCCTTGCCTTCGGTTATTTTCGGAGCAAAACTGATGGTTACATCGTTCTGGAAAGCCAACTCCCGCAAAATCCATTTAGCTATAATCAGCTGGTCGGCAGCATCTTCGATGTTGGTGGGCAGAAACTCTATTTCGTTTTGTTCAAAGTCATGGGTGGCATCTGAAAAGTTGCCCACTTCAGAGTGACCGTATTTGATATGAGCACCAGTTTGGGCTATGGCCAGCAGGGCCTCGTTGCGGAGCGACTCCCATTTGACAAAGGGCGGAGATTCGTGGTAGCCCTTCTGGTCGGTGCCCGGGTAAAGCGGATTTTTCGGACTGATGACATAGTACTCTATCTCGCCCATTACCTCCAGATCAATACCTGTTTTTTCCACAAGGGTCTTGTGGGCTTTGCGCATGATGGTCTCGGGTGCATTTTCGACCAGGTTGCCGTCTTTGTTGTAGAACGAGCACAGTATGTCGATGGCCGGTACATCAGAAAATGGGTTTAGAAATGCCGTTTTGAAGCGGGGCACTACATATAAATCGCTCGAACCTGCTTCAAGGAACGAAAAAAGACTGCTGCCGTCAACCCGTTCGCCCGAAGAAAGGATCCCTTCGAGATGGTCGCGGTTTTGAATAACAAAGTTGAGGGTTTTCAGGCGGCCATCGCCGCCAACATACCTGAAGTTTACCATCTGGATTTCGTTTTCCTCGATGAAGCGGATGATGTCTTCCATGGTAAATTCGTGAGGCAGTTTGCGCAAATGCCTGACCAGGGGGTTTGGGTTGAGGATATACTGATTCTCTCTCATAACTAAAATTTTTTAAATAGCTTATTTTTTGGCAAATAAAGCAATTTTCCCGTTGTCTTTCATACGGGTTTCTGGTTTTTCATCAAAAACCCGACACAATTGCTATTTTTGCACGTATGACAATGCTTGACATGATTCGAATAAAACGCCCGGTTGGCTATAGGAAAGGAATTTTTATAGCCTTAGCCATAGCCTTTTCGATAGCTCATACGGGTTGTCGGCCCATGAGGGATTTGGATGCAGGAACTGGCCGGGAGGCCGACAGGCAGTTTTATGAGGAGTTCTCGACAAAGTTTGGCTATACCCTCAACGGAACCGAAAATCCGGCGTTGCTTCGCGAAGTGGCAGGATGGCTGGGCACACCCCACCGTTTTGGCGGAGTTACACGCCAGGGTGTTGATTGTTCGGGGTTTGTCATGGAGGTGTTCCGGGTGGTTTACCAGGTATCGCTTCCGCGCACCAGCGCCGACATGGCACGTTTTGGCAGAAAGATTAGCCGGCAGCAGCTTCGGGAGGGCGATCTGGTTTTTTTCAATACCGCCGGCGGCAGAAAGGTTACCCATGTGGGTATATATCTGAGCAACAACAGGTTTGCCCATGCCTCCTCCTCGCTGGGGGTAATCATCAGCAACCTCGATGAGCGCTTTTACCAGCGCACTTTTTCTCACGCAGGCCGAGTGAAATAGCCGCACCTGCTATCAGAACAAGTGCCTGAAAGGTACCAGCAGCCACTCGAAAAGGCGTTGTACAATCGGGCGATTTTCCCAGAAAGCAATGTTAAAAGGCTCCGAATCTTTCAAAGTTTCGTTGAAGTGGTTTATCATCTGCCTGGTAACCCCTTTATGACTTCCAACCATGCAGATTTCGTGCATGTACCTGAAGCTCCGGTAGTCGAAGTTCGAAGAGCCGATCAAAAAAACCGAGCGGTCAACCAAAAAAAGTTTGGAATGCAGGTTTTGAGGCAGATAAAAGAAAAACCGGATTCCCTGTTGTGCCAACTCGCCTAAGTATTTTGAGGTGAGCAGGTCGAGCATGCCCACGTCGGACTTCTTGGGAATGATCACCGTTACTTTCACCCCCCGGTTTGCAGCGTCCATCAGGGCTTTTCGCAATCCTAAGTCCGGAAGGAAGTAAGGTGTTTCGATGGTTATTTCGTGTTTTGCACCCGCAATCAACTTTATAAACTTCTTTTTTACCGGTTGATATGCCAACGATGGCACATCGCGCAGGATCTCGAACCCTTCGAAGAATACCGACCTGGTATAGCTTTGTTTTCCGTAAAAATATTTATTGTAAATGCGAAAATTCTGCTGGATGATCCGTCTGAACTTTTTGGCTATCTGTCCTTTTAACCGAAACATCGATTCGCGCCAATTGAGCGAATAACCTGAAATGTTTGCAGACCCGATATATGCGATCTGATCGTCGATTACCAGAATTTTCCTGTGATTGCGCCGGTGGCCGCGGGTGAAGCCATCCCAGTTGAGCCTGATTTTTCTAAAGAACCGTACTTCGCCGCCGGCTTCGATCAGATCCTGAAAAAAGGTGTGATTGGAACTGGCGCCCCAGGAGTCGATGAGCAGGCGTACCCTTACTCCTTCCTTACACTTTTTGGTCAAATTGTCGCGAAAGCGCACTCCGATCGGATCGTTGCGGAAACGGTAGATTTCGAGGTAGATAAACTGCGTGGCGTTTTTAATGTCATCGAGCATTGCAATTTGAAACTGCAAGGGGTCCGAAAACATTTTAATCTGAATATCGGATGCGGAAACACTCATCGCGAAACTCCGTTTGTAATTCTATTGGTCAAATTTATAAAGTTTCAATCAAAAATGGTTGATTATGAAACACCCACCGGCAGATTGATATGAACATTCTGTTGGTTTTTATCACGGTTGCTGCCTGCTCTCTTCGAAAAACATCCAGAACGTGCCATATTGGCGTTTTTGTTGTGTGAATATTGAATTTAACTGCCGTTTTGTCTTGTTTTGGGTTCTTTCAGTTGCTTATTTTGGAATGGAATATCTTTTGACAAGCCTTTAACAAACAATTTTTAAACATTAAGGAGGAACATACCATGACTATTATTAAATTTCGCAACCGCCCCGTTTTTCCGAACCTGCTCGACGAAATGATGCATAGAGGGTTCGCTTCAGGCTTTGACCCGTCGTTCGGAAACATACCAGCTTCGAACATTCTTGAAAAAGAAAAGGAATTTGTTATTGAAATTCTGGCGCCGGGATTGGAGAAAGAAGATTTCAAACTGCAGCTCGAAAACAAGGTGCTTTCGGTTTCTTACCAACCCAAAGAAGACGGCAAAACTCAGGAACAAAATTATCTGTTGCGCGAAATGGCAATCGGCAGTTTTACCCGTTCTTTTACAATTCCTGATACCATCGACAAAGAAAAGATCAGTGCTACCTACCATCAGGGTGTATTGAAAATCAGTGTGCCAAAAAATGAAGCACACAACGCCCGGCTGGCACGTAATATCGAAATTGCATAACTGTAACAGATTATGCTGGGAAAGGAGGCCATAGTGCCTCTTTTTTTTTGAACCTCGATAAAGGTTTTTTGAAAGAGATTTGGTATTTTTGGCCTCCATGATTCAGTCTAAACCAAATACTTAATTTCCTCAGTATGTTAAAAAAAATCAGTGAACTCCACGACAAAGCCCGTTCGCATTCGAAGAAGCGCCTGGTGCTTGCAGCTGCCAATGATGAAAATGCCCTCGAAGCAGTATATAATGCAAGCCGCGAAGGCATTGTAAGCGGGATTCTGGTAGGCGACCAAAAAAAAATCAAGACCCTTGCCGAAAAATTAAAAATAGACCTGGCTGCGTTCCGGGTAATCGACGAGCCCGATGTTGACCAGGCAGCAGCCACGGCTGTGAAGATTATAAAGGGCGGTGAAGCCGACATCCTTATGAAGGGCAACCTGGGAACATCGAACCTGCTCCGGGCTGTGTTAAATAAAGAATGGGGCATGCGGACCGGAGAACTGATTTCGCACCTGGCCCTTTTCGAAATGCCTACCTACCACAAGGTAATCGGACTGACCGACGCAGCCATGAACATAGCTCCGGATTTCAACGGTAAGGTTTCGATGATAAAAAGCGCGACAGCCTATATGCGTCTTCTGGGAATAGAAACCCCGAAGGTGGCGGTGCTTGGTGCCGTAGAAACCGTAAATCCCGATATGAAAAGCACGCTCGACGCCAGCGCTCTTTCCAAGATGGCCGACCGCGGACAGATTAAGAACTGTATCATTGATGGGCCCCTTGCCCTCGACAATGCCGTAAGCAAAAAGAGCGCCGACTACAAGGGCATTGTAAGCCCCGTGGCGGGCGATGCCGATTTGCTGGTGGCTGACGACATCGACGCTGCAAACGGCCTCTACAAGGCCTTTATTTACCTCGCAGGGGCAAAATGCGCAGCGGTAATACTGGGTGCTTCCGCCCCGATCGTACTTACCTCACGTGCCGACTCCGACGAAACCAAACTGAACAGTATTGCCATGGCGGCAGCCGTATAAAAACAACCCCTTAAACGACAATATTTATGCATTGCGAACTGATATTGGCAATAAATCCGGGGTCAACATCTACTAAAATCGCTGTTTTTCAAGGCACCAAGGAGCTATTCCTTAAAAACATCAAGCACACCTTCGATGACCTGTCAGGGTTCAAAATGATTTCGGAGCAGTACGAGTTTCGTAAGAGCATCATTCTTAAAGAGCTTGAAAGTGCGGGTTTTAAACTGAAACAGTTTGCCATAGTGGTGGGTTGCGGCGGTTTGGTAAAGCCAATAATTTCGGGGGTTTATGAAGTAAACGAGGCCTTGATTCACGACCTGCGCCTGGGGGTTCAGGGCCAGCATGCCTCCAACCTGGGCGGGTTGATTGCCAACGACATAGCCCAATCGCTTCCCTCGGCCAGGGCTTTTATTGCCGACCCGGTAGTGGTTGACGAACTCCAGCCTTTGGCCCGAATTACGGGTCATCCCCTGTTCGAGCGCACCTCTATTTTTCATGCGCTCAACCAAAAAGCCATAGCAAGGCAATATGCAAAATCCATTTCCAGGCCTTACGAGGAACTGAACCTGATCGTAGCACATCTTGGAGGAGGAATCAGCGTTGGAGCCCACTGCAAAGGCAGGGTAATAGATGTGAATCAGGCGCTACATGGCGAAGGGCCGTTTTCTCCCGAAAGAAGCGGGACCTTACCCGTAGGTGCTTTGGTGAGTTTGTGTTTCAGTGGCGAATACACCGAAGAGCAGATCAAAAAGATGATTACCGGCAAAGGTGGATACGTAGCCTATCTGGGAACCAACGATGCCTATGAGGTAGAAAAGCGGGCCAATTCGGGCGACGAGAAAGCCGCCTTCATACAAGAAGCCATGGCCTACCAGGTTTCCAAAGAAATCGGGGCATTATCGACCGTGTTAAAGGGCGAGATAGATGCCATTCTGCTTACCGGCGGCATTGCCTACGGCAAGCCTTTTGTTGAGTCTGTGTCGGAAAGGGTAAAACACCTGGCGCCGATATTCGTGTATCCGGGCGAGGACGAAATGCGTGCCCTGGCCATGAATGGTCTTATGGTGCTTAAAGGCGAGATAGAGCCCAAGGTTTACCAGTAAGTCAAGGGCTAAGGCTGTTGGCTTCGTTATCTTTTTGCATGTTCCCGGAGTTCTTTTCCCGGGACGAGCCTCCGACTTTCATTTGGTGTAATACACGATGAGGTCGGCTTTGCTTCTCCATAATCGGTATTGCTTTTCCTGCTGGTTACAAACACCCGTTATGTGGCCTAAATCAGTATTTCGGTCAAATATCTTTCCGTTTATCAAAATGATCCCTTGATAAATCGTGATTATTCGCTTTGATTGGCTGTGGGATCAACTGCCGGCAGGGTAAAGCTGAATGTGGTCCCTTTTCCTGCCTGGGAGCTGAAAGAAATTTCGCCGCCAAGGCTTTCCACAATGGATTTGACCATGGACAGCCCCAGCCCCATTCCACCGGTCTTGGTGGTGAAATTCGGGCTGAAAATACTGGGCTTCAGCTCATCGGGAATTCCGGATCCAAAGTCGGTTACATGGCACGAAATTTTTCCCTCCTTTCGCTCATAAACTATTCGGATGGTGGCCTTCTGGTCCTTCTGGTATGCTTGTATCGAATTACGAATGAGGTTGTTGAACACCCTGTGAAGTTGGTTTCTATCGGCTGAGATGATCAGGGGGTCGTTGCCCCGTGGCAATTTCAGTTCGATCGACACATTGTCGAGGCTGTCGTAAAGGTTCAGCAACTCCGGGGTAAATTCGCGCAAGTTGACCGGTCCGTTCTTGCCGGATGGCAGCTTTGCAAAATCCGAGAATTCGCCGGCAATCAAAGAGAGGTTGTCAATTTGTTCGATCATTGTTTTTGAAAAGCGCTTGAGTCGCGCTTCCCAGTCGGGGCCATTTTCGTGCCATGCCTTTTCAAGGTGCTGAATGCTCAGGCGCATGGGGGTAAGTGGGTTTTTTATTTCGTGTGCCACCTGTTTGGCCATTTCGCGCCAAGCCGACTCCCTTTCGCTCCGGGCAAGCCTGTCGGCACTTAATGCCAACTCATCGATCATGCGATTGTATTCTACCACCATCTGCCCTATTTCATCCTGGCGTTGCAAATCTATCTTGGGGCCGTCTTTTCCTAACTGCAGCCTGCTTATGCTGTCGCGTATGAGCTCTAAGGGTCGGGTTACGTAAGTGGAAATCAACAAGGCTAAAAGAACCGCAAAAAACAACAGGAGCAGGTTTATATTTACAAAAGCAAGTACAAAATATGCTATCTCGTTGCGTAATTCGTTCTGTTTGGCAAAATAAGGCAGGTTAATGTAGCCGAGCAGGTCGTGCTGGTTGTTTCGCAGGGGAACGTAAGAGGAATAGAACTCCAGGTTGCCGATTCTTTCCATTTGGATGAACTGGCTTTTCTGCTCGGCGCGAAGGGTGGCGTAAGCTACCGGGTTCATTTTCCGGCCAACGATCTCTTCCTCGAAAATCCTCGGGCGGCTGGAGGCTACAAGGAATCCATCCGTTCCGAAAAGGTTTATATCGGTAAAAAGGATCGTATTCAGATTGGTAAGCAGGTCGGTAAGGAAGTAGTCGCCGTCGTCGGGAAGCGCGGTTTCGCCGGACAGGTAACGCTCCAACTCCACCAGTGCGCTCGTAGATTTTTCCTGGATGATTGATTGGTTCTTGTCGTGATAGAAGTTTACAATGAACCATGTAGATACAGCCCCGATGGTCAAAACCGAAATGATTACAAGGCCCACCATATAAACCTGCAAACGCCTTTTGAAAGTAATTCTGAACCAGTCCCTTTTGGGGCCTTTTCCGGCAGCCAGGAAATACAGTACGATCAGTATAAGAAACAAAATAAAGAGGAAGGAGAATGGGGCAATGCCTTCGAGGAAGGTTTGTACCGGCCGGCTGATAATGATCTGGGTGTCGGCGTTTTTTGTATAAACCAGGTGCTCGTAGTTGTCGAACACAAAAACCTCAAACTGGTTTTGGAAGGTACCGTAGGTCGAAATATCGATTCCATAGATAAATGGACCAAACTTGTTCACCAATCCTCCCTGAAAATAGGTAGCGTAGGAATAATTGAGTAATTCGCGGTTGATGTTGATGCGGTCATCGAGCAGCAGTTCGGGCAGACCCATATCCCGGATTACGTGTTTTGCATCAAACTCAAGGATCAGGTGATACAGTTCAGGGCTTCCCTCTGCACCTGGCACTTCGATGTTGAACCGGGCTATGTAGCTGTTTCTCCCGGTATGGTTTTCGAGATAAATAAACGACGGGCTCATGGTCGGTTTCCCGAATGTGGATATGTATGCATCAAAATAGTCGGAGCAGGTCATCTCGAAGTTGTGCGGGCGGATCAACAAGATCTCATCGGGCCTGCACACCATCACCTGAAAGAGGTAGTTTCCCCAAAAGTCGTAAAAATAATGGTGTATCAGGTACTGCCTAATGGCTTCGGTATTGTATGGGTCTTTGATAATGAGGTTTTTAAGCTGGTTGTCGCTTTGCAGTGGGGCTTCAATATCCAGGAAGAGGTATTCGGCAATATGGTCCTGTTCGGTTGCAAGCATCAGGGCAAGTGTTTTTCTCCGTTCCAGTTCCCTGGTGGTATTAAAACGGTACAGGGCGAAGGTGGTTATGATGCTGAAAAGCAACAGCCCAACGATCAGGGGGGTGAAACCGGATTTTTCGGCCGGAACGCGGTTGGCTGCTTCAAAGACCAGCAGTACAAAAACGTACAGAAGCCAGATCAAGAGGTTCAACCCACCGGCAAGGAAATCAAAAATCAGCATAACCAGCGACGATGCTGCTAAAAACATATAATACACCCGCCGCTTGTTGAACAACAGAAAGATGATCTTCTGGATTACCTGAACCGCAAAAAAGAAGGTGAACAGAATGCCGGCAATGGTTACAAACCCGATGAGGCTGAATACATCGAGACTGAAGAGAATTTTTACATCCAACACAAGCTGCGAGTCAATCACCAGCCCCCGTATCAAATCGATTGTCAGCCAGCAGAGCAACAGCACCAGAATCATCAGGCCAAGACCGGTTGCCAGGGTCTGGGGGAGCGCTGTACGGGTTATCTGGAATTTCTCCTGGTGGTAGAAAGCGAAAATTGCCAGGACTGCAAAGAAAACCAGGTGCAGCCACAGGTCGCCCAGAGAGGGAAGCACAAACGAAGTGGCGTAGAGGGTGGGAGAGAACATTTCTCCCTCATAAAACACCGATGGCACCTGAATAATTTGCAAAAGCGCGCGAAATAGTATCAGCGCGCAGGCCAAACCCAAAATATTCCGGGGGAACTTCCCTCCTTCCAGGCGCAGCGAGAAAAACCGGTACGTTCCGAATAAAAAGACGAAAACCCCTGCAACACCCAACAATAAAGAAAAAATCCACAGCCCGTATTGCAAGGTGTTCAGGGCCATTTCGCTTCGCAGTTCAATAGAAAAAGCGTAATCGCCCTCATGATCCAAAACTTCGAATCCCGTGTTGCGCAGGTGCGATACAAAGAAAATATCCTCGGCTATGGACAGGTTTTTGTGGAAGTCGTTAACCAGAAACCTGTTTTGATATTTAAAATTGGTTTTTATGGTGTAAAAACCAACGATGGTGAAGTTTTGATGTGATGCTGCCCTAAAATAATTCCATCCGTTACCGAGCGCAAGCATTCCTTTGGAGGTATCCTGGGTCCATTCTTTCTCAACAGGAATGGCGTTGTTCGACCAAAACACCAGGGTGTCATTCTCAAAAACAAAAAAGGAAAATCCATAGGTTTTGAGCATTTCTTCGAGCCTGGTGTTGAATGCGGGCTTCGAAAAAAGGTCTTCCCCTTGATTCCCGAAGTCGGTCAAAAGGCTGTTCAGGGAACCGCTGAGCTTGTAGTCCTTGGCAGCAAATGCCTCCTTGAATTGCAAAGAAAGTTCTTCCGGGTTCAACCTCCTGTGCCGGAACTGGTAGCTAACCTCTGATAAAATCAATAAAGCCAGGGACAGGAAAATCCAATGAAAGAGTTTTCTGGAATTAAGGATTTTCATCGCAGGCATATTAATAGGTCCAATGGTTGTTGGTGCTAATTTAAGCAAATTCGGATTCTTTTTGGCATCCGGCCTGTTGAAGCACCGATAAACCACAAACTTTATTCCATAAATACAGGAGCCAGCATATTTCCTTGCGAAAACCAGCACAAAAAACGAATCAAAGCCGGAGTCCTTATGGCATTATAGCACTTACACCTCGTGGTGGGTTTTTTGAAAAACATACACCTGGCTCGACCATGGTCTTATTTTGAACAATCCCAGAAGGTTCGACCAACAGGCCACCACCAAAGCCCTGATCATTCGCAGGGGGTTTTTCAGGTTGTTTTCACTGAGCATCGAAACATAGAATGCATCGAACGGCAAGCCAGAACACGAAGCCAACCTAAAGCCTGTGCTCGCGGCAGCCCGGACCAGGCTTTCTCTGCTGAAATGCAGTTGGTGACGCGGAAGGTCGTACGCCGCCCAGGAGCTACGGTAAAACCATCCGTCGAAACTTTCGAATTGCGGAACAGCAACAAGCAGGAATCCTCCGACCTGCAAAATGTCATAATACTGCCTCAGGCTCTCCATGGGCCAGGGCTGATGCTCCAGCACATGCCACAGGGTGATCAGGTCGAACCGCTGCCCGTTGGCAATCGCCGGGTCCGAAATTTTTTCAAAAACATCGACCCCGCTGGCTAAAGCAATTTCTCGGGCCGCCTCCTCGGGCTCTACCCCTGCTACCACAAATCCCTGCTGCTGCATGTGCGCGGCAAAAGCACCGGTTCCGCACCCTATATCGAGCAATCTCCTCCCGGGGAGGTTGAGTTTTTTAATTTGAGCAGCCTTGCGTCCCAGCATGAACGACCTGATGCCAAAGTACAGGTTCTGAAATACTCCTCGTTGCTGACCGGCATGCGAGATATAGTTGCTGCTTTTATAAAATTGGGCCATGGATTCTTCATGTGGCCTGGGGTTGGTAAACACCAGTCCGCACTCCGTGCATCGAACCAGCTGGTAATAACCAGACCGGGTAAGATGATCGTAACAACTAAGAAAAGGCAGCGGATCTTTTGCGCTGTTACAAACCGGGCATTTTTTCAAATATTCCATCAACAATGTTTCACGTGAAACAATTCCACAACTCATTAAAAAAACAGACCGATTGTTTCACGTGAAACAATCACCTGCCCAGATAAACAATCAACACCGACACATCGGAAGGTGAAATTCCGCTGATGCGACTTGCCTGTCCAATGGTAGCAGGCTTTGCCTTCTGGAGCTTTTCCACCGCCTCGGCACTGAGCCCTTTCATGTTGCGATAATCCAACTCCCGGGGCAACTTCATATCTTCCAGCCTGAGGGCTTTTTGAGCCAATTCTTCTTCCCTGGTAAGATATCCGGCGTATTTAACACCAATCTCAACGGATTCAAGAATTTCTTCATAAAACAACAGGTCCGAAAATTGAGATACAAAGTCGCTGAGCTGGGTATGGTAGTGGACAAGATCGGGCAAGGAAATCTCGGGCCTCAACAAAAGATTCGCCAATTTGGTTTTTGCTTTGATGGGGGAGGAGTTCCTGGCTAACAAAAGCGGAAATATGGCATCGGGAAGAACACCCTCCTTTTCAATAAATTTTCCAATTTGATCAACCACCGATAATTTGTGGCTCAACCTTTCCATCCGCTCTTTGCCGGCTAAGCCAAGGTCGTAAGAGAGCGGGGTAAGTCTTTGGTCGGCATTGTCCTGCCGCAGCAGAATCCTGAACTCGGCCCGGCTGGTAAACATCCTGTAAGGCTCATTGGTTCCTTTGGTTATCAGGTCGTCGATCATAACACCTATATAGGCTTCAGAGCGCTTTAATACAAAGGCTTCCTTGCCATGTATTTTTAAATGGGCATTGATGCCACCCATCAATCCTTGTCCGGCAGCTTCTTCATAACCTGTAGTACCGTTGACCTGTCCGGCAAAAAACAAATTTTCCACCATTTTTGATTCCAGATTGTGCATCAACTGGGTAGGTGGAAAAAAATCGTATTCGATGGCGTAACCAGGTTTTAGTATCCTGGCGCTTTCGAAGCCCGCAATTTTTCGCAATGCTTTATATTGTATGTCCTCAGGCAGGCTCGATGAAAATCCATTCAAATAATATTCGATGCCTGTCCAGCCTTCGGGTTCCACAAACAACTGGTGCCTGTCGCGATCCGAAAACCTGTCGATTTTATCTTCAATGGACGGGCAATACCGCGGACCGGTACCTTGAATCCTTCCTGAGAACATGGGGGAATCGTTGAACCCTTCCCGCAGAATATCGTGGACCTCATAGGAGGTGTAAGTCAAAAAACATTTCAATTGCTGTACAAGGGGGGGAGTGTCGAGAAACGAGAACTTCCCGGGATTTGCATCGCCCTCCTGGGGAACCATTTTCGAGAAATCGATGGTTCGCCCATCCACCCGAACAGGAGTGCCGGTTTTTAACCGGTCGCTTTCTATTCCGAAACGATGCAGGCTCTCAGTAAGTCCATAGGCTCCTGAATCGCCAAGACGTCCACCACCGAAATTTTTCAAACCGATGTGGATCTTGCCTCCCAGGAAAGTACCACTGGTAATTACTACGGCATTGCAGGAAATATCTCCACCTAACAATGTCCGCACACCGGAGGCTTTTCCAGCTTTAACAAGCAATTCCACAACCGTATCCTGCCAGAAATGCACATTCGGAATTTCTTCAAGCATTTCCCTCCATTTCTGCGAAAACAGCATCCGGTCGCTTTGGGCACGCGGGCTCCACATGGCAGGACCCTTACTCCTGTTGAGCATACGGAATTGCACCATGGTATGATCGGTAACTATACCTGACAGTCCACCTATGGCATCTATTTCGCGAACGATCTGGCCCTTGGCGATACCCCCCATGGCCGGGTTGCACGACATCTGAGCAATTCCAGCGAGGTTCATGGTGATCAACAACACCTTGCTGCCAAGTTTTGCAGCGGCAGCTGCAGCTTCGCACCCGGCATGCCCACCGCCCACAACAACGATGTCGTAGTGTTCGAACATAGCAAAAATTTAAGCCAGCAAAGATAAATAATAATTCTCCTTGCCTGCCATCAAGGCTTTGAGGGCGGGCTCGTGGTCGGAAAACCCTAAAAGATGCAACACACCATGAATGATAACACGGTGCAATTCATTAAGAAAAGTTGTCTGATAAATTTCAGCATTTTCTTTAACCCGATCAATGCTTATGAATACGTCGCCAGAAACATGCCCAAACATATCCTGATAGTCGAAAGTAATCACGTCGGTTAGCTCTTCGTGGTTCAGGTAGTCCAGGTTCATCTTTTGCAGATAGGCATCATTGCAAAAAATAATGGAAATATCTCCCAGGCCTTTCTCCTCTGCACGGCACGTCTGTAAAATCCATTCCCGGACTTTCGCTTGCGAAAATCCGGGAATGTTAACTTCTTCAAAGAAAAATCGAATCCTGCCTTTTGCCTTCACCTATACGGTAGCAGTTTTATTAATTTTTTCAAAATATGTGTCCAGCAAGGAAATTCTATGCTTGTAAGCATTCATGTGAATGCTCGAAATATAAAATACCAGGTCAACACTTTCATTCTTACTGTTGAAATTCATTTCATCGACCAGCAGGTTTACGGAGAGCAGGCTTTTTTCGGTTGGGGTCAAATCGTCGCCCATCAGCAATTCCTCGGTGGTTTTCTGACAGATGCCGGCAATTTCGAAAAAGCGGTCTTTAAGCGCTACCCGGAAATTCAAACCTTTGGCATCGGCATAGAAATACAATTGAATCTTTTTCTTTGAAGAATCGGTTTCGGAGGCAAGCAAGGTGAAAACCTCACAAACCGAAAACAAAATATTTCCAAAATAACTATTGAAGATGTTGAATTGATCACAGATTTTCTCAACGAAGAATTCAACTTTCGGAAGCTCCTCGAGGCTCGCTTTAACAACCAAACGCTTTTCCAGTTCAACCATATCAGAACAATAACAAAATTAAGGTTTCAGATAATTACAATCCGATAGGAAGTTTCAGAATTATACTTACAAATCGGATTAAAGGTTTCCAATAAAGCCAAATATTTATCAACAATTTTAACCCCAAATACTCCCTGATTCTTTCGCAATCTAAAAAAAAGTACCTGAGTAATAATACAACGACAAAACAATTGAAAAGTTATCTAAAGCAAAAGAATATTTTGAATATCGGGAAAAAAAATGTACTTTTCAATGCCATTCCATCACAGGTTTTAACAATAAAAAAAACCGTCATGCCAAAGAAAAAGGATGCCATAAAAACCCAATTACGGGAAGTGGTCAAAGCGCTGTTTCAAAAGAATCCCACTTCGTTGTTTAATTACAAACAGGTTGCAAAAGCCCTGGGTGGGGAGGGAACGGAAAACAGAAAATACCTATCAGGGCTATTGTATTCCCTGGCAAAAGAGAATTTCCTCCTGGAAGCATATAAAGGCAAATTCCGGCTGAGCCCGCTGGTTATAGAATCGCAGAAAAGAGTTGGACCATTTATTACGGGCCGCGTAGATATGAAGCAGACCGGAAAAGCGTACGTTATTTCGGAGGAATTGCTGGAAGACGTGCGAATAGCTCCAAACAATACAGGCTTTGCCCTGCACGACGATATCGTGAAGGTGCGATTGTTTCCAAAACGTCAACATTACAAGACCGAAGGAGAAATCGTTGAAATCATCGACCGTAAAATCAAAAATTGGGTGGGTGTGGTAAGAATCACCCAGCACCTTATTTTTTTGATCCCTGAGGCCAAAAATATGCCATACGACATCATTATCCCCAGGTCGGAACTTCATGGAGCGCAAAACGGGCAGAAGGCGATTGCAGAAATTACCTCCTGGGCCTACCCGGCCAAGAATCCTTACGGCAAGATTGTGGAAGTTCTGGGCAATCCGGGTGAAACCGATGTGGAGATGCATGCCATCTTGGCCCAATATGCTCTGCCATACCGCTTCAGCAAGGAGGCGGAGGAAGCAGCTAACAACATAAGTTCCGGAATTGACCAGGCAGAAATTAGTAAACGGCAAGATTTCAGAGATAAAATTACACTCACCATCGACCCGTTCGATGCCAAGGATCTCGATGATGCACTCTCGCTGGTAAAACTGAAAGACAACCTCTGGGAAGTCGGGGTGCATATTGCCGATGTTTCGCATTATGTAACACCCGGAAGCATCATCGATACAGAAGCTCTGGAAAGGGCTACTTCGGTATATCTGGTTGACAGGACCGTGCCCATGCTCCCAGAAAACCTGAGCAACAACCTGTGCTCCCTAAATTCGGGAACTGACAAGCTCTGCTACAGCGTAATATTCACGCTCACCGATACGGCAAAAATCACCAAATTTACCATCGCGAAAACCATCATAAACACCAATAAACGGTTTTCGTATGAGGAGGTGCAAGAAATCATTGAATCTGAAAAAGGACCGTATGCCCGTGAAATACACCAACTAAACCAACTGGCAAAAAACCTTCGTGAAAAGAGAATGGCCGCGGGGGCAATAGCTTTCGAAAAAACCGAAGTAAAAATACAATTGGACGACAAGGGAAAACCCACAGGAATATACTTCAAGGAGCAAAAAGAAGCCCACCATTTAATAGAAGAATTCATGCTTCTGGCCAACCGCACGGTAGCAGAATGGATAGGAAAACCGCGTCCGGATTATATCCCTAAGCCCTTTGTATATCGCATTCACGACCTGCCCAACCTGGAAAAACTGACCACTCTTTCGCAGTTTGTGAAAAAATTGGGGTATCAGTTGAAATTGGAAACCCGCAAGAAGATAGCAGAATCTTTCAACAGTTTATTACAAAACTCCCAGGGAAAAGGGGAGCAAAACCTCATCGAAACCCTGGCGCTCCGCTCGATGGCCAAAGCCATTTATTCCACGAACAATATTGGCCATTATGGCCTGGCCTTCGATTACTATACCCATTTCACTTCGCCCATCAGGCGGTATCCCGACCTGATGGTACACCGCCTCCTGCTGAATTATTCGAAAGAAAACAAACCTGTATCACAGGAACAGTATGAACTCTGGAGCAAACATGCCTCTGAGATGGAGAAAAAAGCCCAGGATGCCGAAAGAGATTCCGTAAAACTCAAGCAGGTGGAATTCATGTCGGACAAAATAGGCCAGACATTCCAGGGACTGATATCAGGCCTCAGTAAATGGGGAATCTTTGTGGAAATTATTGAAAACAAAGTAGAAGGAATGGTCAGAATCCAGGATATGGCCGATGATTATTATTACCTCGATGAAGATAATTTTCAAGTACTTGGCCACAACAACAAGAAGGTGTATAAGTTGGGCTCTCCGGTTACCATAAGAATAAAAAGCACCGACCTTATTAAAAAAGAAATAAACCTGGAGTTGGTATAAACAATAAACCCCTCTAAATGAGGGGTTTACTAAAAATAAATTTTTCTAAATCAGGTTCAACCTGCTGTACAATTCCTTGCGGTACAATCCACCAATAGGCAATACCTTCATTTTACCTTCAATGACTAAATCTGGGTATTTAATGGAGAATATTTTATTCAGGTTCACTATAAACGACCTGTGAATCCTTACAAAATCGCGGCTTGGAAGAATCCTTACCATCTCTTTCATAGTGGTATGCGTGGTGTAGCTGTTGTCGGAAGTATTGATAACAACATAATCCTTCAAAGCTTCCACATAAAAAATATCATCGAAATTGATCTTATTCAACCTGTAGTCGGCCCGAACAAAAATACTGTCCTTTGATTCCCTGTTCTCTATAATGGAATGGTATAAATCCCTTTCGCGCCTCAAGGCACTGTCCTTTTCGTGCTTAAAAAGGGCCATTTCGATGGTTGTCTGTAATTCTTTCTCTTTGAATGGCTTGATAATATACCCGTAAGGCTCAGTAATTTTGGCCTTGTTCAGGGTATTGTCATCAGCATAAGCTGTAAGAAATATTACGGGAATACCAAAGCGTTCTTTAATCAGGTTGGCAGAATCAATACCGGTCATATCGCCCCTGAGCATAATATCCATCAAGACCAGGTCGGGCCTGTTCTCCTCGATTTCCTCCAAAGCCTTTTCACCTGAACCAACGGTGTTTGGAACCAGATAACCAAGTTTTTTCAGACTGTTCTGAATATCTTTGGCTACAATACTTTCGTCTTCTACAACAAGGATCTTAATTTTACCCATTTCTCAAATTTTATCTTAAAACTGAAAACCGCTGCCCTATGCAGCAACCATTCAGAAGGTTTTGATTTTCCATGAGCCAAATTTACTATAAAATTAACATACAAATCAACCTTTAATCCGAAAATCCTGAATTATTTCTGAGCTTATAATTATTGTTTTTTAAAAAAAAATTGTACTATTAGTAATGGCTTGTTAATTGTTGGAAAAAATTTTCCCGGGAAACTTGACTTTTTGATTTGTAAAAAGTAATCAACAAGCAACCAACAGTTATTTTTTCTTAAAGTGAATGAATTCAATGAATTAAAAAATTTTTAACAAATCATATTTCATTGGCTTATTGAAAAAATATGCGATTTTAACAGCTAAAATTTGTGTTTTATTTGTTGAAAAAGGGTTAATATGTTTTTAAAAATTCACCCCGGCGGGTCTTGTTTAATTGCCTTAAATGTGTATCAGAAAATGATCTTTTATTTTCCAAATCTATTTTTAAAAATTTATTAAGAACCCGGAGGCTGTTTATTAACATCGGTTGTTAAAATCTTACACAGAGGTATGGCCCCTTAAAAATCAGGATATAAATTCATCCATGCTTTTTTCATTTTGTTTTTAAAGGGCTAACTTTGCACCAGCAAAGTGATTAATTTGAAAATTTGACCAAATAATGATAACACAGGGATTGAGAGTGGCACTGGGCAGTGATCATGCCGGTTTTTTACTGAAGCAGCGATTGATACCTTTTCTGGTAGAGAAAGGATGTAAAATTAAGGACTACGGAACCTATACCGAAGATGGTTTCGATTATGCCGATGCGGTTCATCCTTTGGCATCGGCCATAGAAGCAGGAGAGCATGATTTTGGAATCGTGATCTGCGGTACGGGCAACGGGGTAAATATGACCGCCAACAAGCACCGGGGAATCCGCTCGGCCCTATGCTGGAAGGTTGAAATCGCCAGGCTTGCCCGCTCGCACAACAACGCGAATGTGCTGGCTTTGTCGGCCCGATTTATTTCGGAAGATACCGCCCTGCAGATAGTTGATATATTTTTAAAAACAGATTTCGATGGTGGGCGCCACACCAAGCGCATTGAGAAAATTACCTGGAAAGAAGAAGTTAACCCGTTAGATCAGGACGAGGATACGGTTGAGGAAATCCAGGACGAGGAGTTGTAGGCTTCCTTTGGTTACCTTGCGGCCGGAAGGGCACTCCTGACCGGTTTACAACAAAAAACCCGGAGTACAAAACGTATCCGGGTGTATCCAGTGGAGAATATCGGGCTCGAACCGATGACCTCTTGGCTGCCAGCCAAACGCTCTAGCCAACTGAGCTAATTCCCCTGATAATGGACTGCAAAATTATATCTTTTTGATCATCCAGCCAAATTTTTTAAAAATGGTTGAACCTTTTCGTGGATATTTCTTTTACAAAAGGTGGAAGCAACCCCAATGATCTTACCATGTCGCGCTACATCCAGCATCTTATTTCGCAAGGCGAACATCAGCAGCTCGATTTCAAGTTTCAGGTAAACGACAGCCGGAAAATCGCCCGCACCCTGGTGTCGTTTGCCAACACCGATGGAGGAAAGTTGCTTATTGGCGTGAAGGACAATGGTGTAGTAGCGGGCGTGCATACCGACGAGGAATTTCACATGGTCGAGGCGGCCGCAACGCTTTACTGCAAGCCCGAAATCGATTTTGCCTGCCGGCAATGGGCCGTGGATGGCAAACACATCCTGGAGTTCGACATTCCCGCCCTGGCGCAGAAGCCCGCCTTCAGCCTTGCCGAGGACAACCGCTGGATGGCTTATGTAAGGGTGGCCGACCAGAACATTTTAGCAACCCCTTTGCAGATAAAACTTTGGAACAGGCAGCAAAGC
>DATIKH010000073.1:0-1750 GCA_035477775.1 Bacteroidales bacterium | reverse complement strand
GTCGCGACCTGTCCCTACTTTCCGATTGCGTGCTTTGCGTTTTTTTAACCTTTGCGCACTTTGCGTTAATAAAATATTTTTTCTGGATTTTGGTGAATTGCCGATCCTTAAAGACTTCTCTGAATTATTGGCATTTTGTACTCTAATTCATATTCGTTTAAGAACATAACCAAAATGATTTAATAACACACGTCTTAAATGTACCTTTACAGGAAGTAATTCATTTGGACGCACCATTATGAACAAAAAAACCAAAATCACCAGAAACAACATCGTTTATTCGACCAATCGCGATCTGGACTTTGCCATTCGTGAAGAAATCAGGCAAACCCCTGCCCCCGATAAACAAAACCTCAAAGTTCAGATAAGCAAAAAAGGGCGCGCCGGCAAAACAGCCACGGTGGTAATGGGTTTTGTTGGAACCGATGCCGACCTTGAAGACCTTGCCAGGGTCTTGAAAAACAAGTGTGCCGTGGGGGGCGCCGTAAAGGATGGTGAAATCGTACTGCAGGGAGATATGCGCGACAGAGCCGTTGAAGTTTTGCTTAAAGAAGGTTACCGCGCCAAGCGGATTTAGGCAGGTCAAGGCCTAGGATATCTGGCTGTATGCAAATCAAAAACAAGGAGGCAGCCATTTTACAGGCCGCCTCCCCCAGTCAGAATATTTACAAACAAACAACTACACTACTAAAGGTTCTCGTACTCCTTTAGGATGTCCTTTACGCCATCGATGGTCACCCTGCCATAGGTTTTTTCGCCCACCATAATTAGCGGAGCCAGACCGCAGGCGCCCACGCAACGAAGGCAGGTAATTGAAAATTTACCATCTGGAGTGGTTTCGCCTACAGGCACTTTCAGGATGCGCTTGAGTTCGTCGAGGAGCTTTTCGGCTCCACGCACATAACAGGCCGTTCCTGTGCAAATGCTTATCGGGAAGCGACCTTTGGGTATCATGGTAAAAAATGAGTAAAAGGTTACTACGCCATATACCTTTGCAACAGATATACCCAAACCTTTTGCCACTTCTTCCTGAACTTCGGCAGGCAAATAACCGAAGTGCTCCTGGGTCTTGTGCAGAACATTGATCAACTCGCCGGAATTGTTTCCGAACATTTTGCATATCTCATCAATCTTCTGTACGTCCTTTTCTTTGAGTTTAATTTTAACTGACGTCATTATCGTATAAATTTTTTGGTTACAAAATGAACTGGGGCATCCCCGGCGCTAATCAATATCAATGAGTTTCGTTTTTTTGTCGAAATAATGGGTGTGGAGCAAATGATGTGCTTTTTCGCTCATTGGTTTGCCTAAGAACTCTTCATACAGTTTGATGATGTATGGGTTCTCGTGGCTTTTCCTAAGGGTTTTATTCTTGTCCTCGGCATAAATGGCTTTTTGGCGGGCTTTGATGATGCCAGAGTTGCCGTGATGTAGAGGTTGCCCACCGCCACCGATACATCCTCCCGGACAAGCCATGATTTCGATGGCATGAAACTGACTTTTGCCTGCGCGCACATCATCAAGCAGTTTGCGGGCATTGCCCAGGCCGTGAGCAATTCCAATATTTATTTCGACTCCGCCGAAATTGACTTTGGCCCCCCGAATTCCGTCAAAACCCCTCAACTGCTCAAAATCAACTTTCTCGAGTGTTTTCTTGGTGTGTTGCTCGTAAGCGGTACGCACAGCAGCCTCGATTACACCGCCTGTAGTTCCAAAAATAACCGCAGCACCAGTTGATTCGCCAAGTGGC
>DATIKH010000072.1:0-32093 GCA_035477775.1 Bacteroidales bacterium | reverse complement strand
TAAATAGCGGTATTGGTTTGCAGGGACAAAATGCCGTGGCTACAGATTACGCAGGGGAAAAAGAGCGTACCAGCCTGGCCATTTTCACTTCGGCCCGCTGGGAACCAACGCCTGAAAAGCTCGCTATCGTTTTAAGCGGCCGCCAGGAGTTTATCCGTGGGAAGCAAATTCCATTTTTACCCTCTTTGGGATTTTCGTGGGCTTTTCTTTCCGAATGGAGTATTAAAGCAAATACAGGGTATAGCTTCAGGTTGCCTTCCATGAACGATTTGTACTGGAACCCCGGCGGCAACCCTGACCTGCTGCCTGAACAAGGATGGAGCAGCGATTTAATGCTTGTTTTCGATGGACGGGAAAGGAACAGACAATCCCAATTTGTACCGGTGGCCTATGTTAGTACCGGAGGCTACTACCGGTCAATAAAGAATTGGATTGTGTGGCTTCCTCAGGGTGATTCGTGGCTTTGGATGCCCGAGAACAGGGCACAGGTTACCAGCTATGGATTGGAAAGCCGCATAAAGGGTTTTTGGAATGCAGACCCGATTCAGGCAAGCTGGACCCTGAGATTCGATCATACCATTGCCCGCAATGCAAGAGAAACGATTCCCAATGACCCTTCGATGAACAAGCAACTGATCTATGTACCTATGAACCGGGCCGGTATAAATCTAACCCTGCAATACAAGCAATTGAGTATAGCCTACGACCACGAGTTCGCTGGCAAGCGATTCGATTCAAGCGATAACACTACCTGGCTACCCGCCTTCCATACCGGAAACCTGGCTCTGCACTGGAATCGCACCATCTTGGATTACCGGTTGGCACTAAGCTTAACTGCCGAAAATATCTGGAATACCCGGTTTATGATTCTTTCGAACCGGCCCATGCCACTCCGAATGGTCAGGGCAGGACTTCAAATTGGTTTCGGAAGTTAAGGGCAAAATCGGATAATGTGAAAACCCTGATGGCAGGCATTCTGAATTGCCTGCCATTTTTTTTTAATTTTGCCCCTTATGAAGCCGTACTGGAAATCCCGGATTTTAGCAACAGGATTGTTGTCTTTGTTATTATCGATTGTGTTCTCATCCTGTCTTCCCTTAGAAGGTTGCGAGGATGCAGCCACCAACCCCCTGCGCATCGGGTTTTACAGGACGGCGGCCGCCACCGGTCGGTCAACTGCAATAGCCATTGACAGTCTTACCGTGTTTGGGGTAAACCGGACCGACAGCCTGTTGTATAACAACAGAAAAAATGTCAGAACCATTGAGGTTCCATTAAACCCGGCTTCTGACAGCACCAGGTTTGTGTTGGTTTTTCCCGGTAATGTGATTGACACTTTGCTGATAATGCACCTAAGGCAACCCATATTGATCTCGGCAGAATGCGGATTTACCATGTATTATGACATAAATCAGGTAAAGCATTCCCTAAGATATATCCAGACAATTCAAATTATCCAACCACTTGTTAAAAATACCCTTGAAGAGCATTTACGCATTTTTATTCCTTCTGTTCCTGGTAATTAACAAGCCTGCAAGTGCTGCCGAACCGGACACCTTACCTTTCCGGCCAAACTTCACCGTTGGCTATGATGTGTCGGGGCAAATCATGCGCCTGCTTTACCCCGACCTCAGCCGACACGGCCTAACACTGAGTTATGAGTGGCGCCCCAATTGGATGGCGACCATTGAAACAGGAACCGCCCATGTGGAGATCAGGGAAGAAAGGCATATCTACTTCTCGCGTGGAATGTTTTTTAAAGCGGGAGTAAATTTTAACCTATTGCAAAACCAACCTTTAATTCGCGGCAACCAGATTTTTTTCCTGATGCGTTATGGATTTGGGTTTCTGAATCATGAAGCGCCCCTGGTCAATATTCATGATGGGTATTGGGGTGAGGCAAATGTATCTTTTGAAAAATCCCGGGTGGGGTCGCACTGGGCGGAGTTTGGAGGCGGATTGAGGACCCGCCTGACCGGAAACTTGTTTATTGGTTGGGACGTAAGGTTGAGGTTTCTTTTGGCTCAAAATCAGGAAGAAGAACTAAATCCTTATTATATTCCGGGTTTTGGAAGAGGCAGCGACAACACATCGACTGTTTTTCAATATTTTATTTATTACAAATTTCCTTTAAATAAAAACAGGCCGTAAATACCATAGATTTTTTTTTTACGTTTATAGAGTAGTTGATACATTTGTGATTGGAACTAAATCTCTGAAATGACGGAATCTTACCATCACAACCACACACATTTACGGAATGCATCAATAAAATCTTTGCGTTCCATCGACGGTCAGCAGTTTGTAAAAAACGCTGTTTTTTCAGATATTCTGACCAATTTTGAGCCGGTAAAGGAGCTGGTAGTTAGCAAACTTGCCAGGGAGCTTAAACCGACTCTATACTACCATAACCTACAGCATACCCTCGATGTTGTAAGTTCCGTTCAAATATTGGCAATTTCCGAGCAGCTTGATCAGGATGAGTTTACTGCAGTGGTTGCGGCAGCATTATTTCACGATACCGGGTTTATCTGGTCCTACCACGAAAATGAAGTTCATGCAAGTAAATATGCCGAAGAAGAGCTTTCCAGATTTGGCTTCCCAAAAGAACAGATAGATCAGATCGCTGCCCTCATCCTTGCTACGTCAATGCCCCAAAGGCCGCAAAACAAACTTGAAATGATTTTGTGCGACGCCGACCTGGACTATCTTGGCAGGGAAGACTTCTTTTTTACAGCCTTACGCCTGCACCGCGAATGGAGCGAGAACAGCGGCAAAAAAATCTCGTTCAAAGACTGGTACGAGAAACAGCGCGAATTCATGAAGAGCCATCAATATTTTACCAGTTCGGCTCAAAACCTTCGCAACGAAAAGAAGTTGAAGAACCTCAGCCAGGTAGCAGAATTGCTGGAACTGATGGATCATTCGACCAACTTAATGCAGCATCGAAGCCGCTTTGTTAAGGAAACATACTAATTAGTTTCAAAGGATATCTTAAACCAAAAGGGGTTGGTGTACCCCAGTCAGTAAAAAAAACACGACCAATTTAAATTTAGTTATTTTTTATAATTAGATTCTTTGTACCTTGCCGCATGTATCACACCTTGTGGTTTTGTAAGTAGAATGTTAATCCCGAATAAAAATGGAATCAGAAAACAAGAAGGTAATCCTTGTGGCCACAGACTTTACCAAAATTGGAGGTTATGCTGTAGATAACGCCGCAAATATGGCCAGTTTGATAAATGGGAAGCTTATTGTGCTTCATGTGATAAACCAGGCCACAAAAGAAAAACTTCAAAAAGAGAACAAGGACCAGGAAGTGGTAGGAAATATGCTTCAGGAAATCTGCACCGAATTGCGCGAGAAGCGTGGTATTGATGCAAATTATCTTGCCCCTATCGGAAGTATTTTTTCAGTTATTGCTGAAACGGCCAAATCGGTTGGAGCAAACTACCTTTTCATGGGAACTCACGGCAAGAAGGGCATCCAGTTTCTACTGGGAAGTTTTGCGCTTAAGGTAATTACCAGTTCACCCATACCTATAATTATAGTAAAAAAACCTGCAGTAGCGATGGACTACAAAAACCTTGTTTTCGCCCTCGACCTCAGGCTGGGTTCAAAACAAAAGGTTAAATATGCACTTGACTTGCACAGAATGTTTGGCACCGTGTTTCACTTGTTTGTTCATTGCCCGGAAGATTCCGATTTGAAAAGAAAGGCAAACAGCAATGTTTTGCAGGTCAGCAATATCCTGACAAAAAACAAGATTCCTTTCACCATCGAATACCACAAAAAGCTTAAAGGTTACGAAACCAGGCTGATGGAATACGCTAAAGAAAAAAATGCAAGTGCCATTATGCTCAGCACCGATCCAGACAAAGTACCATGGAACCCTTTCGGATCGGTCGAAGAGCGGATCATTTACAACCAGGAAGCCATTCCGGTAATTTGCATCAATGCCAAAGACCTCAATCTGATCCCTGGTATTTATTAAAATACGGGTATCAGCCTAAATTTTCAGCCGGAACTATCCGGCTTTTTTTTTACATTTAACTTTACTAAAAAAACCATATATCACTATGGATCGCGAGAAGGCAAAGCAACGCATACAGGAGTTAACAAACCAACTGAACCGGCACAATTACTTGTACTATGTTCAGGCTAAACCTGTAATTAGCGATTATGATTTCGATATGCTCCTCGAGGAGTTGATTGCCCTGGAAAAAATGTTTCCCGATCTATCCGACCCCAATTCACCAACGCAAAGGATCGGAGGGCAGGTAACGAAAAAATTTCCCGTTGTGAGGCATACCTACCCCATGCTTTCGTTAGGAAACACCTATTCGCGCGAAGAACTTCTGGAGTTTGACCAACGGGTTTCAAAAACTTTGGGGCAGGGATATGAATATTTTTGCGAACTCAAGTTTGATGGGGTAGCTATCAGTATTATCTACCGAAAGGGAAAACTTCACCGGGCAGTAACACGTGGAGATGGCATTCAGGGCGACGACGTAACTGCCAACATCAGAACCATACGCAGCCTGCCCCTCTCCATTGCGGCCGATGATGTTCCTGAAGAATTTGAAGTACGCGGGGAAGTTTTCATGCCCCATGAAAGTTTTTCAAAAGTTAATGAGATAAAACTATCGGCGCTCGAAGAGCCCTTTGCCAACCCCCGCAATGCAGCTGCAGGAAGCTTAAAATTGCAGGATTCATCGGAGGTTGCGAAGCGTGGGCTCGATTGCTATGTGTATGGGCTTTTTACCGGCATGCCACTTTTTGCGACGCACTCCGAAAGCCTCAACGCATTGAAAAACTGGGGATTTAAAGTCTCCGGCAGCGGCAGCAAATGCCGTTCGATAGAGGATGTTTTTGCCTTTATTGAACAAACCGGACAAGAACGCCCGGGATTGCCATTCGACATTGATGGGGTTGTTGTAAAAGTAAACCACTTCGAGCAGCAGGAACTGCTCGGCTACACTTCCAAAACACCACGGTGGGCTATATCGTACAAATTTAAAGCCGAGCGTGCTGTTACGCAACTTCTCGATGTAGCCTATCAGGTTGGAAGAACCGGGGCAATTACCCCTGTAGCCGTTCTAAAACCCGTGCACATCGCAGGAACAATAGTTAAAAGAGCATCACTCTACAATGCCGATCGCATGGCCGAGCTTGGCCTCCATTACTTCGATGAGGTTTACGTTGAAAAAGGAGGCGACATCATTCCGAAAATTGTCGGAGTAAATCTTCAGGCCAGGGCTGGTGGCGCCCTATCTGCAGACTTTATTCAAAACTGCCCAGAATGCAACTCCCCTCTCGAACGCCTTGAAGGTGAAGCGATACACTACTGCCTCAATACCGATTTTTGCCCTCCTCAAATTCAGGGTAAAATTGAACACTTCATCAGCCGCAGGGCAATGGATATCGAAACACTAGGGCAAGGCAGGACTGGTCTGCTCATTGACCGTGGGCTCGTAAAAAACGTAGCCGACCTCTACGACCTTCGTTATGAGCAACTGTTTGGTTTGGAAAAAATAGTTACCGATCCGATTACCCAGGATTCAAAAAAAATAAGTTTCAGGGAAAAAACGGTAGAAAACATTCTGGCAGCCTTGAAAAAATCGAAGGAGGTTCCGTTTGAACGGGTGCTGTTCGCCCTGGGCATAAGGCTTCTGGGAGAAACCACGGCACGAAAACTTGCAATCCATTTCGGAAGCATTGATGCTCTGATGGGTTCCAGCCTGGAGGAGTTACTTATGGTCCAGGATGTAGGTGATAAAATGGCTCAAAACATTGTGGAATACTTCAGAAAAGATGAAAACAAAATAATCGTCCAAAGGCTTAAATCTGCCGGGCTTCAATTCGAAACTGCCAAAAAGGCCGCCATCGAATCGGGTCCCCTGACCGGTGCTACCCTGGTAGTATCAGGTACTTTTGCAAGGTACAGCCGCGATGGCATAAAGGAACTGATCGAAAGGAACGGAGGTAAAGTTTCCGGCTCGGTTTCGGGCAAAACTACCTATCTGGTTGCAGGCGAAAATATGGGGCCAGAAAAAAGAAAAAAGGCAGAAAACCTGAAAGTGAAAATCATTTCAGAAACAGACCTTGAGCAAATGTTACAGTCAGGCGGCAACAAAATTTCTGACGGACAAACCCTTCTTCTGCCTTTTTGAGTTGGCGCAGGTTCCCTGAGATTTTTTTGAATTGATATAAACTACTAACCTTCACCTACTTGTTTAAAAAAAGATCTCCCCCTCGAATTCACCGATGGCAATCCACAATGTTCAGGCTAAAAACATTAAAAATGGGTCGTTATCACCGGAGCATAAAAGTTCTTTTTTCGCCGCAGAAAAAAATATTTGTATATTTGCACTCCCTAAAACGGTGGATGTAGCTCAGTAGGTTAGAGCATCAGATTGTGGTTCTGAGGGTCGTGGGTTCGAATCCCATCTTCCACCCCAAAAGCCTGGCAGCAATGTCAGGCTTTTTTTTTGCCCGGCAATGAGCTGCTCCTTGCTTTGTTGATGTGGAATCAGCGCGGGGAATGAATCTTCCTGAAAAATTCCCTTTGCAGATCTTCTAAAGCCTGGCTGTTTTTAAAGTCCCTGATTAGTTGGGCCAGTAAATCGGAGCGGTATTCCAGGGTAAGTTCTCCCAGTTCGGTTTTGCCATAGCTCCCATCGCCATGATAATGGTTTGGAAAACTTGCATACCACCAGAAACCCGAGGTTTGGTTTCTCAGACTTGCCAGCCTGTCAAGGTCTTGGCCTGACTCAAGCCGGGCCCTGTCGAGGTGCACCAGGTCGGGCCTGGTGGCTAAAACCATGGAGGTTTCCAGTTCACCTGCATGACCGCCCGGAGCAAAACTTTCGAAATATGCTGCCTGTTTTTGCCGAAAAGCATCACTGTAATCAGGGCTGAACAGGATAACAGAGTAATCCTTTGGGCTGTTGAGTTGCGAAAAAAGGAAATACTCCAAAAAGGCATTGTTTCCGCCATGACCGTTGACCAGGATAATTTTCTTAAATCCATTGCGTGAAAGTTCATCAAGAGTTTCCTGCAACATCATCCAGAGAAGTTCCGGGCTGTAGGCAATCGTTCCTGGGAGATGCTTTGCCTCGTTGATCTGCCCGAAATAAAACTCCGGAAACACAACGGCATATTCTTTTGCAGCTGCCCTCAGTACCAATTCCCTTACAACTATTAAGTCGGTGCCCAGGGGCAAATGCTGGCCATGCTTCTCAAAAACACCAAGGGGAATAACACAAACTCCTCCAGATTTTTCCAATGCAAGGGCAAAATCACCTGAGGTAAGTTCTTCGAGTTTAACAGGGAGGTTTTTTTCAGGAGGCTGGGCGGCTATCACATCAATCACTCCAAATATTATTATTAGCCATGCAAAATGAATAGGTTTAATTCTCATAGTTGTAGGTTTTGAAAGTTAAAAAATGATTACATGATATCTTTTTTCGCCGGATCCATGCCAGATACCTTTGAAAGGATGCCATTACCGGCAACCAGCTTATTATACTTTGGAAATATTGCATAGCCTGCTTTGAAGACTTCTGTACAACAATAATTAGATACAATATTATACACGAAAATACACTCTTTTTGCGCACGAAAAAATTTTTTTATGCAAACGCTTGCATAGTATTAAAAAATGTTATTTATTTGTTAACCAAATTTTACACGATTCATTTAATACAAACCCAATTCAACTAAAAATGAAGAAAATTGTCGCAATTCTAGGCTTATTGCTTTGTTTGGGGTTTAGCGCCCTGGGGCAAGAAAGGCTTGTAACCGGTACGGTTATCAGTGTGGCAGATGGAACACTTTTGCCCGGGGTAACTGTAATGGTAAAAGGAACTACCCGAGGGGTAATTACAGATGTTCAGGGCAGATACCAGATTGCCGCCTCACCGGGCGAAACCCTGGTTTTCTCGTTTATCGGGATGGTTACAAGGGAAGTAGCTCTTGATGAACGCATTCTGGTAAATATTGAATTAGAGCCCGATATTGAGGTTCTTGACGAAATTGTGGTAACCGCTTTGGGCATTACCAGGGAGGCAAAAGCCTTAGGTTTTTCTGTAACCGAAGTATCGTCAAGTCAAATTGCCCAAACTGGTGAAGTGAACCCTATTTCGAGCCTTGCAGGTAAAGTTGCAGGCCTCGATATTACACAAACTACAGCCGGTCCTTCGGGAAGTCGCAGGGTAGTAATCAGGGGAATAAACGAAATTATGGGCAACAACCAGCCCCTTTATGTAATTGATGGAGTTCCCGTAGATAATTCCTCGCTTGGACAGGCCACCGAATGGGGTGGTTTCGACATGGGCGACGGAACTTCCGACTTAAATCCAGAGGATATTGAATCCATTTCTGTTCTAAAGGGCGCTGCAGCTGCTGCATTGTATGGCAGTCGCGCTATGAACGGGGTTATCCTTATTACCACCAAAAGGGGCGACAGGGGAAGGCCGGGTTTAGGAATTGAATTAAATTCATCTACAACATGGGATGTGGTTTCGACTCGCCTGGATGAGTATCAAAATCTTTTTGGACAAGGATCGAACGGTTTATTACCCTTAGCTGGCCAGATGGCGAACAATATAACTTCGGCATGGGGACCCAGACTGAATCCCGACAGCACCATTTTGCAACGCGATGGAGTAAGAAGGCCTTTTACCCTGGTTGAAAACAACATTAAGGACTTCTTCAATGTAGGAACAACCATGCACAATACGTTGTCGCTTACGCAGGTAACTGAAAACAGCAGCCTGAGGTTCTCCTTCGGGAATGTCAACAACAGCGACATCATTCCGGGAAGCGGATTGGTAAGAAACAACCTGACACTCAGGGGAACTACGAACGTTGCAAATATTATAGAATTCGATTCGCGAATCGCTTTTTCGACCGAAAATGTTGATAACCGGCCGGCTCTTACCGACGACGTAAACAATATCGGCAACGGTCTGGTGGGCTTGGTTCCCAATTTCAACCAGGCATGGCTCCAAACTTATGCAGATGACCTTGGAAATTATATAGACTACACAGGCAACCCGTACAGGGCCAACCCATATTGGACTATTAATCAGACCTCGAATGAGAGCACCCGCAACAGGCTTACGGGCTTCGTTGCAGCCACCATCAACTTCCATCCTATGCTCCGTTTGCGTTTAAGGAGCGGTCTTGACCAGTTCTCGTTCGATTTCTTCAACTTCTACAACCGCAACACTCCTACCCGCCAAGGTGGACTCCTGGCGCAGAACAAGTTTGATGTTATGGAAATGAACAATGAAGCTTTGCTCATCTTTGAAAATAATTTCGGAGGTATTTTTGACGTAACTGCAAGTTTTGGAGGGAATATGATGCGCAGTCAGACGGATATTCTCTCTGCAACAGGTACCGAGATCAATGCGCCCGGAGTGATCAGCATGCTCAACTTTCAGAACGTTACCACTACGCCCAGCCTTTTCCGCAAAAAAATAAACTCGCTGTATGGCTTCCTGCAATTAGGATATCGCGGATTCCTTTTCCTGGATATTACCGGCCGGAACGACTGGTCCTCGACACTTCCAATTGCCAACAACTCGTATTTCTACCCGTCGGTTTCCGGCTCGTTCGTTGCAACCGAAGCATTCGACTTTAACCTTCCATGGCTCACCTTTGCCAAGCTAAGGGCTTCATGGGCGCAGGTTGGTAGCGATACCGATCCTTATAAACTCGACCTGACTTACTCCCTTGCCGGACGTACGCACCTTGGATTACCGCTTGGAGGAATCAGTGGAACGCTATTGTCAAATCCAAACCTGATGCCCCAAACGGCTACTTCTTATGAGTTTGGCGCCGACCTGCGCTTTTTCAACAACCGCGTGGGACTTGATATAACCTATTTCAACCAACTTACCACCGACCAGATTATTGAGGTTCAGGTACCTGAAGCCTCAGGATTTGATCGTGCCATTCTGAATTCGGGCGATATGCGCAACAGCGGTATTGAAATCATGTTCAGAGCCAGGCCCATTGACAGGGCTGTGCGTTGGGACGTATCGTTCAACTATGCAAGAACAAGCAATGTGGTTGAAAAACTAGCCGAGCAGGTAGATGCCCTAACCATTGCCGACGCCCGCTGGGCCGGGGTAAGGGTTATTGCCCGCGAAGGAAGCGAGTTTGGTATTATCAGCGGACGCGGTTTTCAACGCGACCCCAATGGCAACATCATTCACGGCGCCAACGGTTTTCCACTTTTCACGGCTGAACCCATTGACCTGGGCAGCATCCTGCCCGATTGGATAGGCGGTGTTCATAATACGATTTCGTACAGGGGAGCTTTTATCCGTACATCAATTGATATCCGTATGGGTGGAAACATCTATTCTCTAACCAACCGCGCCATGATGGTTGGGGGAACACATTCGGCCACCCTTCCCGGTCGTGATGCATTTAATGACTGGGCAAGCCGCAACCAGGCTGCTTATCTCGCATTTATAAGAGGTGGTGGACTCCCCGCAGCCTGGGTACCATTACCCCTTGATGGTGGGTTTGTTGGCGTTGGTGTTGTTCAGACCGGTGTTGACCCTAATGGCAATCCGATTTTTGCTCCCAACACGCGCATTGTAAATCCGCAGGAATATTGGAACAGAGCTGTTAGCGATGTCGGCGAGATGAATGTTTACGATGCAAGTTTTATCAAATTGCGCGATATTTCCATCGGATACACTATTCCGCGTCGCCTGCTCGGAAACCTGCCAGTGCAAAGCGTAACCATTTCGGCCGTTGGACGTAACCTCTTTGTACTTTACAAAAATGTTCCGAACATTGACCCCGAATCCACTTACAACAATAGTAATGGTCAGGGTCTTGAGTACGGTTCACTGCCCACGCGCAGGCATTTTGGGTTCAACCTGAATGTTAAATTCTAACACGTAACAAAAAATGAAAAAATTCAGCATAAATCTTTTGTGGACAGCCATTCTGGCTTTTACCATGACTGCATGCACCGAAGGGTTTGAGGACTTTAATAAAAATCCGCATGCATTGAACGATTTGGACCCCGGTGTACAACTGACCACCGTTCTGCTCGACCTTACCGGGAACCGCGAAGAGGTCTGGCGATACGATCTTGGTATTACTTCACCCAAAATGCAACATCTGGCAGGATCCTGGTGGACCCAACACGGCGGACAATACAGGATTGTTGAAAGGTCGCATTGGTTTTCGCTTTGGGAAACCAAATACCCTCGCGAAGTAAAAAATATTGTTGACCTAGTTGAAAGGACCAGGGGCGTTGCAGAACACCACAACACCCATCAAGCTGCAAGAATTGTCAGGGTATATGTTTTTTCTCGACTTACCGACCTTTATGGCGACATACCCTATTCCGAAGCCGGCATGGGCTACTTCAGGGGAATTCTTCAGCCCCGTTACGACCGTCAGCAGGATATCTATAATGACTTTTTCAAGGAATTAAGCGAAGCGGTTGCCGCCCTCGATGCCACTAAAGGCCCGGTAAGGGGCGACCTATTTTACAACGGTGATGTAGAAAGGTGGAAACGCTTCGGAAATTCACTCCGGTTGCGTCTTGGTTTCCGATTAACTAAAGTAGATGCTGCCAGAGCCCGCACTGAGGTAACCGCTGCACTTACAGCAGGTGTTATGACTAGCAATGCCGATAATGCCATGATGCGGCATGCACCTTTTTCGTTTCAGGGTGGCGGTTTAGAAAATCGCGGTAACGGTCGCTCACAAGTGTTTCAGGCTTCTGACAACAGCGAAGGCTTCCGCCTGACCCGCACCTTGGTCGATTTCATGAAAAACACCAGCGACCCAAGGCTTACCAGATTTGGAGGCACTTACCTTGGCGTGGTGGGTGGCGTTTATGGCCGCGACATTACCCGTTATCTGCAAATAGGTATTGAGCCGGGTGCTATGTGGTGGAACCTGTGGGCCGACCACGGCAACATTACAGATACTCAGGGTAATTCGGTCTGGGTCAGCCATGTAAACAAGTTTATGCAGCCCAGTAAATATGTTACTGCGCTTGATGCACCTTTCTTCCACCTTACTTTTGCCGAAGTAGAACTTCTCAGAACTGAGGCCATCATCAGAGGCTGGGTGGCCGGTAATGCTGCCGAGAGGTTTCATGCTGCATTGGAAGCTGCATGCCGGCACACGAACCATTATCCGGGAGCGCCGCCAATGACCGAGGCCGAAATCACGGCATTTATTACTGCCAACCCGTTCCCAGTAGGGTTTGATAACCAGATGGAAGCTATTCATAATCAAATGTGGGTAAACTTCTTTTTGAATGGAGCAGAAGCGTTTGCAAATTGGAGAAGAACAGGGTTTCCACGCCTTGAGCCATTTACCACGCTTCAGTGGTACACCAGCGGCACAGGCGGTGTAATTCCAAGGAGGTTTTTCTATCCGGAGTTTGAAGCAATCAATAACCCTGTCAATTTCCGTGAAGCTGTTGACCGCATGGGCGGAACCGATAGCTGGCTCACCCGGGTTTGGTGGGATGTTCAATAATTATTGTTGGTTTGGTTAATGATGGAAGAAGGCTGCTGTCCGGTGGTGGTTAGAAAAAAGAAGATTCCCTTTTGTGAAAATCTGTTTTTTCTACATGATTTTGATGGGTTGAAACGGACAGCGCCTTTTTCCTGTTTACAAGAATTAAAAGTCAGAATACTGTCTTATAAAGTAATTTCGCTCAGGCTAAAAAGTCCGTATATGAGAATCTGCCAGCTTTTGTTTTTAGGCGTATTTGGGATTCTGGTAATTATTACCTCCGGTTGTGAGAAGGAATTAAACGATAATCCCGGAGAAGTTCAAAATCTGGTGGTAATCTCCGACACATTGAACCTGCTTACCGCAAGGATTCGTTTCGAGCTCGATGGCGGAGGAGAGATCGTTGTTGAATGTGAACCCGCTTCCGGGCCACAATCTTTACCAATCGCCATAAACAAAAGAAAAACCGACAACCGGTATTCCTTTGATATTTTAGGCCTTAATGAAAATACCAGATATGTTTTTCGGATACTTCGGAATGGACCTTCCGCCCAGGAAGTGCTGCATGAAGGATCTTTTACCACTGCAGGAATTCCACTGTGGATCCGTAATTTTCTTCCCGATGCTTCCCAAAGGCTTAATATAGAAGGCTATATCCTTCTGAATACCTTTGCCCTTCCGGCTGCAATTACAGGTGTTCCGGTGCAGGCTTTTCCGCCTTCAGCATTATTGGTAATTGATCCCTCAGGTCGCCTTATTCTGGGTAGGGTTTCAACCAGCAGAATTTCGACTGTTCGATTTACACAGCGGGGTACATTCCTGTCGATGCATAGCGATTTTCCCGGAACATCAGGCTCCAATCACATCTTAGAAACCAGCCTTGCAGGGGACACGCTCCTGCACCTGGTGTATGGACAAAGGGGCTTCGACCGGATGGTACATCACGACATGGTCCTGACCGACGATCATCAGATTCTTGCCATAACTGAATCAATGGTTGGCGGAAGGAAGGTAGATGGTCTGATGCAACTCGACCGCTCCGGCAATAAAATATGGCAATGGGATACCAGCGAAATAGTTCCGGTTACCAATGAACCTTACTTTCAGCCCTGGGGCAATTCCATAACCTTCGATTATGATGGCCACATTCTGGTTTCTTTCAGAAACCTCCACCAGGTCTGGAAACTCCACAAAGACACCCGCCAGGTAATCTGGCGTTTGGGTAAAAACGGCACCATTCCTTTGACCGGAAACGATATGTTTTTGACACAGCACATGCCACAGTTTATTGCCCCAAACCGCCTGATGCTTTTCGACAACGGCCAGGATGTGCATTTCCGTATTAGTGTTTCGCCCGAGCACAGGCCTTTTTCAAGAATCGCTTTTATTGAATTCAACGCAGGTCAAACCCAGGTTGTAAGTAGCTCTTTCTTTAATTTACCACCTAAGTACTTTTCGTGGGCAATGGGCTCGGTTACTTTTTTGGGCAATTCCTACCTGGTGGGGTCTTCGTGGCCAGGATATATCCTCCACCTCGACCAATCGGGTAATATTATTGGGGAGTTGAAGTTTGGCGACCATTTTTACAGGGCCGTTCCCATGCCCGATATTCTAAACAGGACGCTTTAGAACAGAAATATCAGCCGGCTTCATGGAGAAAAACAGCACCACCATAAACGATATTGCCAGAGAACTGAGAATTGCTCCCTCAACGGTTTCGCGTGCACTGAACCATAGCCCCAAGATAAGTGATGAAACAAAAAAAAGGGTACTGGACAAGGCCAACGAGCTTGGCTATGACCTGAATCTTATTGCATCAAGTCTTTCGAAGAAAAGAACCAACATCATCGGGGTTATCATTCCGGTGATCAACCGTAGTTTCTTCAGTGAAGTTCTCAGCGGAATCGAGGATGTGTTTTACAAGGAGAATATCAGGGTAATCATCGCTCAGACTAACGAATCTTTGAGCAGGGAAAAAGAATTGGTCAAAATGTTCAGCGCTGCGAGGGTGGATGGAATCATTGCCTGCTTATCACTCGAAACCCAAACAGTGGACCACTTTGGCCAGTTGCAGAAAAAAGGTATTCCGCTGGTTTTGTTCAACAGGGTACATTATGGTATAAATTGCACGAAAGTACTCGTTGACAACTTTGAAGGGGCTTATGCTGCAACCGAGCATTTAATAAAATCGGGCTGTAAGAACCCTGCTCACCTTGCAGGCCCTTTATATTGCCAGGTGTTTGATGAAAGGGCCAAGGGGTTTAAGGAAGCTATGAAGGCTTACAAAATCCCATTACAACCCTACTCCATTCTGTCCACCGACCTTACACCCATTGATGTAAGAAAATCAATGAGGTATTGGATGAGCATGGAGCACCTCCCCGATGGAATCTTTACCGCCAGCGCCACTTCCGCATTGTGGCTTTCGAGAATTTCAAAAGAATATAAATTGAGCATTCCCGATCAACTGGCCATAATTTCGTTTGGCAATGAACCTTGTCATGAATTTGTTACCCCTTCGCTTTCGGCCATCGAAATGCCAGGCCACGAAATGGGAAAAACTGCTGCCAGAAACTTGCTTGACGAAATAATGAATCCGTTTCAGGAACCGAAAACCATCATAAAACCATATCAGTTGGTCATCCGCAACAGTACTTTCAGAAAACCATAATACTTTTCGGTCGTAGCCGAAAGCATTGTTTCGTTCAATAAGGGTTCCATGGTGAACCAAACGTAACTTACATAAAGACCAATTGCCTGTATTGTCAAAAATGGGTCGATTGCCTAATATGAAGGTTATCACGTTTGAAAAACCAAGATAGGCGAAACACCATTTCGAGGGATAACCGGCTGTTTGCCGGACATCAAAACAAGAAGATCCTTAAAAAAACAAGTACTTTTGGTAACAAATTCAACGCATTTCATTTTTCGAGATGATACATAATAAGTCTATTGAAGACCAAACCATAATTGGCGTTTTCCTTGAAGGCAAACAACTTCGTGCAGGCAGGATCAGAAATAACCAGATTCAGAAAAGCCTGGTTGTGGAAATTGACAATATGGAAACCGAGGAAGTGATCATTGGGAACCTTATTGAATCAATCGAAAAACTAAACACCACCGATGTGGTAGGTATCGGCATTGGTGTGCCCAGTGTAGTAGATGTTAACCGGGGAATTGTTTACAATGCTGAGCATATTCCCTCCTGGAAGGAAGTGTATCTGGGCGATATTCTCTCCCAACGGTTCGGCCTAAAAATCTACGTAAACAACGATGCAAACTGTTTTACCATTGGCGAAAAGTATTTTGGTAAAGGGAAGAAATTCAACAATATGGTGGGAATTGTATGTGGCGTTGGGATCGGCATGGGCGTAATCATTGATAATAAATTGTATTCGGGGGCCAATTGTGGTGCAGGCGAATTCGGATCCATCCCTTATCGCGACCACAACTATGAGCATTATTGCACCCTGGGGTATTTTGAATTGAAATATGGCTTAAAGGCTGAAAAACTTTACCAGCGAGCCCGGAAGGATGACAAAATTGCCTTGGCCATCCTTGAGCAGTTTGGTCTGGACTTTGGGCAGGCCATAAAGACAATTCTGTTTGCCCTCGACCCGGAGTTCATTGCCATTGGAGGGCCTATAGCAAAGTTTTACCCGTTTTTTAAGCAATACATCAACAAATCGTTGCGTACATTTCCCTATCCCAAAACGATAGAAAGGTTACAGATAGATGTCAGTGACAATCCGGATATTTCAGTATTAGGTGCGGGAGCACTTTATTTTGACGCGCTGAAGCCTTAATGCCGGCTTTCGGATTATCTTGGAGCTGGCGACCACCAATTGCCCGAAATCAACAATTTTGACAGCATGGTAATCGTGTCGGCATAGTAACTTACCTTCGATTCAGCAAAATAATCCCAACCTGAGTTCAACCATTGTTGATGACTGCTGCCAATAATGCCGGCAGCAACCATTGGCGCGGTGTAGGCGAAACTCGTGAAATCCCTGCCTTCGATGGGATTGCCGTTCAAATAGTACCCAGGCCTTACATTCCTTACGTTGCCCTGGGTGCTCACCTGAATCCAATCCAGTATTTTGGAGAGGGCCTCTCTTGCCTCGGGCGTTCCATGATGAGCGTAGTCAACTGCAATCCGCAGTGGAAACCGGCAGGCATTCCAATTGAAAGTGCCATCGTAAATGGTTTCAAGGAAACGCGGACCTGACGGGCCGGGTGGTGTACCCACAACAAAATCGGGCATAAGCCCAGTTTGGGGCGAGTGGGTTGACCTAATCTGCGAAATGAGCGAATAGATCGTGTCGGCCACCTGCAAGAAAACAGGATCACCCGAAAAGTGATAAAATGCCCGCATGTGCCCTGCCATCCAGTCGGATGACCGCGTCCCCACAGGCATGGTAGGTGAGTCGCCCATTCTCAGCCTGAAATTATCATCAAAAATAAGGCTTTCACGAATACCCTTATTTATCATGTCAAGGGCCTTCTGCAGATAGTTTATTTCCCCGTCGGAGCCCCACTGCTCATGGGCAAGCAACAGGCCATACGCCACATCGAGGTCGCCATCGGTGGCTGAGCCCCGGTTGCCCCCGGCATCTTCCTTGGCAGTGATCAGCCAAGCCATCAGGTACGGGTTGTTCCTGCTGCGGGTTACATCATACATACGAACCAGCCCGTCGAAGATTTTTTTCGCTTCCGGGTCGTGCCCTGCCATTAACGCCGTAATGATCATCCCCCAACCATGACCTTCTGAAGTACCTTTATCGGTTACGCTGCCTCCGGTATTTTCGCCCTGAACAAAAAAAGTATTTGGATGGTAAACTCCCGGCCTTATATAGCGCGATTTCCAATAGTCGTAATAGTCAGCCACAGCATCATTTAGCCGGGCGCTCGAAACGTGATTGGGTTTGATGATTCCGGGATGCGCCACCGATTGCGGAAATGGACGCCTGGGTTCGGTATTTAATTCGGCGGGCTGGCAATTTACCGTAAAAACAGACAAAATCAAGAGAAGTAGAAAAATAGTTTTCATTTATTTAAAATTTAAAAAATCTGATTTTAATTTTTAACATTAAAGACAATCCAACGTGAAAAAAAATTTAAAGCTTTTGCGCTGACCCTCATTTTGAATTCAATCCTTCGTAAAGTGCCGTAAGCAACTCCTTCTGATAGTCGCCGAAGTATTGCCAGAACATGGCACCACCTAGATTGTTTTCTTTCACAAAGGCTGCTTTTGCCTGAATGGAGCGTGGATCTTCATAGGTAATAAAAATCCGCTCGGTCGGGTTCCACAAATAAGGCGCACTTGCCGAACTATCGAAGTGTTGCTCAAAAGCAGGGTTCGCAAGAAATGATCTTACAATATTGTGGTAGTTCAGGTCAACATCTGGTAATCCCCTGGCCGGTTGCCCAAGACCATTGTTTAAAGGCCCTACCTGGTTCCAACCCCGTCCGTAAAAAGCTACTCCAACAACAATCTTTTCGGCAGGAACCCCGGCCTTCAGAAACAGTTCTACGCTATTCTCCATGGAGTTGGCTTGTGGGTTATGTGCCGGTGCTCTGAGGTTTGCATGGTGACCTGTAAAATCGTTCCATTCTCCGTGGAAATCATAAGTCATGATATTTACAAAGTCGAGATAGTCCTCCACAAGGTCCATCTCGGTATTGAGCAGGTAATCATTGAAAGCTCCTGCTGCTATGGTAAGCAGCAGAGGCTGCCCCGGGGTGGAAGCTTCATCTAAGGCTTTTCGGGTTTCTCTCATCAAAGCGGTGAAATTCTGTTTGTCAACAGGCCGGTGAATATTATTGTTGCCAGGAAGTCCAGGAAATTCCCAATCAATGTCGAGGCCATCGAGCCGGTGCTTTTTTACAAACTCAACGGCGCTTTCTATAAAAATCGCACGGGTCTGGGCGGTGAGGGCCATATCTGAGAACATTCCCGACCAGGTCCAGCCCCCGACGGAAATCAGTATTTTTAAATGGGGGTGTTTCTCACGCAATCTGACCAGGGTGGCCAGATTGGCCGAATCGTTATCAAAACCTTCAACCACCCGGTTGTTGATTATGTTGGCGAAGGCGTAATTGATATGGGTCAGTTTTGTTGCATCGATTTCATTCTCCAGCAACAGCCTGTTTCCTGGAAAAACGTAGGCAATTACCATTTTATCATAGTCAGCTATTGGTGCATTGTTTTTGCAAGAAGGAAAAAACAACATCGCCATAAAGGCACACAAAAAGGTTGCTAAAATTTTCATAGAATTTGAATTAGGTGCTTGAGGTAATATATTCATTTGAATGCGGTACAAATTTTAAAACCATTTTCAGGATTCGCTGGTAGTTATTCTTCAAAATATTCATTCATAACTTTTTTGGCTCTGACAGGTTGATCAAGGTTCAGTCCGGAGGCCTCTCCGGCCTCAGCTAACAGCTTCCAGCCCAAGGCAAGCTTAATATAGGGCGAATAAAACTTGTCGTCGGAGCGAAATCGCATGGTATGAAAAAGTGTGTCGGTTTCAGAAAAACAGATTATGCGGGTACCTATTTTCCTGGTGTAGTTTTCATGGATCTTAGATTCATGCTGAGGCAGGTAATCCACAAGTACTACAACGTCCTTATCTGTAACCATTTCTTCAACACCATGAAGTAGCATTGAACCAGGGAAAAAACCTGATTTTTTACGGATTACCTCAGGTGTCTTAAGGGCTAACTCCTCAGCTACACCGTTGTTGATGCCGGCAAAGTATAAATTCTCCGCCTGATTTATAAGGTCGGCAGTCCAGGGATCGAAATTTTCCAGAAGGGACTGTTCGAAATTTTGAGAAAGCAATTTTAGATCTGGTTTTCGTCCCGTCCAGCAGGATAAAAGCAAATCGTAAAACAAAGCCTGGCCTATTACTGCTTTGGTCGAAGCCACGGCTACTTCTTTTCCCGAAGGAATTACACATGAAAAATGTGAGTAAGAACCAAGGATACTGTTGGGGTTGCTTGAAGTGCTGATAAGTTGCTTGTGATTGTTTTCCATCAAATACCTGAAAAGAGATACAATCTCTTTTGTTTTACCCGAATTTGAAGCTCCTATAATGGCAAATTCACTGAGATTCAAACCATAAAGATCATTCGAACTTTGGGTTATAAATGTCGGGGATTTACCTAAACGCAAACTGTTGAAAACCATATTCCTGGCAGGAAAAAGCACGCTGCTCCCCTCCCCTGTCAGCATTATTTTTTTGTAGTTCTTGAGCAAATCGTAAACCGGTCCGATAATTGACTCATCAAACTTTGCAATAATGCCGGGCGTTTCAAGCATTTCTTCAAACAAATGAAATCTCTTCCGCTCTGTAAAAATGTTTTTCAATAGAGACCAATTTGAAATTAAATGATGTTTTGAATAACCTGCTGGCAGACTACACTAAAGATCCACCAGATTTTTCTAATCAATACACTAAATTAAGCCTGCCAAAACGCCTACCTTCACCTTTTTGAAACAAACCAGACTTTTTCAGAAAAATTCAAAATTTACAGATTTTCATCAGGTATTGGATTTTTTTTAATTGGTAATTTTGTTATGAATCAACCAATTAGTGACTCCAAAAATCTGGAGAACTTCATAAATTTTATCAAACTAAAGTAGCAATAAAAAACAAAAGTTTGCAACCGCTTGCATTAAAATTCATAGAATATCTTTTATACCTTTACGCAAATTGCCACTATGTGACCATAAGGCGTTTGCAGTTAAGTTTCGCCCATTACATCAGTTAACGTGGTGCTAATAAAATTAAGGAGCCGGAAAATTTAAGTTTCATAATAAAAAAGCAATCAAATGAAAATGTCAGGAATTTTTGTAAAAATTACGTTGTTGTTCCTAATGGTATCATGTGCCAGGCCTGTTGATGAGAAAGCCGTGTGGCCGGCCCTCGATCCTGAAGTAGAAGCCAAGGTAGCCCGCCTGGTAAGGGAGATGACCCTTGAGGAGAAAGTCGGCCAAATGACCCAGATAACACTCGACGTTCTTACAGCAAACTCTGGAATTACCTATTCGGTTGAGCCTATTGTCCTCGACACTGCCATGCTGCGGAAAGCATTTGAGCAATACCACGTTGGGTCGGTTCTGAACACCCCAAGTGGGATTGTATTTGATGTGCATAAGTGGAACGAGATAGTAAGGCAGATACAGGAATTCGCAATGTCGAAATGCCGTTTTGGAATACCTGTCATATACGGATTGGACATGATTCATGGAGCGTCCTATGTAGAAGGAGCCACTTTTTTTCCGCAGCAAATAGGTATGGCAGCCACCTGGAACCCAGGGCTTATTGAGCGTGCAGGGGAGATTACAGCCTATGAAACACGCGCTGCCGGAGTAGCATGGACCTTCTCCCCGGTACAGGATCTGGGTTTAGACCCACGCTGGCCCAGGACTTGGGAAACTTTTGGCGAAGACCCATTGCTGGCATCCAAAATGGGCAAAAGCCTGATCAGGGGATTGCAGGGTCCTGAAAACCAAGTTGGCGATAAATACCGGATTGCTGCCTGCCTGAAACATTTCATCGGATACTCACAACCTTTAAGCGGCAAGGATAGAACACCCGCATGGATACCTGAGAATAAGCTCAGAGAATACCATCTGCCTCCATTTGCAAAAGGCATCGAGGCTGGAGCAAAAACGGTTATGCTCAATTCGGGCGAAATCAATGGTTTGCCGGTTCATGCCAGCACTTACCTTATCAGCGATCTCCTCAAGGGTGAATTGGCGTTTATGGGTTTTGTCCTTTCCGATTGGCAGGATATTGAATACCTGCACACGCGCCATAAAATTGCAGATTCGCACAAAGAAGCAATAAGGATTGCAATAAATGCTGGTGTGGATATGTCGATGGTGCCTCATGAATTTACCCGCTTTGCCGATTACCTTATTGAATTGGTAAATGAAGGAGCGGTCTCCATGGAAAGAATTGATGATGCAGTTACCCGGATCTTGCGGATTAAGTTTATGCTAAACCTTTTCGAGGTCCCATTTACCAATGCGGCAGATTATCCCATGTTCGCATCGGCCGAATTTTCTGAAGCTGCATTTCAAACAGCAGTTGAATCCATTACTTTACTCAAGAACGAGCAAGACATACTTCCACTACCCAAAAATGCACGCATTCTGGTAGGCGGTCCGGCAGCAAATACCATGCGTCCGCTCAATGGAGGCTGGAGTTATACCTGGCAGGGCAACAGAACCGATGAGTTTACCGGCCATTACAACACCATTTACGAGGCCATCAAAGCCAATGCCCTGCGACCCGAAAACGTAGTACTTTTTGAAGGAGTTTCTTTTGCACAGTCTGCCGATTTTCGCGACGAAATAATGGGCAACCTGAACGCTTTTGCACGTGCAGCACGACAGGTCGATTATATTGTTTTGGCCATTGGCGAAAACTCCTATTGCGAAACGCCAGGAAACATTACAGATCTTACTTTATCGAAAAACCAACAAGAACTCGTTAAAGTGGCAGCTGCTACAGGCAAACCAGTAATCCTGGTTTTGGTTCAGGGGCGCCCTCGAATAATAAGGGAAATTGAGCCTTTGGCAAAAGGCATACTCAATGCATACCTCCCGAGCAACCGCGGTGGAGATGCCATTGCGGGCATTCTATTTGGCGACTTCAACCCCTCAGGCAAATTGCCATTCACTTACCCACGGTATCCGAACAGCCTCGAAAATTACTTTCACAAACATACCGAGATGCTTGAGGCTGCCGGTGGTGCTCCGGGTACCTGGTTTAACCCGCAATTTCCCTTTGGATTCGGACTGAGCTACTCCCGTTTCGAGTATTCTGATCTGATAATTGAGCAAAACAGTATTTTGCCCGACGGGGTTATTAAAGGAAGTGTAATGGTTAGAAACCTGTCAGCCCGGGATGGCAAGGAGGTAGTGCAGGTATTTGTCTCTGACCATTTTGCCTCGCTCACTCCTTCAGTTAAAAGATTGCGTGCATTTGATAAAGTCTTAATTCCGGCTGGCACCAATCAAAAAGTCAATTTTGAACTTCCGGTTAACAATCTGGCTTTTGTAAATCTCAACAATCAGAAGGTTTTGGAGAAAGGTACTTTTACCCTTTCGGTTGGTGGTTTAAGTGTTGACTTTGAAGTATCAGAAACCAAGGTGGTTAGGTAGTATATTTAACCACTTATCAGATTCAGGATTTATCTGGCCCCTTAATGACATGTCATTAAGGGGCCAATTTATTTATTTTGGCTGCCCTAAATAGCCCTGAATGCAAATTTAGTGCTTACTTTTATCGCAGAAAAATTAACTGCTTGCGATTGTTATGGCTGATGATTTGACTGAAAGAATACCTCTGATTTTCGAGTTTCACATTGCCGGAAAAGTACGAAAGAAGTACCAGGTAAGCGATGCACTTTTTGCTACCGATGGCCGGGTTGTATTTGCCAACCCTTTAGCTGTGAGGCAGCTTGCATACCAGATGAATCAACACAGGCCACCCGTGCAACATGTATTCCCGGGTGAACTGAATGCTGCCGGGTTGCTCGAAGAAGCTTTCCATTTGGTGCTAAGGCAATACGAGGAGCGGGTAAATCCTTTCGTTTTTGAAAAAGCCCATGAATATTTGGTTGAAAAAATGGGAGCTGAAAAGCTCAGAAGGGTACTGATTGATTTCACCCTTCAGTTTCCTCCGCAGCGTGTTTTCCAAGGAACAATTACTGCAACCGGCTACCTGAGTGCCACATCCGGAAGCAGAAAAAATGCCACGATTGTCCTGGAAGAGCTCCTCATGGTTCTTTTAGCCAACCTCAACCCGGCTACCTTAAAATTCAGGGAACTTTTCGACCGCAAACACCTTGATAACCAGTCGTTGATCGATGGACTCCTGCATGCATTGGAGACATTTTTTGCAAGTCAACCCCCTTTGGGTCCAGGCCATCCCGACATACTTACCTTTTTAAAATCTCCTTTTTTAGCTGCACCTGAGGACATTTATGCCCAACTCGAGTATGTTCTGTCGCGGTGGAAAGAGTTTTTGCCTGAAAAGTTTTTAGTACGGCTTCTCCAGGGCAGAGACCTTATGAAGGAGGATTTTCTTCCACTAGGCACCATGGGCAGTGAAACTACTATCGCACCCAGATACAAGGGGCAGGCCGTTGAAGGGGCGTTTATCGGGAAATCTGGTTACGACTATGGTCATGAATCGGCCAAAGACTATGAAGAAGGTAAGGCTTTTACTCCCGACCTGCATTGGATGCCACGCGTAGTGATGATAGCCAAAAACACCCAGGTATGGCTCGACCAACTTTCCAATACCTATCAGCGTGATATCCGGCAACTCGACCAAATACCAGATGAGGAACTCGACCGCCTGGCCCGATGGAACATCAACGGATTATGGCTTATAGGCATTTGGGAGAGGAGCAGCGCATCGAAGCGCATTAAACACATAACGGGTTTTACCGATGCAGTATCATCGGCCTATTCGTTGTACGATTATCAGATTGCAGGCAATTTGGGCGGAGAAGAGGCCTATCATAACCTCAACCACCGTGCCAGGCAAAGGGGCATCAGGCTGGCCAGCGATATGGTTCCGAACCATACCGGTATCTTTTCGAAATGGGTGGTTGAGAACCCGGACTACTTCATCCAAACACGTGTACCGCCTTTTCCCGGATACCGGTTTACAGGCGAAAATCTGTCGGAGCACCCTGAGATCGAAATACGTATAGAAGATGGGTATTATTCCAAAACAGATGCAGCTGTAGTTTTTCAGCGAATCGACCGGCGCCACAACGATGTACGCTACCTCTATCACGGAAACGATGGCACCAACATGCCCTGGAACGATACCGCCCAGCTCGATATGCTCAAAAAGGAAGTACGTGAGGCGGTTATCCAGATGATTTTCGGTGTGGCCAGGCGATTTTCAATTATCCGGTTCGATGCAGCCATGACCTTGGCTAAGAAGCATTTTGCCAGGCTCTGGTACCCGCAACCAGGCACTGGGGGCGACATCCCTTCACGATCCGATTATTCCATGAGCAGGGAAGCCTTTGATTCATACTTTCCAATAGAATTCTGGCGCGAAGTAGTTGACCGCATCAATACCGAATTACCCGAAACCCTGCTATTGGCAGAGGCATTCTGGCTTATGGAAGGTTATTTTGTGCGCACCCTTGGAATGCACAGGGTTTATAACTCAGCCTTTATGCACATGCTCAAAAACGAGGAAAATGAGAAATACCGCGACCTGATCACCAACACCCTCGAGTTTGAACCCGAAATTTTGAAAAGGTACGTGAACTTCATGAGCAATCCCGATGAAGAAACGGCAATGAAGCAATTTGGGTCGGGCGATAAGTATTTTGGAGTTTGCGTAATGATGTGCACCCTGCCGGGCCTGCCCATGTTTGCCCATGGCCAAATCGAAGCCTTTACCGAAAAATATGGCATGGAGTATCAAAGGGCCTATTACAACGAATTGCCGCAGCCATGGCATATCGAAAGGCATGAACGCGAAATATTCCCCTTACTGAGTAAACGCTATCTGTTCAGCGAGGTAGAACATTTCAATTTCTTCGATTTTATACATGAATCCGGCACGGTAAATGAAAGTGTTTTGGCATTCACCAACCGCCTGGGCCAGGAACGTGTATTGGTGCTTTTCAACAACCGGTATGAGGTTGCCACAGGGTTCATTCACAACTCCTGTCCAAAACTTGATTCGGATGGAAACCTCAACTCGTTCAACCTTGCCGACCTATTGGGTTTAAGGGTTGACCAAAACCAATATTACATCGTTTCGGAGCACGTTTCGGGGTTGGAGTATCTGATTAGCGGGCTCGAAACTGGTAAAAGCGGGTTTTATCGTAGCCTTCAGGGGTACGAATACAGGGTTTTCTGGAATTTCAGGGAGGTTTACGATATAAGTGGAACCTATGCCCGATTGTATCAGAATCTTCAGGGCCAGGGGGTAAAAAGTATTGGCCGGAAAGTAAACCTTCTGGAGTTTGAGTCGATTTATACACCGTTTAAGCAAATCCTACATCCAGCTTCGATTGAGAAGTATTTAAAAGGATTTCTTGAGTCGGATAAACTTTCGCACGACCAGCTTGTTGAAAACCACTTCCTGATTCATTTCAGAGAGCTGGCAGAAAACATTATTTCGCGTTTCGGGCTTAGCGTAACGCTTGATCCGGCAATTGATGCATTTCGGAAATACTTGAATGCCGTGCATGAAGCTTACCTTTTTGCTTCGCAAAACTGCGGAAAAATCTCCGATGTAAATAAACTTACTGAAACAGATCAGTCAACCCTGAACCCATTGCCTGGTACAAAGGGACTTTACCGCCGGAGTGTGCTCCTGATTGTTGCTCTGTACGCTCAAAAAGCGCTCTCAAAACTTGATATTGAAACACCATTGCATCAAAACCGGTTGGAACCACTTCATCTCGCATATCCCCTGGAAGAAATTTTGATGAACAACGGATTAAGTGTCTCTGATATTGAAAACGATTTGTTGTTGCTTGAAATCCTTCTGGAACAAATGCCAGAAGCTCCGGAATTGAGCCATGTCCTTCACAGCCCTGGAAAGCAACAAGATAATTTTCAACAGCATAAAGAATATTTCTCCTTTCACCTTAAAAGCATACATAACCTACTGAACGAATACAAAGTTCAGCAATTTATCAGAGTTCACCACTTCAACAACACCAGCTATTACAGCAAAGAGCAGTTCGAAGAACTTTTAGAGTGGATGTTTGCGAATGCATTTTTCGAATTTTTCTATTCGGGGAACCAGAATACCACCTATGCAGACCTCAAAAAAGTAGTCGGATTCCTGACGGAAGGACAGCAATTGCTTGCTTATTTAAAGGAGGTTTCGCATGGGTGTGGATATCAGTTCGACAAGTTGATTTTCAGGCTGCAACAAAACATTGAAGCCTGAATCCTTTGAACTCTGGTCCTATTGAAGGATTGCATATCCTCTGGGCAAACTATTGTCAAAATAAATAATTCATTAGTTTTGCTTTATCCATGCATTTGCTTATGTACAAACCTATTGGCAGCCTGTTTGCAAAAGAATTGAAACTCGAATGGAGGCAAAAAGCTGCCATCAATGGTGTTTTTCTGTATTTCGCATCCACGGTCTTTGTTTGCTATTTGTCGTTTAGTCAAACCATAAACCCAGGAACCTGGAATTCACTTTTCTGGGTTATATTGTTGTTTACCGGGGTCAATGTTACACTAAAAAGTTTCACCCAGGAGCGTGAGGGCCTGTTGCTGTATTACTATATGCTTCTGAAGCCACATTGGTTGATCAATGCCAAGATATTATACAATGGCTTGGTATTGTCGGTATTATCCATTGCAGGATTGTTGGTTTTTGTTCTTTTCATGGGCAACCCGATTGAGAATCTTACCCTGTTCGTCATCAATATGGTGTTGGGCGTAGTTGGCTTCTCATCGGTTTTAAGTATGGTGTCGGCTATAGCTTCAAAAGCCCGGAATAATTTTACCCTGATGGCGATTTTGGGCTTTCCTCTGACTTTGCCGCTGTTGCTGGTACTTATAAGGGTTTCACTTGCCGCCCTGGAAGGCTCTTCAGTTCAGGAACAGGCGGGAAATTTGTTGGTAATCGTTTTGTTGTCAGCAATCACCCTGGTTTTGTCTAATATTTTATTCCCTTTTATTTGGAAAGAATGATCATTTTCCGAAGATTTCTTTTGAAAAACTGGTGGAAACTCGTTGGGTTGGCTTTGTTGATCTATGTTACTGCCGGAGGGTTTCTTTTTGAAGTACCATTACTTCCGGTTATTCGCGAATCGATCCGCAATATTTATTTTCACGTGGGCATGTGGTTTAGCATGATGTTCATACTTGGTGTTTCATTGTACTTTAGCTTGCGGTACCTGCGGTTTTTTAGGCCTGAAGATGACCTGAAAGCTATGGTAGCAGTGAAAACCGGCCTGGTTTATGGCACCTTGGGGCTATTTACCGGAATGATTTGGGCATATAATACCTGGGGCGCATTTTGGATCAATGATCCAAAACTCAATGGAGCCGCCGTTGGTATGTTGACCTACCTTGCTTACCTGGTGTTGAGAGGCTCAGTCGAGAATCCCGACAAACGGGCCAGACTGGCATCGGTTTACAACATTTTCGCATTTGTTATTTACTTTGTTTTTATAATGATTTTGCCACGTTTGGCCCCGGTTTCTATTCATCCGGGAATTGACGGAAACCCTGCCCTCTCGACGGGCGATCTGGATCCGAGAATGCAAAAAGTTTTTTTTCCTGCAATTGCAGGTTGGATTATCCTGGCTTTTTGGATCTTTAGGGTGCATTACCGGATCACCTTTCTCAACAAACAAATTGATGAAATAACTGAAAAATAACTGGTTATGAATATTCCCGATGACAAAATGATCGTTGTTGTGCTGGTCTTTTCCTTAGTACTAACCGGCTTGGCCCTGTTACTGTTTTACCTTGAAAGGCGCCTGAATAAAGCCGAGAAAAAGCTGGAAGAGCTAAAACAAAACATGGAGAATCCGAATGAGAATACAGGTTCTGAGGGATAAATAATCAAATCAGGTTTGTGTAAATCGCATAAATTCAGTTTTTAACACAACCGGGCTTGATTTTTTAACCATCTAAAAAAAAATCAAAACGACTGGCTGGATTGGTAAGACAGATAACTTTGATAACATTATTTAGCGATGAAAAGAATGCAAATCATTGGCTTACTATTCATTGTGGTAGCCATAGGGATAATAATCAGCACAGTTTATAACATTGATCCCTATTCTGGCTTTGAAGAAGCACGAAAAAAGCAGGGAACGGAAGTGCAAATTATCGGAAACCTGATTAAGGACAAACCCATCATCGAGAAAGTAGAGGATCAGACACTTATGCTTACCTTTTATATGAGCGACGACCGTGGTGGCCAGAGCCAGGTTACTTACTTCGGGCCGAAGCCTCAGGATTTCGAAAAGTCTGAACAGGTGGTATTGATTGGCCAATACTACGAGGGCAAATTTATTGCTTCGAGCCTTTTACTTAAATGTCCTTCGAAATACACTCCTGATGCGCTTGAGCAAACTACCTTTACCTCAACCACCAGTGGAGTACCTCCTGTGCAATAGGCAAAGGACATTTTTAGTTCTTATCCCGTTATCATTTTCGAAACCAGTTTTGCCGCCTATTTACGAAAAAAAATCCCGGATTTGGAGGTCCGGGATTTTTTTATCAGTTGAGTTTCTCAAATACTTCAGGGAGCTTCCTAATCATGGCGAGCTGCTTCATGGCTTCACGCGATACTTGTGCAGGACTTCCGAAATAAGTAGTTCCGCCTTCGAGAGTTTTCGAAACACCCGATTGACCAAGTACTACGGCTCCTTTTTTTATGGTAAGGTCTTTTTGAACCCCTACCTGACCCCAAAGGATCACTTCGTCTTCAATGACTACGCAGCCGGCTATACCCACCTGAGCTGCGAAAAGACAGTTCTTACCAATCCGGGTATCGTGTCCGATGTGAATATGATTATCCAGTTTGCTACCCCAACCTATGGTGGTATCGCCTGTGGAACCACGGTCGATGGTGCAACATGAACCAATCTCCACATGGTCTTCAATTACTACCCTACCGCCACATTCGAGCTTGTCGAAGTGGGTAGGCCTTCTTTTAAAATACAAACCATCGGATCCAATAACGCTCCCCGCATGGATAATAACATTACTACCAATTACCGTATGGTCGTAAATAGTTACATTGGGGTGCAGGATACAATTTTCACCAATGGTTACATGGTTTCCAACAAATACTCCAGGTTGAATCACAGTTCCCGCACCGATTTTAGCGGTTTTACTGATCATACCTGTGGCTGGCTCAAAAGGTCTGAACTTCTTTATCAGTGCTACAAAATCGCGGAAAGGATCGTCAGAATAGATCAGTGCCTTTCCGTTGGGGCATGTTACTTTTTTATTAATAATTACCGTTGAAGCTGCCGATTTCAAAGCTTTTTCGTAATACTTAGGGTGGTCAACAAAAGTTACGTCCCCTTTTTCGACCATGTGTATTTCATTGATTCCTGAAATCAGAAAGTCGGGAGAACCGTGAAATTCGGCGTTGAGAAGTTCTGCTGTTTGCTGTAAGGTTAATGGTGGGTTAAGTTGCATTGATTTGATTTGGTTATTTAACGCGTTCGGAGTAAGAAAAATCACGGGTATCAACCCTGATTTTTTCGCCTGTTTCAACGAAAAGTGGAACGTTAACAATAACCCCGGTTTCCAGTGTTGCAGGCTTCAGGGTGTTGGTAGCCGTATCGCCCCTTACACCTGGCTCTGAATATACTACCTCTAAATCGACAAACGGAGGAAGCTCGCAGGTGAGTGGCGTTTCGGTTTCGGCATGAAAAACTATCTCCACTTCCTGTCCTTCCTTAAGAAAACCTGGTGCGTTAATGATTTCCTCGGGTATGAAAGTTTGTTCGAAAGTGTCGGCGTGCATAAAATGGTAGCCGGATTCGTCCTTATACAAGAATTGGTAAGGACGGCGTTCGACCCTGGCAATATTAATCTTTACTCCCGCATTGAAGGTATTTGGAAGGATCTTGCCGGTTTTCAGGTTCCTTAACTTGGTGCGGACAAAGGCTCCGCCTTTGCCGGGTTTTACATGTTGAAATTCAACAATAGTGTACAGTTCGCCATTAAAATCTATGCAGAGACCATTGCGAAAATCTGCAGTAGTTGCCATAAAAAAATTCTATATCCGTTAATAAATTTGAGCTACAAAGTTATAAAAAATTCATACTCCTGTTCACAGGCAGAAAGCCGAGCAGGGTCAGGTAAGAGGCAGGATATCAACACATTCGGGATATTCGTGCGGATTATGATTGGAGCTGATGATAAAAAGCCGGCCTTTGCCATAGTTTTGTTTTAATTGCTGGTACCATGCTATGGCCTCCCTGTCGAGGTTCGAGCAAGGCTCATCCAGCAGTACTACTTGCGTGTGGCTCATGATGGCCAGAAGGAGTTTTACACGTTGTCGCATACCCGAACTGAAATGTTTCAGCGGTTTATTCTTGCTTCTATTTAGCCCGCAGAGGTCAATCAAACCGGCCAGGTCATGTCCTGGCAGGAATGGCTTGAATTGCTGATGAAATTTAAGCAATTCGACCAGCGTAAAATCTTCAATCAATTCGAGATAGGGTGATGAAAGCGAAATATAGGAAACCAGCGACTCCGGTTCTACCTGCTTGCCACCAAGTTGCCATTGAATCTGGCCATAAGTGGGAGTATGAAAACCAGCTACCAGAAGCAACAAAGTTGATTTACCGGAACCGTTTTTTCCGGTAATTGCATAATGATTTCCTGGATGAAACTGAAAATTAAGGCCTTTGAAAACCCATTCCTTTAAAAAACGTTTTCCGATATTGGTAAGCGTTATCAACATGGAAAATTGCTACTTTTCATTCCGGTAGTTGTACCCCTTCATGATTCCCCTGGCCGAGGCGGAGATGAAACCCAGAATCGTATCGCGTTCGGGTGTTGCCGGCATTTCGGCCTCTATATATGCAACTGCTTGCGATACATTCAGGTTTTTGTTGAAAAGGTAGCGATAGATATCGTGAATTTCATTGATCTTTTCATTTGTAAACCCCCTGCGTCTCAGGCCTATTGAATTTATTCCGACATAAGAAAGCGGGTTCCTGGCGGCTTTTGTAAAAGGAGGAACGTCCTTTCGTACCAGCGAACCACCAGAAATCATCACATGTGTGCCGATATTCACAAACTGGTGTACGGCTGATAAACCTCCCACAATGGCAAAATCATCGATATTGATATGGCCGGCCAGATTAACGGCATTGGCCAGAATACAATGGTTGCCAATTACGCAATCATGGGCTACGTGCACATAGGCCATCAGGAGACAACCTTTGCCAACCACAGTCTGATTGCTTGCTGAGGTGCCCCTGTTGATGGTTACAAATTCGCGTATGGTTGTATTATCACCAATGATGGCAACGGTTTCCTCCCCATTGAATTTTAGATCCTGGGGGGCGCCGCTTATAACCGCTCCGGGATAAATTTTAACATTTTTCCCGATGCGTGCCCCCTCCATAATGGTTACATTGGAGCCTATCCAGGTACCTTCATCAATAATCACATTTTTATTGATGGTAACAAACGGCTCAATCACAACATTGCGGGCAATTTTAGCCTGCGGGTGCACATATGCTAATGGTTGATTCATACTGTTCAGGAATTTTTTACAACCTGGGCCATCATCTCTGCTTCAACCACCAACTTGTTACCAACATAAGCTTCTCCCCGCATATGACAGATACCCCTGCGGAAAGGGCTTAAAAAGCTGAGTTTGAAAATCAAAGTGTCGCCGGGAACAACTTTTTGCTTGAACTTTACCTGGTCGATTTTTAGAAAATAGGTACTGTATTTTTCGGGCTCCTCCACCTGCGATAGTACCAGAACACCACCGGTTTGGGCCATTGCTTCAATCTGAAGCACGCCAGGCATCACGGGCTCGTTGGGGAAATGACCAACAAAAAAC
>DATIKH010000071.1:0-11827 GCA_035477775.1 Bacteroidales bacterium | reverse complement strand
CCGCGTGCAATTTATAGTTTTTGCAACCTGCGACGCAAAAAACAAGCATTCAAGCAGCGAGTTGCCTGCAAGCCGATTTGCCCCGTGTACTCCGGTACTTGCAGTTTCGCCACAGGCAAAAAGGCCTTCCATCGAGGTATTACCAAAAATATCCGTTTTTATTCCGCCGATAAGATAGTGCTGAGCAGGCATGACGGGAATCAGGTCGCATTCCATTCGAATGCCTTGTTGCCTGCAATATTCGTAAATGGTGGGGAATCTTTTGGCTAGAAATCCGGCGGTTTTTGATGTAATGTCAAGAAAAACATAATCCTGGCCTGAAGCCTGCATCTCCTGAAAAATTGCCCTGGCCACTACATCGCGTGGGGCAAGGTCAGCCATTGGGTGTTTGTTGCGCATAAATTGATCGCCCAGGTGGTTGCGAAGAACGGCCCCTTCGCCTCTTACCGCCTCGGATATAAGAAAACAGGAACCATCCTGGCGAGGTAGAAAAAAAGCGGTAGGATGAAACTGAATGAACTCGAGACGTTCAGTCATTACACCGGCTCTAAGGGCAGCAGCTATGCCATCGCCCGTGATCTGAGGGTAATTGGTTGTAAACCGGAAAAGGCCGCCTGCACCCCCGGTAGCAAGTACCACACAAGACGAACTTAAAAACCTGAAAGAGTCGCTAAATGTAACAATACCTGCCACCTGGTGGTGGTGGTCGGTCATGATATCCGTCAAAAAATGGTTTTCAAAAATCTTAATATTCGGTTTTGAGCGAACCAGTTTGATCAGCCTGTTCATAATCGATTTACCGGTTGCATCGCCCCCGCAACGGATGATCCGGTTTAGGCTGTGAGCTCCCTCGCTGGCAGTAATCCAATCCCCTTTATGGTCGGTGTCGAACTCAACTCCAAGAGTGGAAAGGGCTACAAGATTCTCTTTGCCTCCTTCAAGCATCAGCATTAGGGCTTCTTCATTCACCAAGCCGCTGGCGGCATTTATAGTATCGTTTGCGTGTTGCTTTGGGTTATCAATATGATCTATGGCAGCGGCTATCCCACCTTGCGCAAGCCAGGAGTTGTTGTCGGAGAGGGTGTTTTTGACAACAACCGCAACCGACAGATGCTCGTCTATCAACGCTGCTGCATATAGCCCAGACAGGCCGCCACCAACGATTACCACATCGAAGTTTTCGACAGGGACTTCCTCAAGAGTACCGTTGAAAATATATCTTCTCATCGGGCGAACTGTCTTGTTTTTCAGGAAGAAACCTCAAGCATCCTTTTTAATGGAAGAATCGATTTTTCGACCAATTCTTTATCCAGAATGATCTCCTCCCGATTTTCTATAAGGCATTGAAGTACGTTTTCCACCCTGATTTTTTTCATGTTTGGGCAAATGAAGTTGGGTGTAAGACTTACAATCCTTTTGCCGGGGTTTAGTTTGTTAAGAGGGTGTAAAATCCCCATTTCAGTACCTATTATAAAGGAGTGGTGGTTGCTTTGGGTAACGAAGTCGATGATCTGGTTGGTGCTGCCCACAAAAACGGCCAGTCTTCGAACCTCTGGCCGGCATTCAGGGTGGGCCACCAACAAGGCTCCCGGATTTTGTTCCCTGGCCAGGATTACGTCAATTTCCATCACCTCCTCATGTACCGGACAATAACCCTTAAACAGCACGAACTCCTTGTCGGGGATTTTCTCAGCAACATAGGAACCCAGGTTTTCGTCGGGAAGAAAAATGATTTTTTTCTGTGGAAGTGACCTTATAACACTAACGGCATTGGCCGATGTACAGCAAATATCGCTCAAAGCCTTTACCTCGGTCGAGGTGTTTACGTAAGAAACCACCGCAGCTTCAGAATGCTGTTCTTTAAGTTTACGAACATCTGCAGCCGTTGCCATATCGGCCATGGGGCAGCCGGCCTCAGAAGCTGGAAGCAACACCGTTTTTCCCGGGCTTAATATTTTTACCGTTTCGGCCATAAATCTTACTCCGCAAAGCACCACAACCTGATGAGGCAGGCCTGATGCTGTTTTGCTAAGGGCAAATGAATCGCCAACATGGTCGGCTAAATCCTGAATTTCGGGTGGCTGATAGTAATGGGCTAAAATGACCGCGTTTCTTGTTTGTTTCAGGCGATGTATTTCAGAGCTGATCGAATGCAACGACATAAATTCTTATAGTACCGTAATATTTACAATGCGTTCATCTATAAAAACAGAGGAGCACAAAAGTATCCAAATATTTGTGAAGGGACTTAAAGTTTTTGGGATACAGGATAAAATGAGTAGTTTGATCCAAATCGGACTTCCAATTACCCTAATTAAATGTGTAACTCTGCGCTTTTAACCAAAAACCTTAGCCGCCTGTCTGAATTATTTAATCAAAACAGCTTTGCTAGTTAAAAAACATCCAAACTGTCGAGCGATATGCTGGCTCAAAATCAGTTATTGGACAAGCTTGAAATACTTGCAAAATATTTACCGGTCATTTCACACATCGGATTTATGGCAACGAAAGTTTGCTTTACCGCGTATTTCAGGGTGAAAAAGATAGCAGATGTTAATTATACCGGCCAACGGCAATAAGGGCACGGAAAAATTTAAATCCAGTAATAATATTGTCAGATGTAATTTGCACTGTTCTTGCATCCAGGCGTTTCACTCCGGGAATGAGCGTTGCCAGATCGGCCTGCGACGACCGCAAATAGGTAAGTTCAATATTGAATGGAGGGATAAGCCTGAATGGTGTTTTTTCGTTGCGGCGCTGAAGGGCCTCTTTCACTTTCTGGTGTGTTAATGTCTGGGCCATTTGAAGCGACATGCTGTTGGCTGCATAACGACCAATCCCATCTTTTACAGCCAAGACGGTTACATTATTATTTCCTAAAATTTCTTTGGCTTCCTCGCAAGCAGCCCTGTCGCCCGAAACAAATACAACCGGAACATTAAAATGTCCGGCAATCAAAGCATTAAGACCTAATTCAGGTACCTCCTTGCCGTTTACCCTTACTGAATAAACAACCGCACCTGCATAAGAGTGGTCAAGGACTGCGTCGCGGGTTCCTGCTTTGGCATGGTATCCGATAAATATGGCGGCATCGAAGGTCTCATCAATTCCTTCCATCATGCCCAACGGTTTGGAAACACCGCTAATCAGTCGTGCAGCCGGGTCAAGGTCGCTAATGATGATGTTTTGCATATTCCCATGCGAGTCGTTTACTGTAATCGAGGTAGCGCCGGCATCCAACGCCCCGCGAATTGCCGCATTTACTTCCTGAGTCATCCATTGACGGGCAAGGTGGTAGTCGTTTCCGGTGGCAACTACCTGGTCGCTGCTTACCACACCGGCAATGCCCTCCATATCGGCCGAAATATAAACCTTTAATGACTGGGCTATAGCCCCCTTAAATGGGAGCAATACCAGGATAACGTAAAGAACCCATGTTCTGCAGTTTTTTCTTGGGGTTGAAGTTTCTGATTGTTGCATCTTGAAGCTAATTTATGGTTCGGTAAATCAATAATTTACAGGCAATAATTGATTCAAAAAATCCTTAAGGCCAACCCGTAAATCATGTGAAATGATAAAGAGGTTGGCAAAAAAACGACTGGCAGACTTCAACCCTGTGTCTTATTCAACAATTTGCAAGGTTTCCACCCAGATATACCTACCCCTAACACTGGCATCGATCTCGCCTGTCAACCGCACCCGGATATCCGGAGTTATTTCCCTGCCCTGCCAAACATGAGGCTCAATTTCAACACGTATTTCGCCGGTTGCATCCCGAAAGGTATAATAATTTTCTCTTTGATGGGCAACTATGTTACCAATAACTGTTACATACCTTCCGGGTAACGTCTGACGTACCAGCTCTACAGTGACAGGCTCCCTCCTTTGGCTCGGGCCTGAAAACTGTGCAATTGCGCCCGATGCGAAAAGTAAACTTACAAAAACAAAACTTAAAATAAACTTGGTCATAGTTAAAAATTTAAGTGAAAAATCTTTCCGTTTTTACAATTCATGTGATTGCCATAAATCCTCAAACCAACTCTGGCAGTTCTTTTTAATTTTTTTGCAAAAGTTAAGAACAGAGGAAGGCTTGAAATTATGAACCTGATCCTTATACAAAGTTGGGCATTAGCAAAACAACAAAACATCCCCATTTTTAGGGATATTTTAACTGCCCGCAACTTCGGGTGTTTTAAACAAAATGCTACCTGACAAGGTTCAGGTCTTTTTCAAAAAAATCTGCTATCGTCCGCATGTATGAGCAATATAATTAAAGTTGACGTTAAAACGGCCTAGGTTTTTCCGTCTTCCAACAGGATACAATAGTTTTTTTACCAAACGCCTTTGGCACCAACCATCAGAATCTTTGCAAAAAATCCCACAAACATGGGATTGTCCACGAAGAGGCCGCACAAGATCTTTGCAGTAATTTTTAACCTAATCATTGCCAGCCATCAAACCTGCCTGCCTTCAAACGAAATTTCGACATCAATTCAGCATGCGTTCATGGTTGATTTTAAACACATTTACTCCAAAATATATTTCTAAAAATGAAAAAGCCTCTCAGTGCAGTAATCCTGGTTCTGGTTTTGTCCTTTCTCTTTGCGGGATTGTCAGTCAGAGCTGAAGAAATCAACATCATTACAACAGTTCCTTTAACTGAATTTACCATTAGGGCGGATGCCCCCAGAAATGAAATAGGGAGGTTGCCTGCCATTCAGGGGACTAAAATTTATGCCGGTAAAAAGAACGAGGTGATTAGGTTAAGGACGCTTGATGCCGATCTTTCCATAAACAATCCCCGCCAGGTTTTTGCAAAAGTTCCCGGGATAAGTATTTGGGAAAATGACGGTACCGGTATTCAGCTTGGCATTGCCACACGGGGGCTCAATCCCAACAGGTCGTGGGAATTCAATGTCAGGCAAAATGGTTATGATATAAGCAGTGAGGTTTTCGGTTATCCGGAAGCCTATTTCACTCCTCCAATGGAGGCTGTATGCCATATTGAAGTAGTTCGTGGGGCAGCCTCATTGCAGTTTGGGCCCCAGTTTGGCGGTCTGTTGAATTTTGTTTTAAAAGACCCGGCTCCGGATCGTGCAATAACCTTTGAAGCGCAACAAACTGTCGGTTCCTATGGGTTGTTCAATTCATACAATGCAGTTGGAGGCACCATCGGGAAATTTTCGTATTTTGGTTACTACCATCAACGTTCGGCCGAGGGTTGGCGCAATAACAGCCGCTATACCATCAATACTGGCTTTATCCGGATGAATTATGCTTTTAATCCAAGACTCAACGTGAGGCTAGAATATACCCGCATGAACTATATGAGCCAGCAACCCGGCGGACTTACCGATGTATTGTTTGCCACCGATGCCCGCCAGTCGGATAGGGAGCGCAACTGGTTTAGCACTCCTTGGAATGTTGGAGCTTTGATACTGGATTATGAGTTCAGCGAAACAGCAAAACTAAATCTAAAAGTTTTCGGTGTTCTGGCCGAGCGAAACAGCGTGGGTTATGTTCGCCCGATTCATGTTCCCGACACCTTCAACGTAAACATCAACAGCTACAACAACCGCCAGGTTGATCGCGATTTGTATTTCAATCTGGGCGCCGAGGCCAGGTTCTTAAAAAAATACCGTCTGTTTAATACCGATAATGCCCTTTCGGCAGGAGTGAGGGTGTATTACGGGCAAACTGACAGGTTGCAACTTGGTATTGGCACCACCGGTCGTGACATGGATTTTGGCATTGCACGATTGCAGCCCAATGGCAACGAATTTGGCAGGGACTTGTTTTTTACAACCAATAATATTGCCTTTTTTGCCGAAAACTTGTTTAGAATCACACCAAGGTTTTCTGTAACACCCGGAGTTCGTCTTGAAATTATTAACAATAATGCCAGCGGCTTGATCAATTCTACCGGTGGAGATATTGGCGACAGGCATCATAACCGCAACCTGTTGCTTGCAGGCCTCGGACTGGAGTACCAAACTACTGCCACCACCAATATTTATGCAAATTTTTCGCAGGCGTTTCGTCCGGTAACTTTTGCAGAATTGACCCCTTCGGCCACCACCGATATTATCGATCCGGAAATGCGCGACCAGAAAGGATTTAATTTCGATGCCGGTTTCAGGGGCAGGATTACCGAAGCGCTGAAATTCGATGTTGGAGTTTTTTACCTGAAGTATGGCAATAGAATTGGAAACATCAATCAGAATGGGGTAATCTTCAGGACAAACATCGGGACATCTGTAAGCATGGGTATCGAGAGTTTCATTGAATTTGAGCCTTTAAAACTTTTTACAAGCAATCCAAGGTTTGGTAATATTGCCATGTTTGCCTCTTTGGCATTCATTGATGCCCAATACACCGAGTGGAATAATCCTGCGCTTGACCTAACAGGCAACAGGGTTGAAAATGCCCCGGAACACATCCACCGCATTGGCCTAACCTATCAGTACGACCGGTTTTCGGTAACGGCCCAATTCAATACTGTTGGAGAAGTTTTTACTGATGCAAGCAATACCGTGGCTCCAAATGCTGCAGGAACCATTGGCCGTATTGATGGATACCAGATTATTGACCTGTCGGCCACCTATTTTTTCGGAAACAATTTCAACCTTAGGGTAGGTGTTAACAATCTTACCGATGAAGTTTATTCCACCAGGAGGGCAGGAGGTTATCCCGGCCCTGGTCTGTTGCCCGGACAAGGCAGAACAACCTATGTAAGCGTGGGTGTAAGGTTTTAGAAAATCTTTGAGAATGGAGCTAACCTTTTAAATGAAGTAGCCGTATAATACAAGAGCCACCCAACGGTATTCGTGGATGGCTCTTTTTTCTGCTCCCCCTCTTGGACTTGAACCAAGGACCCTCTGATTAACAGTCAGATGCTCTAACCGACTGAGCTAAGGAGGAAGAAATCGAACGCAGGGCGTTCTTTTGGAGTGGCAAAATTAAATAAAAAATCAATTGACAAAAAAATAAAATGTCAGGTTTTTTTAAAAGCTTTACAATATTGCACTGGTAAAATGAGTTTTTTTTTAACAATTCTGCCTATTTTTGCGCGCTCTTTTGTAAAATAGGTGGCCTGAGAGGCACTCAGGCAATAATGGGAGTTAAAGAATACGAATTGTTGAGTTTTAAGTTGATTGTATGCTGCGGGTTTTAGTAATAGTTGGTTTAATCAGTTTTCTTTCCTGGTTTTCGAATAACAGTAGTTTTAACGCCCCTTCAATCCGGGCTGAGGCACCTTCTGATTTGCCCGAGGCAAAAATTCCAATATTTACGGTAGAGGATATCAGGTTGTTTGATGAAAGAGTAACAAACCTGATGACCACTACAGGCTTTAACGGGCATGTGCTGGTTGCCCGAAACGGAAACATACTGTTTAACCGTACCATGGGTTATGCCGACCTGCGTAATGAAATACCTCTTACCCACCAGACTCCGTTTCAGCTGGCAAGCATTACTAAAACATTTACCGCTGCAGGAGTCCTAATTTTACATCAGCAGGAAAAGCTTCATATCGACAGCCTTGTGGTGCATTACATTAATGAATTTCCTTATCGCAACATTACGGTGCGCCACCTGCTCAACCATACTTCGGGCATCCAAAATTATATGTGGGTTATGGAACGGTACTGGGCAAATTCCCGTATGCCATCAAACCAGGATATGTTGAATACCTTCATTAGGCAACGACGTCCACTTGATTTTACTCCTGGAACAAGGTTCTCTTATTCCAATACCGGCTACGCAATGTTGGCGTTGGTAATTGAAAGGGTTTCGGGGGAAAGGTTTCCTGATTTCATGCACGACAATATTTTTGCTCCTTTAAGTATGCACGATACTTTTGTGTTCGATGCCCATGATGAGACTGCTGCCAATACGCCCAGGGCATTAGGATTCAGGCCCGTGCGGGGTGGTCATGCATTGATACAGCAGGTAAGCCATGATGGAGTCATGGGCGATAAAGGAATATTTTCAACAGCTGCAGATTTGTTTAAATGGGACCGGGCCATAGCTGCCAACCAACTTCTCTCCACAAGTCTATGGGAGAAAGCTTTCGAAAAAACCCGCCTGAAAAACGAAAACACCATCAATTACGGTCTTGGGTGGAGGCTTCAGACATTTCTCGATCAACGCATAGTGCACCACCCCGGTCGTTGGAGTGGATTTCGAACATCTTTCAAACGCTTTATTGACAGCGATGCAACGCTGATTGTACTTTCCAACACCAGCATGAACCTTAGTGGCCTGATTGAAAACGTTCAGCAAATTCTTTTTCAGCGTGAATTTGCTCAAAACCCCGGCATAGAGCTCCCTGCTGAGGGCGAGTTTGATACTGCATCCAGCGCAATTAATTAACCGCCCGGTCTTCTTAACCACTCTGTCAGCTAAATTAAATTTTGGCTCATTCTGCTGTTGTATCTGTATTTCCGATTGTTTACATACTCGTTTTGTGGTACTTTTTTAGGCCTGTATCTGCGTTTCTTATATTTTAATGCCTTTTAACCATTCTGAATTAAGAAAAGGTTTATCTTTGTTTTAACATTGAATGATTGTCCCTTCATTTTGAGGGGGACAAATTCTAGCTGCCCGATTTTAAGTATATCAGCATATCTTCTCCCCAAAATAGCTGGTATTGCATAGTCGGAATTTTATCTGTTTTGAATTCTGGCTTGATTTTTGAAACCACTTAAGGATATTGTAAGTTTTTATAATAATAAGCGTAGATGCAAAGGTCAAAATTTATTTTTTTTGTAGTTTTTCTTTTAGCTCTTGCGGTTTCGGGTTGCCGCGCAAAACTCATGACCATTCCGGAAGCTCCCACGCCTGCACCCCGTGGCACCATTGACGAAGTTGGTGAGGTTGTTCTCCCGGACCTTAGCCCGGTGCCAACACGAGAGGAGCGGTTTGCTTTCGCAAGTCCTACCGATCAGGTAATCCACGATGCCAACCAATATTTCGTTATCCTGGGAAGTTTTCAAATTCTCGAAAATGCCAATCGCTTTGTTCAAATACTTAGAGCTAAAGGTTTTGTGCCCGTTATCTTGATTTCTGAAACCGGAATGCACCGTGTAAGCGTCGATTCCTTTAATGAGGAACCCCTCGCCAGGACGCGGGTAAACCGAATAAGAAATGAATTTCCAGAACACCTGGATTCCTGGTTGTTGATTAGACGTCGGTAGGCCTGGTTTGTGTCAAGTTACACACTAAATCCGTTACAAACTATTTTTATGTATATTGTTCTTAAAAACACTCGGTCGGAGTTTCTTGTCGTCTAAACTTTAAAATCTCTTCAGTTTTATTAAAAATTTTAATTTTAGCCTTCCGGCTGATTTTCATTAATTTATCTCATAGTTTAATTTATAACAAATTGATTTTAAGACAGTTGCGGATTGTAAAAAATTTATAAAAATCATCAAACCTGCCTATAAATAAGCAATAATTGAAGAGGAAAAGCGTATTTATGTATAGGAAAATGTTTTTTCATCAATAATTCATTTTTAGTCCCGTAATTTCGAAAAAGTTTTTATAACCCTAAAATTTTATCTATGAAAAGTTTGTCCGCTATTAAAATTTTGTGTTTAGGCCTGCTAATGACAGGACTTGTAGCCTGCGAAAAGGATTCCGATTCTATCGAAGCGCAAGTTCAGATTGCAGAAGACGAAGCCCTTGCCGAGGCCTACTTCAGCCTGGTAATTAATGAGGCTGGCAGTGCATGGGCTTCTGCCAATGTTCCGCTCGGAGGGGGTGATCCTGAAATAGTCACTGAATCAGCATCCACCTTGTCGCAGCAACCTTCAGCGCCTGTTACCACAGGAGATCGTCTTATAACCATAAGAAATGTTTCTGGCCAACAGCTACATCCGGGGTTTCCTGTCGAGGTAACTGTTGATTTCAGGAATTGGAAGGTAGGCGATGCTCCGGTAAAAAATGGTGTTATTCGGATTGTTGCTACCGGTCCGATCAATATTGCTGGTACCTCAATTAGTTTGACCTACCAGAACTTCCGCATCGACGGGCATTTGGTTGAAGGCACCAAAACACTAACCAATATCAATGGCCTTACATTTAACCTTGCCCTGAGTGGAGGTAAAATTACTTTTGCCGACGGTTCAACCATCACCCGTACATCCAACATTACACGGACCTGGACTGCGGGAATTGGCACCCTGCGATTTATTTGGGACGATGAGTTCAGCATTGCAGGTTCAACATCAGGCATTACCAGGAGAGGTGTAGAATATTCATTGAATATTACCAAGCCGCTTATTCACAAAATGAGTTGTCTCTGGCTGGTTGAAGGAGCCATTACAGTTGTCCATGGCGCCAACTCCTTTGTGCTCGATTATGGCAGTGGTGCCTGCGACAACCTGGCTACCGTAACGGCCAATGGTATAACCAAAGAGATTACACTTCCGCGCACCCCCCCGGCCCGGTAGTGAGTTTCTTTGAATCATGATTTTATTTAAGCAACCGGAGTCATAAACTGGCTCCGGTTTTGCTTTATCGCTTCGCACCTTTACCTTTATTTTAGCTACCTTTGCCAAAATTCCGGATAAAATTTTTGGCTGGCCTGCTCTTTTATAAAAAGCTTTTCTTTGGCTTTTTATGCCGAAATGACCTTTTAACCGATTTTATGTAACCTAAAATTTAGTATCATTCCAAGTTTCATGAGCATACTTATTACCAACATCAAGTCACTGGTTCAGACCGAAACCCAACCCCGCACCTGCGTTGCAGGAAAAGATATGGCAACTTTGCCCGTGATCGAAAATGCATGGCTACTTATCGAGGGTGATACTATAAAGGCGTTTGGCCCAATGGAGGATATTGATTCTAGCCCAGTCGATACTCAGGCCGGTCAGGAGGCAACTCTGCGTATTGACGCTGAGGGGAGAATGGTATTTCCATCGTTTTGCGATTCGCATACCCACCTCGTATATGCGGGAAGCCGTGAGATGGAATTTGTTGACAAAATTCGGGGACTTTCCTATGAAGAAATCGCCAGGCGGGGTGGCGGAATTTTAAATTCTGCCCGCCGTTTGCAAGAAGCCACCGAAGAAGAGTTAATCGGGCAGGCTTTGGGGAGGTTGCATGAAATCATGTATTTGGGTACAGGAGCAGTAGAAATTAAAAGCGGTTATGGGCTTAACACCGACAGTGAGCTCAAAATGCTCAGGGTAATACAAAAACTGAAAGGCTTCAGCCCCCTTACCATTAAAGCTACTTTTCTAGGAGCACATGCTGTACCTGCCGAATACAAGCATCGTCAGAACGAGTATGTTGATCTGATAATCAATGAAATGATTCCCATGGTTGCAGGCGAAGGCCTCGCCGATTTTATCGATGTTTTTTGTGAAAGGGGATTTTTTACTCCGGCCGAAACTGAGAGGATGCTGATGGCCGGTATCAAATATGGCCTAAAGCCCAAAATACACGCCAACGAACTCGACTTTTCGGGAGGCATTCAGGTAGGGGTTAAATACCAGGCATTGTCGGTCGATCATCTGGAATGTACAGGGCCCGAAGAAATTGACCTGCTCCTGGGTAGCGAAACCATGCCAACATTATTGCCCGGAGCGGCGCTTTTCCTGGGATTGGAATATCCACCTGCACGAAAAATGATCGATGCCGGACTTCCGGTAGCCCTGGCAAGCGACTACAATCCTGGGTCTTCACCTTCTGGCAATATGCAACTGGTTATGTCGCTTGCTGCCATACTTCTGAAGATGGTCCCCGAAGAAATCATCAATGCAGCTACCATTAATGGGGCTTACGCCATGGGAGTGGAAGATATCCTGGGGTCTGTTGC
>DATIKH010000070.1:0-13843 GCA_035477775.1 Bacteroidales bacterium | reverse complement strand
TTTGCAGATCAGGTATGCTCGAGAAATTCAATCCGCCCTTCAATCCAAAGGAGGCAATTTGCGAATGCACCAGGGTGATTGAAGAAACCATAAAAAGCAGCACAAATAAAATCCTTTTCATAAACAATCAATTTAGGTTCAACAATGTAAATTCAACAAGCATTTCATAACGCGAAGCCAATTCAGCTTATTCGGAAATGCCGCTTAAGTAATAACAAAACAAGGGCCAAATTATTATTAAAAAAAATGCCGGAAACCCGGCATTTTTTTATTGCTCCCTTAAAATGCGAACCTTTTCCTCCAGAATGGTAATCTCCTGGCGGGCCCGCTCAATTTTTTCCTCAAATTCGCTTTTGAGGATATCTGCTTTTTTCGATGAAGCAAAAAAACCGATGTTGTTCTCCCAAACCTTTATTTCGTATTGCAGATCGCTAATTCTCTTCAAAAGGATACTCCGCTCCTTCGAGATAACCTGATTTGCATTTGGGGCCTGCTTAATGTTTTCAATTTTTGATCTGAACGACAGGGTGCTTTTTGCTTTCTGGCTTATTCCAAGCTTCTCAAACTGATCATCAATGGACTTTCGATACTCAGCCTGCAATTTGTCTTTATACTTTATCGGCACATGGCCTATCTCCATCCACTGGCGCTGAAACTCGTTTATAGTACGGAGGTTTTCGTTGTTGTTGGAGGAATAATCCCAGGTGTTAATCTTGCTGATGAGTTCCTTCTTTAATTTGAGGTTTTCTTCCTGAGTTCCTTCCAGGCTCGAAATATGCTGGTCCTTGCGCATGAAGAATTCATCACATGCAGTCCTGAACCTTTTCCAGATTTTATCCGAAAATTTATTTGGCACAGGTCCAATTTTTTTCCATTCCTGCTGCAAGGCGATTAACTCGTTCGTGGTACGGCGCCAATCTGTGCTGTCCTTAAGTGCCTCGGCCTGCATGCACAGGTTGAGTTTTTGATTATAATTTTCGGTTTGGTTTTCTTTGAATTTGCCAAAAAATTCCTTTTTGTTGCGGAAAAAAGCATCGAGCGCAGCCCTAAACCTGTTCCATACTTCATTGTTGATTTTTTTGGGTGCAAAGCCAATGGTTTTCCAGGCAAGAAAGAGCTCGTTGATCTGGTTGGTTAGGTTTTGCCATTGACGTGGGGTCTCAGGGGTTGTAACCGAGAGCAATTCTGCTTTTTCGCATAGCAGTATCTTGGCTTCCAGGTTTTTTTGCTGGTCGTTGCGCAGGGAGTCATAATGGTCCTGGCGGCGGCGGTTGAGTTTTTCGGTGGCAGCCTTGAACCGATCCCAAATTTCATCTTTTTTGTCGGTTGGCACCGGGCCGGTTTCCTTCCACGCTTCGTGCAATTTCTGAAGGCGCTGAAAAGAAATGATTATGGATGGTTCCAAAAGCAACTCCTCTGCCTTCTCACAAAGCAGGGTTTTTTGCTCAAGGTTCTTTTTCAGATCAAGGTCTTTGAGTTCCTTGTTGATTTTTATTTTGTCGAAGAATTTCTCTACCAGAAAATGGTAATTATTCCACAGGGTGTTTTTAGCTGATTGGGGAACAGGGCCAAAATTGCGCCATTTCTCCTGCAGCTCACGAAATTTATCATAGGTTTTCTTAAGCTCTTCTTCCGATTCGATCAAGTGCCTGAGCTCCTCAAGGATTTGCTCTTTTGCTTTTAGGTTTTCTACCTTTTGTTTTTCGGCGGCATGATCGTGTTGGGCCTTTTTATCTTTATAAACCAAAAGGGCATCTTCAAAACGCTTTACCAAAGGGTCGGTTTCTTTTTCGGCTGGAAGTTGAACCGTTTCAGTTTCCTCCTGCTGCGAAATGGTCTTTTCGTAAGTATCCAGGCTTTCATCCTTGAGATTTTTTCTGAAAGCAGCCTTTACATAACCAATGTGGTTGCGGATGAAGTTTATGTCTTCGTTTTTTACAAGGGCTTCGAGAACCAGAACCAATTCAGTTTGGCTCATTTTGTCGTACTTTTCGGCCGAGTCCTCCCCTACAGCCAGAACCCCAGCAAGGTCAACCTCATCCTCCTCTTCCTCAATATCATCATGGGGTTCGCTAATGGCCAAACCTCTAAATGAAACTACCTCCTGATTATCGGTTGTTTCTGGTTCTGTTTCCAATGCCGCTATCGGGATATGTTCCTGTTCGGTGTCCTGGTTGGTCGGTTGGTCGTTTGGTTCGGGATTTGCATTCTTCAGAGTCTCATCCCCTAGTTCGTCAGATTCAACTTTGGGGTTCAGTGGTTCCTTCGTTTTCATCAAAAAAAATTAAAAATTACTACTAATTAAAGTATTTGGGAATCCCATACAGGGCAAATATTATTAAGAGAGCAAACCATAAATTGGTATGAGCAAACTACACTGAAGTGTCATGCACAAAGTTAGAAATAATTTACGAGCACCGGGGCAATCAAGTTTCTTAAACCTTAATTAATGCCTGTTCCAAATCGGCAATTATATCCCGTGCATCTTCAATTCCAACTGAAAACCGAACCAAACCATCCGTAATTCCGGCCCGAAACTTGTCCTGCGAATTCATTTTTGAATGTGTCATGCTTGCAGGATGCTGAATGAGTGTTTCTACGCCTCCTAATGAAACGGCAAGCATACAAAGTTTCACGTTGTTCATAAGAACTTTGCCTGCTTCGAGTCCACCTTTCAACTCAAAACTTATAATAGCACCAGGGCCGCTCATTTGCCTTTTCGCTAAATCGTACTGAGGATGGCTCTCCAAACCGGGGTATTTCACTGAAGATACTTTTGGATGCGACTCAAGAAACTGTGCAATCTTCATAGCATTTTGCTGCGAGCGTTCCATGCGCAAAGAAAGGGTTTTTATTCCGCGGATTACCATGTAAGCCTGATGTGGATCCATATTGCACCCTAAATTGATCATAACCGGCCGAAGAAGATTATCCAAGGCAACATCGCGGGTTACTATGATTCCGCCTACCACGTCGGCATGTCCATTGAGAAATTTCGTAACACTGTGAAAAACAACGTCGAATCCAAACTCCAACGGCCTTTGCAGATATGGACTGCAAAATGTATTGTCGGCCACGGTAATCAGGTTATGCTCTCTGGCAATTTCTACGACCCCGGCCAGGTCGGTAATATCCATTGTAGGATTGGCCGGAGTTTCAATAAAAATAACCTTGGTGTTGGGCTTGATGGCCTTGCGGATATTATCAAGCTTCGATGTATCTACATAAGTAGATTCAATTCCATACTTCGAATATTGTTTTTCCATAATAACCCGCGAAGCGCCATATACTGCTGCTGAGCTAATCATGTGGTCGCCTTTTGTAAGCAATCCCATGTAAATGGTGTTTACCGCTCCCATGCCTGAACTGGTAGCGATACCCCTATAGCCGTTTTCCAGTGTGGCAGCAAGGTTTTCGAGGGCATCGATGGTCGGATTATTTATTCTTGTATAGATGTAGCCATCCGATTCGCCCGAAAAACATTTGGCGCCGTGATCTGCATCTTTAAAACGGAAGGTACTTGTCTGGTAGATGGGAACGGTAGCGCTACCAAATTGGTCGTCAATATTCCCGGCGTGAATGAGTTTTGAATTAAATCCAAGGTTTTTTGTATCCATCATTTTTTTGTCAAATGTTCTGATTCAAACTTTAATAACACCCTGCTCCGAGCATTACCAGGGTGCAGTCAATTTCTACTTCAATTCCGATTTTCTCAGCTTTTTCCGAAAGTTCGGGGTTCCAGGTACCCGGATTGAAAATGATGCGTTTGGGTTTTAATTGTAGTATGTAATCCAGATACTCTTCCTGGTTGGCCGGACTTAAGTACAGTGTAACCGTGTGAATATTTTGGAGATCCGGAAGGCCTTTCACTATAGGTACCCCACCTACCCTACCCTCTCTTCGGCCAATGGCGGCCACTTCGAACCCGTGCTCTACAAGCGATACAATGGCTTTGTTGGAGTACCTGTCGGGTTTGGTGCTCGCACCGAGAACAAGAGTTTTCTTTCCCATAGAACTACTCTATTATGGTGTTCATAATGAAATCGAGGCCATGAGCTATATGTTTCTTAACGGTACAGGCATTGGCGGCTGCAATGACCGATTCGCGGTATTTTTCGGGAAAATCTGCAGGCAGGTGGATGTTGATTTCAATGCTTTTGATCATGCGGGTTTCGGTATCTCGGTGCATGATTTGTACCAGGCGAATATTATCGGTCGGAATGTTCCTTTGCTGACAAAATCCTTTCACATAAAATCCGGCACAGGTTCCAATGGAGGCAAGAAAAAGGTCGAAAGGCCCCGGGGCGCTTCCATCTCCCTCTGCAGCTACGGGCTGATCGGTATGTATTACAAATCCTTTGTAATGGGCTTCAACACGCTTATTTTCGCCCAAAATGATTTCCATATTCATAGTTCTGAATTTTTTAGAGGGGTTCTTTCATTAACGGAGCCAATATTTCTAGAAACCAGTCAGGGGCAGCACAAGGCCGGTTGTTTTGGGTCCTGACAAAGGCCAGAACGGTATTTCCTGTACAAAGCAGGATATTTTCGGAGTTTATCACTTCGTAGTCGAAAATCATTCTTGAAGCGGGCATTTCCTTAACGATGGTACGGACGGTTAACAGATCGTCGTAGCGGGCCGGACGGATATACTTAACGTTCAATTGTGAGATGGGCATATATATACCCTTTTCTTCCATCTGGCGGTAGCTCATGCCAAGTTTGCGCATGGCTTCGGCTCTGCCAACCTCGAAATACAACGCATAGTTGCCATAATAGACGAATCCCATTTGATCGGTTTCGCCGTACCTAACCCTTATCTGTGTCTCACTTATCAGCATATTGAATCAACCCTATGATCATCCGTGGCACTGCTTGTATTTTTTACCGCTTCCGCAAGGACATGGCTCATTGCGTCCTACTTTTTTCTCAACCCTAACTGGTTCTGTTTTCTTTCTGGGGCCACCTCCAAAATCACTTCTTCCGGCCTGTAGCCGGCTCATGTCGGTACGTTCGGGGGCTGCAGCCCGTTTTACCTGGTCGGCACTCTGAAGCGGAAGCCTCGCCTTTACCAAAAACGAAATGATGTCTTTGTTTACCTTTTGGATCATCCTTTTAAAAAGTTGAAATGATTCAAACTTGTAGATGAGCAAAGGGTCTTTTTGTTCGTAAGTTGCGCTCTGTACGGATTGTTTTAGGTCGTCCATTTCGCGCAGGTTCTCTTTCCAGGCATTGTCGATAAATGCCAGGGTAATGCTTTTTTCTATTGACAGGGCAACTTCGCGGCCATTGGTTTCGTACGACTTCTTGAGGTTGGCCACCACGTTGAGGTTTTTCTGGCCGTCGGTAATCGGAATGGCAATATTCTCGTACTGTTGGGCAGCATTTTCATACACATCCTTGATTACCGGAAAGGCCGAAGCAGCAATACCTTCGTTTTTGACTTTGTAACTTTGAATGGCCTTTGCATAAAGCGTTTCAGTAAGGGTTTCAGATTTACCCTCTAAAAATTCCTGTGGCTGGAATGGCGATTCAATGGCAAATGTTTTGATAACATCCATCTCAAAAGCTTCGTAATCTCCTTGTTCCTGATGTTCGGAGATGTACTGTTCGCAGGTATCGTACATCATATTGGCGATATCCACCGCCAGCCTTTCTCCAAACAGGGCATTCCGGCGCTTTCGGTAAATCACCTCCCTCTGGGCATTCATCACATCATCGTACTCGAGCAGGCGTTTGCGTATGCCGAAATTATTTTCTTCCACCTTCTTTTGCGCCCTTTCGATCGATTTGGTGATCATGCTGTGCTGGATTACTTCTCCCTCTTGTAGGCCCAGCCTGTCCATAATTCTCGATATCCTTTCAGATCCGAAAATACGCATCAGGTCATCTTCGAGCGAAACATAGAATTGCGAAGAACCCGGATCACCCTGCCTACCCGAACGACCGCGAAGCTGGCGGTCAACACGTCGTGATTCATGGCGTTCGGTTCCCAGGATTGCCAACCCACCTGCCTCTTTAACACCTGGTCCAAGTTTGATATCGGTACCCCTACCTGCCATGTTCGTAGCAATGGTAACGGTTCCGGCCTTACCGGCTTCTGCTACAATATGCGCCTCCTTCTGGTGTTGCTTGGCGTTTAGAATATTGTGTTTAATTTTTCGAAGGTTGAGCATGCGGCTCAGGAGCTCGGAAGTCTCTACGGATGTGGTACCAACCAGTACAGGCCTTCCGGCATTCACCAGTGCGCTTACCTCGTCGATCACCGCATTGTACTTTTCGCGTTTGGTTTTATAAACCATGTCTTCGCTGTCGATCCGGACGATTTTGCGGTGGGTTGGTATTACCACCACATCGAGCTTATAGATACTCCAAAATTCGCCTGCTTCGGTTTCAGCGGTTCCGGTCATACCTGCCAGTTTGCGATACATGCGAAAATAATTCTGCAATGTAATGGTCGCATAGGTTTGGGTTGCCGCTTCCACTTTTACGTTTTCCTTGGCTTCAATGGCCTGATGCAACCCGTCGGAGTACCTGCGGCCTTCCATAATACGGCCGGTTTGCTCATCTACAATCTTTATCTTATTGTCGATGATGACATATTCGGTATCTTTTTCAAAAAGGGTGTATGCCTTAAGAAGCTGGTTAACGGTGTGAATGCGCTCACTTTTTACGGAAAAATCGCTGAGCAGCAGGTTTTTCTTTTCAAGTTTTTCTTTGGCCGAAAGGTTCGACTTTTCAAGTTCGGCTATTTCCGAGCCCATATCGGGCAGGATGAAAAATCTGGGGTCGTCGGTTTGGCTTGTAATCAGGTCGATGCCCTTATCGGTAAGTTCAATGGAGTTGTTCTTTTCTTCTATAACAAAGAACAATTCATCATCGATGATGTGCATGTGTTTGTTTTGTTCCTGCATGTAGAAATTCTCTGTTTTGCGCAGGATGGTCTTCATACCCGACTCTGACAGGAACTTGATTAAGGCCTTGTTTTTTGGGAGGCCACGGTGGCAACGCAAAAGAAGTTCCCCTCCTTTTTTTTCGTCGATTTCGTTTTCGCGGCCGGTTAACAACTTACGGGCCTCGGCCAACATATTGGTAACCAGATTGCGCTGAGCACTATAAAGTTTTTCGATCTTTGGTTTGAGCTCGTGAAACTCATGTTTTTCGCCCTGCGGAGTTGGTCCAGAAATGATGAGCGGTGTACGGGCATCGTCGATCAATACCGAGTCAACCTCGTCAACAATCGCATAATTGTGCTTGCGTTGCACAAGTTCTTCCGGATTTCTGGCCATGTTGTCGCGCAGGTAGTCGAATCCAAATTCGTTGTTTGTACCGTAAGTAATATCAGCCTGGTAGGCTTTTCGGCGATCTTGCGAATTGGGTTCGTGCTTATCGATGCAGTCAACTTTCAACCCGTGAAACTCGAACAACATCCCCATCCATTCGGAGTCGCGTTTGGATAGGTAGTCGTTCACCGTTACAATATGAACACCTTTGCCCGGAAGGGCATTCAGGTATACCGGCAGGGTGGCCACAAGGGTTTTCCCTTCACCGGTAGCCATTTCGGCAATCTTTCCGGTGTGTAGATGGATACCTCCGATAAGTTGCACATCATAATGCACCATATCCCAGGTGATGAGGTTTCCGCCGGCGATCCATTGGTTTTGGAATACAGCCGTGTTGCCCTGAATCGTTATACTCGGTCGTACGGCAGCCAGGTCGCGGTCGTTTTGAGTGGCTGTTACAGCAACTGAGCCTTCTTTAAACCTTCGGGCAGTTTCTTTTATCACACAAAAAGCTTCCGGTAGGATTTCCAGTAGAATGGCTTCGGTTTTTTCATCCTGAAGTTTTTCAATAGAATCTATTTGCTGATAAATCTTTTCTTTGTCTTCGATATCCATCTCATACTCCTGCTCGATTCTCTGCCGGAGTGCGTTAATCTGCTCCTGCTCAGCCCTTACATGTTCATAGATCTTCTGGCGAAATTCTGGTGTTTTGGCCCTGAGCTGGTCGTTGTCGAGCTTGCTGATGGCTTCATAGGCAGCGAAGACTTTATCGAGCAATGGGTTAATCTCTCGGAAGTCTCTGTCTGCTTTGCTTCCAAATATTTTCTTTAATATACTGAGCATAGGTTTAGGGGAAGAGCTTTAAAAATTTCGGCAATCTATAAAAAAAGCAAAGGTAAACCAATTTGAAAAAAAATTACGCGGTTGCAAGCGGGTGAAGCCCAAAAATCAAACAACCGGCTGGTGCCGGCTGCATGTTTTACTTGGTTAATACTCATCTTCGTGAAAGAAGAAATCATCTTTGGTTGGATAGTCGGGCCAAATATCCTCAATACTTTCATAAACCTCACCTTCGTCCTCGATTTCCTGCAAGTTTTCAATTACCTCCATGGGAGCCCCCGAACGTAGGGCAAAATCAATGAGTTCTTCCTTAGTTGCTGGCCAGGGCGCATCTTCTAGTTTTGAAGCCAATTCAAGCGTCCAGTACATAGTATGAGTTTTGGTATTTTTTAAAGTTTTGCAAAAGTAATTTTTTTTGAATGATTACCAAACTTTTTAATAATTATTTAAATCACTGTATTTCTTTGTTTTAAGAAAAAAAACAACTTTTTGTAATCTTGCCGGTTTTGTTAATTTTGCCGTTCAACGAAAGCTATGGCGGGAAAAATATCCATAAAGAATAAAAAGGCAGGGTTTGAGTATTTTTTACTTGAAAGATTCATTGCCGGTATAGTACTTACTGGTACTGAGATTAAATCGATTCGTGCCGGAAAGGCTAATATTACAGATGCCTATTGTGCTTTTTCGGGTGGGGAGTTGTTTGTCAGAAACATGCACATATCCGAATACGATTATGGTACATACAACAACCACGAACCCAAAAGGGAGCGAAAATTACTCATGAAATCCCGCGAATTACGTAAGCTAAAGGCAAAGCTCGAAGAAAAAGGACTTACCCTGGTGCCAACCTTTCTGTTTATCAACGAGAGGGGACTTGCCAAACTCGAAATAGCCCTTGCCAAAGGAAAAAAGCTGCATGACAAGCGCGAAACAATCAAAAGCAAAGATATCCGCCGCGAAATAGAAAGGGCGGATTAAGCCTACTCTTATGTACCTACTTTTTTATGTTGTTCTATCAAAGGCTATATTGCAAATAATGAGGGACTAATACAAAAAAGTTTCCCGGTTGAAACCAGACACAGGTCGCTTCCTGACCTAATTACCTTAGTAAAAATGAGGCCGCCACAAACATACGAACCTTATTACCTTATTTTCCATTTGAGACTCTAATGGGTGTTTAAGCTTTTGTACTCACCTCTCATTTAATAATAAATCCATAAGGTAATAAGGTTAATGTTTCTTTGTTATATCATTGTTTACTAAGGTAATACGGTATCCACAGTGCAAGGAATAATCGAAACTTTAATTCTGAGTTTTCCCTTTTCAGGTTTTTTTATAGGGCTATATTGACCGGTAATGAAGGACTAAATCAAAATCCACACGACACTCAGATAACCAGATAAAGGGTAGTATTATCATGAAGGTCGGGAATGATCTTCATCGGGAACTTCTTTTCGGAGCACGGATTCAAAACCGTCGTCTTCTTCCGTATTTTCCAGTTCCCAAGAATAAACCTTCCTTGCAGGCCCGGCTTTTTTATAAAATATCGCCAGCAAAGTACCCGAAGCCAGGCCAAAAAGATGCGATTCCCAAGAAATCCGCTCCACCGCCGGAAAAATACCCCATGCCAGCCCCCCGTAAAGAAATACTACCAGTAGGGTTATGGCGATCAGTTGTGGGTTTCGGCGCAAAAGCCCGCTGGTAAAAAGGAAAGCTGCCAGGCAGTAAACCAGGCCGCTTGCCCCGATATGAAAAGCATCGCGCGCTGCTACCCAAACCCAAAACCCGGTTACAATCCATCCCAGAATAAGAACCTTGTATGCCAGGTCCTTGTAAAAATAAAACAAAAGACCTCCTAAAACCAATACCGACATGGAATTTCCGGCCAAATGCGAAAAATCGCCGTGTATAAAGGGCGACAGCACGATACCCGGAAGTCCCTGAGCCGTAAGCGGATAAATTCCCAATCCTGTAAAACGTATATCCAGAATAAGCTCTATGGCCTTAAATACCCACATGGCCAACACCAGGCAAAACGGAATGGCAAGAGACTTCAGAAAAAGTCTTCTTTCTTTGGGAGCTTCATGTACAATTTCTGGTTCGGCAACCATCGCACATTAAATAAGTCGAACTAAATTAATCACAAAAACGTTATTAGCACAATATCGGTTTCCGGATTTGAACTCAACCAATTCGTCGAAAATGGGTAATTTTGGCGAAAAGCTTATCTGGTTTAATTTTTGATGTATTTTATGCCAAATTTGGGTGTCGTAACTTAAAAACAATTCCTTTCAATAATGAAGATTTCAGTTTTTTCCATTAAAAGCATTTTAATTTTTGCAGCTTTCATTTGCTGCTTTGCGGTAGAGCTTAAGGCTCAAACAGGGAATATCCAGTACGAGAAAATGATTCGCGCCTTGCATATTGTAAGGTCGCATTATATCGAAAAGGTTGGTGATGCGGAGTTGGTCGAAAATGCCATCAGGGGTATGTTGCGCGAACTGGATCCGCATAGCGTTTATCTTACTGCTGATGAGCTTCGCCAGGCCAATGAGCCACTTATGGGAAGTTTCGATGGTATTGGCGTACAATTTAACATTATACATGACACCATTGTTGTTATAAGCGCTGTTCCAGGGGGGCCTTCGGAGCGGGTTGGAATATTGCCGGGCGACAAAATTATAACCATTAATGATACCTCCTCGGTTGGGAGTCAGGTGAATAACCAGTTTGTGCTCGACCGTTTAAGAGGCCGCAGAGGTTCGCAAGTGAGTGTTGGCATTGCCAGGCGTGGAAATAACCAGGTTCTTCAGTTTAACATTACCCGCGACCGGATTCCGATTAATTCTGTTGATGCCGCATTTATGGTGGCGCCCGGGATAGGTTACGTAAAAATAAGCCGGTTTGCACGCACAACCATGCTCGAGTTCCTTACAGCCATGAACCGGCTGGAAGGACTTGGAATGGAACATCTTATACTTGACCTGAATTTCAACTCCGGCGGATTTATGGATGTAGCCGTTGAACTTACCGATCAGTTTCTTGAAGCCAACAGGCTGATTGTTTATACCCAGGGCCACTCCGCTCCCACCCAAAGGCACTTCAGTACCAGTAAGGGCTCTTTTTTAAAAGGGAAATTGGTTGTATTGATTAACGAAGGCAGCGCATCGGCCAGCGAAATTCTTGCCGGTGCCATTCAGGACTGGGACCGTGGTCTGATCGTGGGAAGACGCTCTTTCGGAAAAGGTCTGGTTCAGCGGTCATTTGACCTGCCCGACGGTTCGGCTATTCGACTCACTTCTGCCAGGTACCTTACCCCTACCGGCAGGAGTATTCAAAAACCCTACGACGAAGGCAGCGATGCATATTTCGAGGAACTCACGCAAAGGCTGCGAATGGGTGAATTGGTAAGTTCCAAAAACATTGCATTTCCCGATTCACTTCGCTTTTACACCAAAATTAACCAGCGTGAGGTTTTTGGCGGAGGCGGGATTATGCCTGATTTTTTTATACCCATCGACACTACCCGGGTTCCAGAGTTTTATGCCCGCCTGGTAAGAAGCGGGGTATTGAACAATTTTGGAATCGAATACACCAATGCGAACCGCGAACGCCTTTCTAATCGTTATCAGGATGTAAACGCCTTCATAAGGAATTTCGAGGTAGATAAAGCTCTGGTAAACCAGCTTATGGCCTATGCGGCCAAGGAGGGATTAAAACCAGACAATGAAGATATTTCAGCTTTAAGGGATATTCTGGATTTACAGCTCAAAGGATTGGTAGCCCGAAATCTGTTTGGGTTCGACGCCCTCATTCAGGTGCTGTCAGAGGATGACGACTCCATTAAAAAAGCAATAGAACTTATACAGGGCAACACCTTCAGGGAAATGAATATTAAGTACCATTAAAACTGTACTTTTTCTTTTGAACCTTACTGTGCGATTTTTTGGGTAGGTTAGCAAACCTTCCCATTAAGAGCCAATAAATCGGGTAGTAGTTTTGTGCCTGCCCCTGTTAAACGTTCGGGACTTTGGTGCCCCCTGGCTATGAGTATGATCTCCACTCCTATTCCGGCGGCAACTTCGACATCGTGCAGGGTGTCGCCAATCATCACAGCTTCGCCCCTTCTTATAGCAGCAGCCTCCATCATTTTTTTAGCACGCTCTAATTTGGAGTGGGCAAAATGATCATCAATGCCGCATATCTGTTCGAAGAAGTGGGCTATTCCCATATCCTGAACCGATTTCCTTAGGGTGTCCTGTTCCATGGCCGACAGAATAAACTGCCGGAATCCTTTTGCATTAAAATGGCTTAATATGGACTCGACATCACCGAACAAGGAGGCCTTGGGAAGTAGCTGCGCATAGTGGCTAATAAACTCTGCTGCCGGAACTTCGAAGGGCTCCCGGTCGAAATTAAATCCGGCCGCCATATAATAGTTTTTTACCGGGAAGGTAAATATTTCGCGATAATGACTCAGGCTGAGACTGGCTAAATTTCTTTTTCTGAGAAGCCTGTTTATTCCCTCCAGACAAATGCCCACATCATCCAAAAGGGTTCCGTTCCAATCCCAGATTATCGTGTTTTTCACTCATTCAGGTTTAATTGTACCCTTCAAAAATAGCTTTATGAGGCAAAACCACAAACAAATTCAATAAAATTTATCTTTGTAGAAAATCTTGTTATGAGCATTACCCTTTTCCTGATAATACTGACGGTATTGGTTTCTTTCACCGCGTTCAGAAACAGTCTGATGTTCGGGCGCATGAAGTTCAATGCTTATGAAATAAGTAAGCGCCGGTTGTTTTACCGTTTTTTTTCGTACGGCTTGTTGCATGTTGACTGGATGCACCTGCTGGTGAATATGTTTGTGCTGTTTTCGTTCGGGTCGTTGGTCGAAAACATCCTTGTTTTGGAGTTTGGGGTCAAAGGCCGGTTCATTTACCTGATGCTTTATGTTTCCTCTCTTTTGGTAAGTGTTCTACCCGCCTTTTTCAAACACCGCAAAAACTATTACTACAATTCGGTTGGGGCAAGCGGGGCGGTTTCGGCCGTTTTGTTTGCCAGCATCATTATTCATCCTGAAGGCAGTGTTTTCATAATGTTTATCCCAATACCAATTCCGGCTTTTATTTTCGGAATCTTTTACCTGGCCTATTCGGTGTATATGGCCAAAAAGGGTACCGACAATGTAGGGCACGACGTGCATTTCTGGGGCGCTGTATATGGTATAGTGTATATTTCCCTCATCCACCCAACCTTTTTGCAGGAGTTTATCAGGGCTATTTTTTAATTGCGGCGATTGGAATTTCATAGCCCACGGTTTAAACCGTGGGCTACGAATGGGCTATGCTGGGGCTATGTTGGGCGGAATTACAAATTCCGCCTTGAATGGTAGGGCTAAAGCCCATTGTTCTTATTCTTCTTTAGCCCCGACCTAAAGGTCGGGGTTATCAATGTTTTATTGCACGGAATTTGGCTTAGCTCCCTTTGGTCGGTTCAAATTCCGCCCAGCCAGTTGGTGGTTGCGGGTTCACACACATAGCCCACGGTTTAAACCGTGGGCTATGAATGGGCTTTGCTGGGGCTATGTTGGGCGGAATTACAAATTCCGCCATGAATGGCAGGGTTAAAGCCCATTGTTCTTATTCTTCTTTAGCCCCGACCTAAAGGTCGGGGTTATCAATGTTTTATTGCACGGAATTTGGCTTAGCTCCATT